>JAYPXD010000021.1:20918-22655 GCA_038135395.1 Alphaproteobacteria bacterium | reverse complement strand
GCCGATACGTGTTCCGCCAAGTGGAGCATTTGTCGCTTCAGCCGGTTCGAAGAACTGTCCCAGCAAGAGGCCGCCGACGGCTTTTCCGAACGCTCGAAAACCTCTGAAAAATTTTTTCGCAAGGGCGGGGTCGGCGGCTGGCGCGAGGTGTTGCCGCCCGCCGTAGTGCGCCAGATCGCCAAGGACCATCGAAAAATGGCGCGTGCGCTCAAATATATGACGTCCGACGGACGCATCACGGTCTGAAGCGAGGCAACATGACTGACACCGCTCCCCTCTCCCCCTCGGTCATTGCAACCGTGCGAGCCAATCTGGCGGACGTGCACGCCAAAATCGCCCGGGCCGCGCAAGATGCGGATCGTAATCCGGTCGACGTCAACCTGATCGCCGTCAGCAAAGTGCAACCGGCCGACCGCATCCTGGCGGCATTGCACGCCGGCCATCGCGTCTATGGCGAAAACCGGGTGCAGGAGGCGGAAGGTCGGTGGCCGGCGCATCGGGAGCAATACGCCGACCTGCAATTGCACCTGATCGGGCCGCTGCAAACCAACAAGGCCCGCTCCGCCATCCAATTGTTCGACGTCCTCCATACGCTGGACCGGCCGCGGCTGGCCGCCACGCTCGCCCGCCTGTTCGATGAGATGGGCCGGCAATTGCCCTGTTTCATCGAGATCAACACCGGGTCGGAGCCGCAGAAGGCCGGGGTGCTGCCAGAGGATGCCGACGCCTTCATCAAGGCCTGCCGCGAGGAGTACCAACTTCCCATCGTCGGCCTGATGTGCATTCCACCGGCCGAGGATGTGCCGGCGCCACATTTCGCCTTCCTGGCTGACATCGCCAAGCGCAACGGGCTGGAACGGCTGTCCATGGGCATGAGCGCAGACTATGACCAGGCCGTCGCACTGGGTGCGACTGAGGTACGCGTCGGCAGCGCCATTTTCGGCGAACGCGTCTATTCGTGACCGATCTGGACGCCCTGCTGGCGGATGTTCGCGCTTGCCGGCTGTGTGCGGACCACCTGCCGCTAGGGCCCAGGCCCGTGGTGCAACTGGATGCTGCCGCGCCGATCCTGATCATTGGTCAGGCGCCGGGGACGAAAGTGCATGCCACCGGGGTTCCGTTCAACGATCCCTCCGGCGACCGGTTGCGCGAATGGCTGGGCGTGGACCGCGCGACCTTCTATGACCCGGGCAAGGTCGCTTTGATGCTTATGGGCCTTTGCTACCCCGGCCGTGCTCCGAACGGCGGCGACCTGCCGCCCCGCCGCGAATGTGCGCCCCACTGGCACCCGCGGCTGCGCCCCCGCCTCGCCCGCGTCCGGCTGACCCTGCTGGTCGGCCAGTACGCGCAGGCCCACTATTTGGGCAGAGCGCGCAAACGCACCCTGGGCGAAACCGTTCAGGCATGGCAAGACTATCTGCCGGACTATTGGCCAACGCCGCATCCAAGCTGGCGGGTCAACCATTGGCTCAATCAAAACCCATGGTATGCCGCCGAGGTCCTGCCAGCCCTTCGCGCCCAAGTCAGCGCCCTTTTGAAAGAAGCACCATGACCGACCTGCCGCGCATCACTGTCCTCGCCGGCAAGCATCGGCGCGCCAAAGGCGGCCATCCGTGGATCTATGCCAATGAGGTCGAGATGACGCCGGAGACCAAGGCGCTGCCGGCCGGCACCCTGGTTTCGGTCTACAACAGCGGCGGCGAGCCGATGGGGACGGCGTTCTGCACGCCGCAGACC
>JAYPXD010000021.1:18802-20908 GCA_038135395.1 Alphaproteobacteria bacterium | reverse complement strand
ATGCTGGACCGTCGCCCTGATATCGCGTTTACAACCGACTTCGTGGCCGAGCGCATCGCCCGCGCCGCCGCCTGGCGCCGCAAATTGTTCACAGAGCCCTACCTGCGGCTGTTCCATGCCGAAGCGGACGGACTGCCCGGCCTGATCGTCGATCAGTTCGGTGACGGGCTGGTGTGCCAGTTCAATACGGCGGGCCTGGAACTGCACCGCGAGACGGTGCTGGAAGGTCTGCGCCGCGTCCTGGATCCTTCCTGGATCGTGCTGCGCAACGACTCGAACCAGAGAGGACTGGAGCGGCTGCCGCAGACCATCGAACCGGTTCTGGGCGCGCCGCCCAGCCCGCAGCCCGTGATCGAAAATGGCGTCACTTACCTGGCGGACATCGCCGGCGGCCAGAAAACCGGCTGGTTCTATGACCAACGCCTGAACCGGGCGATGATGGCCGAGCTGGCCCCAGGCGCCAGGGTTCTGGATGCCTATTGCTACCTGGGCGGCTTCGGCCTGCTGGCGGCAAAAGCGGGCGCCAGTCGCGTCACCCTGCTGGACCGCTCCGAACCGGCGCTGGCGCTGGCGATGGCCGCGGCAGAGGAAAACAATCTGGTCGACAGGATCGCCGCCGAACAGTCGGAGGTCTTTGCCGCACTGGAAGCCTATGCCCGAAGCCAGCGGGTATTCGACGTGGTGATTATCGACCCGCCGGCCTTTGCGAAGTCAAAGAAGGACCTGCAACCCGCATTGCGCGGCTATCGGAAATTGGCCCGTCTGGCGGCCAACGTCGTGGCCCCCGGCGGCTTCCTGCTGGCGAATTCCTGTTCGCATACCGTGGATCTGGCGAATTTCATGGTTGAGACAACGCGGGGAATTGCCGAAGCCGGGCGCAACGCGCGCATCCTGCGCACCACCGGCGCCAGCCCCGATCATCCGACCCATCCGCAACTGCCAGAAAGCGCCTATCTGAAAGCGCTGCTGCTGAATCTGGACTAGGCCTTCTGCATGACCCATTCGACCGAAATTTCCGCCCGCTTCCATCGCGACGGCTTTGTCCTGCCCCTGACCGCCATGACGGCTGAGGCAGCCGGAGGCTATCGTGCGGCGCTAGAAGCTGCCGAACGACGGTTTGCCGAGGAACCGACGTTGCGCAAATGCCTGCGGCGTTACCCCAACCTGGTCTTGCCATTCATCGACCAAATCACCCGCCTGCCGGCAATCACCGATGCGGTCGCCGAGATCCTGGGGCCAGACCTGCTGGTCCTGGACGCCCCGTTCTTCATCAAAGAGCCCCGAACCAAGCATTATGTCTCCTGGCACCAGGACCTGCACTATTGGGGCCTGGTCGGCGAGGAGGAGGTCACGGCCTGGGTCGCGCTGACACCCGCGACCGTTGACAATGGCTGCATGCGCTTCGTCGCCGGCTCCCACAACCAGGTGGTCGACCACATCGACACCCACGCTGAGGAAAACCTGCTGACCCGCGGCCAGGAAGTGGCGGTAGAGGTCGATGATTCCCAGGGCACCGACGATATATTGGCCGCCGGCGAGTTCTCGCTGCATCATGGCCGGGTGTTTCACGCCAGCCACGCCAATGGCACGGACGACCGGCGCATCGGGCTGGCCATCCGCTATATCCCGGCAAGCATGCGCCAGATCGAAGGCGGCAACATGGCGGCGATGTTGGTGCGCGGCGAGGACCGCTATGGCCACTTCCGCGAATGCCGCCCGCCGTCCGGCGTCTTCGAACCGGCAGACCTGGAACACTGGCGCGACATGCAGGGGGCGCGCGACAAAGTCATGTACCGGCCAACCTGAGTCGATTGCAGCCGCCCCATTGCGCCCGGCACGCACCGGCGGCAGACTGATGCAACGATCCATTGCCCGCCCCGGATAGAGGAAGCCGCCGCTATGACCGCCAAACCGCGCCGAAAATTCTGGGGCTGGGGCCATGTTGGCCAGGGCTATACAGATGCCGATATGCTGCCGTTCGAGGCGGAGTTTGCCGAGGCGTTCGGCACGGATGGCTTCACCGCCGATCCCTTCCCCAAGGCCGAGAACATCACCCTCGCCGCCCCGCGCCTCGCGATCCCGGACAGCCTGAAAGCCGTCTGCACC
>JAYPXD010000021.1:15904-18754 GCA_038135395.1 Alphaproteobacteria bacterium | reverse complement strand
GGTACACACCTATGGCCAGAGCTTCCACGAGCAGGTGCGGCGCATGGCGGGCGATTTCGCCGGCGCGCCCGACGTGGTCGCCTTCCCCCGCAACGAACAGGACGTGGCCGACCTGCTGGACTGGTGCGCCCGCAACGATGCCGCCGCCATCCCGTTCGGCGGCGGCTCCAGCGTCGTCGGCGGCGTTCATCCAGACGTGGGAGCCGGCTTCAAGGCCACCGTCTCCATCGACATGGCGCGCATGGACCAGGTGCTGGAGGTCGATCCCATCTCGCTCGCGGCGCGCATCCAGGCCGGCGTCTATGGCCCGCACCTGGAGGCGCAGTTGAAGCCGCATGGGCTCACCATGCGCTACTACCCGCAGAGCTTCGAGTTCTCGACGCTGGGCGGCTGGCTGGCCACCCGCGGCGGCGGGCATTTCGCCACCGGCTGGACCCACATTGACGACCAGACCGAGAGCATCCGCGCTGTCACCCCCGCCGGCACCCATGACAGCTTCCGCCTGCCGGGCAGCGGCGCCGGGCCAAGCCAGGACCGGCTGTTCCTCGGCTCGGAAGGCTCGCTCGGCATCATCACCGAAGCATGGATGAAACTGGTAAAGCGCCCCACCTTCCGCAACAACGCTGCGGTCCATTTCCAGAACTATTGGGACGGCGTTCAGGCGGTCCGCGCCATTAGCCAATCCGGGCTTAATCCGGCAAACGTCCGCCTTTTGGATCACAACGAGTGCAAGTATTCCGGCACCGGCGACGGCTCCACCGCCGTGCTGATCTTAGGGTTTGAGAGCGCAGACCACCCCATGGACGCCTGGATGGCGCGGGCGATGGAATGCGCACTGGATCACAAGGGCTTCCTGCCGGACGAAAGCAAGGCGGCCCAGGACGACCCGCGCGCCGGTGCTGCCGGCCGCTGGCGCGAGGCCTTCATCAAGGGCGGCTATCTGCGCGAGATGCTGACGGCGCGCGGCATCATCAAGGAGACCTTCGAGACCTCCACCACCTGGGACCAGTTCGAGGGCTTCTATAGCGCTGTCCACGACGCGACCCGCGAGGCGGTGGAGCGCGTGACGGGCAAGGGCGCGGCAGTCGCCTGCCGCTTCACCCATGTCTATCCGGATGGACCGGCCCCCTATTTCACCTTTATCGGCCAGGGCAAGCGCGGCCAGATGCGGGAGCAGTACGATGCGGTGAAGAACGCGGCCTCCGACGCGATCATCAAGTACCGCGGCACGATCACCCACCACCACGCCGTCGGCCGCGATCACATGCCCTGGTACGAGCAGCAGCGCTCGGCCGTGTTCGCCGGCGCATTGGCGGGTGCGAAAAAGGCGGTGGACCCCGCCGGCATCATGAACCCCGGCGTGCTGCTGCCGCCGCAGCGCTAGGATTTAACGCAGCGCTGAGCTAGTCCAGCTTTCGCGCCTCTTCCACCAGCATGATCGGAATTTCGTCGCGGATAGGAAAGGCCATCTTGCCCGCGTCGCTGATCAATTCCTGAGTGGCCCGGTCATAGCGCAATGGCTGCTTGGTGACAGGGCATACCAATATTTCCAGCAGCCGTGGGTCGATCTCGTTCATCGCTCGCCCTCGTTCTAGTGCAGCGGCTGGGGGGTGTTGTCGTTGGCATTGCCACCGCTATCGAGCTCGCACAAAGCCTGCAGCAACTGCGCCCGTTTAATGACATCAGCGGCTTCCAACAAAGCTTGCTTTTCCTGCGGACCGAACGGGCAGGCAACCGACAAGCTATTTACCAATGCCTCATCAGGAATTTTTGCTGCCTCGTCCCAATTCGCCTGGAGATTGCGACGTTCCAGGAAGCGCTTAATCGCCGGGAACAGCACCGCGCGGTCAACGCTATGCGGGTCGGATGACACCGCCATATCGTGGCCAAAAGGCAAATAGTCCGCGACCACCCGGCGATAGCCATCCAACAATGGCAATTCTTCCGCTATGGCCAACCGGCAAATTCCCCGCAACAGGATATTGTAGCGGCCGTCGTCCTGCGCTTCCGACTGCACAATCTTGCCAAGACATGCGGTCCGGAACACCGGCGGGTTCATCGGATCCTCGCCACGCTGGCCATTCGGCTGGATCATCGCGATATAGCCATCGCCGGCCAGCGCATCGCGCACCATCGCGCGGTAACGCGGCTCAAAGATATGCAGGGGCAGCGGCACTCCCGGCAACAGTAAGACCCCGCTCAACGGGAAGATCGGCACAATTGCCGGCAACTCGTTCAGACTGAGCATCCGCCCGCCCCGTACCGGCCTAACTGAACATCATAGATGACAGGCGCCGGCGGGTCTGCACCGTCAGTTTGTCGGTCGGACCCCAGGCTTCGAAAAACTTCACCAACTGCTGCCGCGCACCATCGTCGTTCCACGACCGATCCCGACGCACGATCTCAAGCAGGGCGTCGGCGGCAGCCTGATGCTGACGGGCGCCAAACAGGGCCATGGCAAGGTCGAAGCGGGCCTGGTGATTATTGGGGTCAGCATCCACCGCGGCTTGCAGTCCGCTCAAATCGCCCGCATCGCCAGATTGCTCCGCCAGCTCGACCGCGCTGACCGCGCCAGCGACAAACTGATCGCGCCGCTCGTTCACCGGAATCTGGTCCAACAATTCGCGCGCCGTCGCAATTTCGTCCTTTTGCACCAGCACCAGCACCAAACCAGCCTTGGCAATGACGTTTTCCGGCTCATGCTGCAAAACCTGGCTGAAGATAGCGCCTGCATCGTCCAGTTGACCGGCCCCCAAAAGTTCCTTCGCCTGGGCAATCGCCTGCTCGATCGGCGAGTCCACGCTATCGCCGACCAGCTTTTCCACAAAGGATTTCACCTGGCTTTCGGGC
>JAYPXD010000021.1:13380-15894 GCA_038135395.1 Alphaproteobacteria bacterium | reverse complement strand
GTCCTCGGCGGTCTCGAAGTCTTCGGCGTCGAGCGCGCGCTTGGCGTGCTCGAACGCGTCGGCAAGCGGGTCCTCCTGCTCGGTCCCCGCCATCTGCGAGAGCTTCTGGACGAACGCCTTGACCTGGCTTTCGGGCAGCGCGCCCATGAAGCCATCCACCGGCCTGCCGCCCTTGAAGGCATAAACGGCCGGGATCGACTGAATGCGCAGTTGCTGGGCAACCTGGGGGCTCTGGTCGATATCGATTTTGACCAACTTGACCTTACCGCCAGCTCCCTTGACCACCTTCTCCAAGATAGGCCCCAACTGCTTACACGGTCCGCACCATGGCGCCCAGAAATCGACGATGACCGGCACATCTTTCGATGCATCGATCACATCCGCCATAAACTGCTGATCGCTGCTGTCCTTGATCAGGTTGGTATGAATCGGTTGGGCCTCTAACATGGTCGCATCCCTTGCAACGCGTCCGTTGCACGTATCCGGAGAAAATCGTTAGCCAGAAGATGGACGCAGACCCCTGGCAGTGCAAGTGCGGCGGTGGCGCAGTATCTCTAAAACAGGCTGCCCTGGGTTGGCAGCAGCGGTGCCGGCGCTAACAGGTCGGCGCCCTCACTGCGGGCGTTGCTGACCTTGGGCGACACCGGATGCGTTGCCCATGCAAATGGCGTCGGCTCGTGCAGCAGCGCCGTGGCATCGGCGGTCGGGCCACCGAGCCAATCCTCGAACCGTGACCTTGCCAGCACCACCGGCTGGCGCTCATGCAGCCAGGCAATGGCAGGGTCGGCGGTGCGGGTTAGGATTGTGAAGGTCTCCAGCGGTTTCGCCGGGTCGCCCCAGCGTTCCCACAAACCGGCGAACGCAAACGGCTCCCGATCGTCGGCATAAATGGCATAGGGCTGTTTCGGCGGTTTTTCGCCCTGCCACTCATAGAATGCCGAGGCCGGGATCAGACAGCGCCGCTGGCGTAGCGCCTCACGAAACGCCGGCTTTTCCGCCGCCGTTTCGCTGCGGGCGTTGATCATGCGATAGGCGATGGCCGGGTCTTTGGCCCAATGCGGCACCAATCCCCACCGCGCATGGGCGGGCGACCTTTCTCCCGCGGCCGCCCGCACTGTAAGCGCGAACTGTCCCGGGGCGACATTGAACCGGTCCGGCGGCGGCTGGTCCAGGCATAAGCCAAACAGCTTAAGCATTGCCTCCGCCGTCGAGGTAAAGACATAGCGGCCGCACATCACCGTCAGCCCAGGTCAGCCGACGCTTCCATCACCCGGGCCATGCGCTGGGCAAAGGCGACCGGGTCCGGCAGGACCTCGCCCTCAACAATACGGGCCTGGTCCAACAGCAACCAGGCATAGTCCTCGACCTGGTCCGCCCCCTGCGGTCGTTCGGCAACCTGGGTCAGGCGCTTGATCATACTGTGCCGGGGATTCAATTCCAGGATGCGCGGCGCTTTCTTCACCGTCTGGCCGTGCTGGCGCATCAGCCGTTCCAGGTGCAGGTCCATGTCATGTTCATCCGCAACCAGGCAGCAGGCCGAATCCGTCAGCCGGTCGGATACCCGCACGTCCTTCACGGCTTCGCCGAGCGTCAGCTTGAACGCAGCGATCAGGCTGCCAATCGCGCCCTCTGGCTCGTCCGGCTTTGCATCGCCATCCGCCGCCTTGATCGCCGAGAGGTCCGCGCCGGCGCGGGTGGCGCTTTTCAGCGGCTTGCCGTCGAATTCCTGAACGCTCGAGGTCCAGAACTCGTCGACCGGGTCGGTGAGCAGCAACACCTCGACGCCCTTAGCGCGAAAACCCTCCAACTGCGGCGAACGCTTCAACGCCTCCAGGTCGTCGCCCGCAATGGTGTAGATGGCGGTCTGGTTCTCAGCCATCCGTTCGACATATTGCGCAAGGCTGACCCAGCCATCGTCCTTCGTCGACCGGAAGCGCGCCAGCTTCAGCAGCGCCTCCTTGTGGGTGAAGTCCTCATAGAGGCCTTCCTTCACCACAGCGCCGAAATTCTCCCAGAAGCCGTTATAGGAATCAGCATCCTTGTCGGCCTTTTGCTGCAACTCGTTCAACACCCGCCGGGTCAGGCCATTGCGGATCTGGCGCAGCACCGGGTTGTTCTGCAGCATCTCGCGGCTGAGATTGAGCGGAAGGTCCTCCGAATCGACAACACCGCGCAGGAACCGCAGCCAACCCGGCAGCAACTCCTCAACGCCCTCGGTGATATAGACCCGTCGGACATAGAGTTTCAGGCTGTTCTTGCGCTCGTGGTGAAACAGGTCGAACGGCTTGGCCCCAGGGATGAACAGCAAACCGGTGTATTCAATCGTGCCCTCGGCCCGCCAATGCAGCGTTGCCCAAGGCTCGTCCATACCGTGGCCGACATGGTGGTAGAATTCCTTGTACTGCTCTTCCGCAATCTCGCTGCGCGGCCGCGACCACAGCGCCGATGCGCTGTTAACCGTCTCCGGCTCTTTTTCCGCATCCTCAATCAGGGCGACCGGAATGGCGATATGGT
>JAYPXD010000021.1:218-13370 GCA_038135395.1 Alphaproteobacteria bacterium | reverse complement strand
GAATAGGTCTTGATGATCTGGCGCAGGCGATGCGGCTCCAGCCATTCATCCTCGCCATCGCGCAGGTACAGGGTAATGCTGGTGCCTGTCGCGTCGCGCTCCCCCGGCGCAACGATAAAGCTGCCGCGGCCATCCGATTCCCAGGAATGCGCCACGCTTTCGCCGGCCTTGCGGCTGACGACATGGACGCGCTCCGCCACCATGAAGGCCGAATAGAAGCCGACGCCGAACTGCCCGATCAGGCTGGAATCCTTCTTGGCATCTCCGGACAGCTGCTGGACAAAGGCCGCGGTGCCGGACTTGGCGATGGTGCCGAGGTTTTCGACCAGGTCATCCCGGCTCATGCCGATGCCATTGTCGGCGAGCGTCAGCGTGCGGGTGTCTTTGTCCGGTGCGACCGTTATGCGGAAACTGCTGGCCTCCGCGCTTAGCGCCGCATCGGTCAGCGCCAGATAGCGCAGCTTATCGCAGGCGTCCGACGCGTTGGAGATCAACTCGCGCAGAAACACCTCTTTCTCGGAATAGACCGAGTGGACCATGAGGTCGAGCAGGCGGCCGACTTCGGCCTGAAACGCCATAGACTCGGGCGCTGTGGTCATTGTGCAATTTCCCCTGAAACAATTGGATTGGCTGGCTGCAATATGGACGCCCGGAACCGGAGATCAAGCCAGAGATGAAAACCCGCGGCTGACATCCGCCGCAAGGTCGGCGCGCCTTGGCGACCACCGCGGCGTCCGCTATCCTCCAGGCTTGCGATCCTGGATCTTCCACTGCGCAAGAGGTGCGTCATGACCATATCCGTTACCGGCCTGCTGCATGCAGGCATTCGCATCGGCCCCACCGCCGAAGATGAGGCGACCGCCAAGTCCTTCTATCAGGACCTGCTCGGGCTCGAAACCGATGGCAAGCGCCCGTATATCGAGGGCATCCCTGGGTTCTGGTCGAATGTGAACGGTACGGGAGACCGCAGCCAGCAGGTGCATATCATGGGGGCGGAAGGCGCGTCGCCGGTGGCGCGCTCGGCCAAGCAGGACCCAACCCGCGCCCACGTCGCGTTCTCTGTCGCCGACCTGGAAGCCGCCAAGTCGGAACTGACCGCCAAAGGCGTCGACTGGTGGGAGTTCAAGGCGCTGGTCGGCAACTCCTCGTCCCAGGTCTTCTTCGAGGACCCGTTCGGCAATATGATCGAACTGCAACAGGGCAAGGGCGCTCAGGCCTGACCGTAACCGCCGGCGCCCGGGCTTTCGACAATGGCGGCCTGATCCTCGCGCAGGGTCCGGTTGCCGGTTTTCGGCGGCAGCGGCTCCTCCGAACCGTTACCGAGACGCAGCGCAAACCGCCCGGCCTTGCCGTCCTCGCCGCCGAATACGCCCCAGGGCGCGAGGCGGAAACGCTCGCCGACGCCGTTGAAGATGCAGGTATGGCCGACGGGACGCACCACGCGGCGGATACCACGGCCGCCGTTATACTGGCCCTTGCCGCCTGAGTCCGGCACAAGGCCGTATTCCTCCACCAATAGCGGGTATTCCTGCTCAATCGCCTCGACCGGCAGGTTGGAAGTGTTGGTGATGCCGGTCTGCACCCCATCCTTGCCGTGCTTTGCCGCCCGCGCGCCGCCGCCGCCGCCAACGGTCTCCAGATAGACATAGCCCTGGCCAGTGCGCGGGTCGGTGCCGCTGAACACGGCCATGGTGTTCGCGCCATTCGGGGCCGCCGTCACCTGCTGCGGCAAGGCAGGCGCGAGCGCCCCCATCACGACGTCGATAATGCGCTGGCAGGTGTGCGCCCGACCGGCGACCGGCGCGGGAAAGACGCAATTGATCAGGCAGCCCTCCGGCGCGGTCACCTCTACGCAATCAATGACCGCCTGGGTGTTGGGCGCATTTGGGTCCAACAGCGCCTTCACCGCATAGGTGACGCTGGCGACTGTGGCGTTATGGGTGCAGTTGACGTTGCCCGGCGTTTGCGGACAGGTGCCGGCAAAGTCAAAGCTGACCTCGCCGCCTTTGGCGGTGACGGTGACAGCGATGGTCAGATCCTCGTTGCCGACGCCATCGTCATCCATGGCATCCTCGAAGCGATAGACGCCATCCGGAATACGCGCCAGCGCTGCGGCCATGCGCTGGGTGGAGCGTTCGATGATTTGGCTCATGCCGGCGGCGGTCGCCGCGGCGCCGTAACGGGCAATCACCTCCCCCAATCGTCGCTCGCCCAGACGGCAGGCCGCAATCTGGGCGTAGTAGTCGCCGCGCCGTTCGACCGGCAGGCGGACGTTGAGCAGGATGAAGTCCAGCAACTCCTCGTTCAGCCGGCCGCGGTCGAACAGGCGCATGACCGGGATGCGCAGCCCCTCCTGATAGATCTCCGTCATGCCGCCGGACATGGAGCCGGGCGCCATGCCGCCGACGTCGGCGTGGTGGGCGATGTTGGCGACGAAGCCCAGCAGCCGTCCCTCCGCGAACACCGGCACGGCCAGGTTGATGTCCGGCAGGTGCGTGCCGCCGGCGGTGTGCGGGTCGTTGGCCAGGTACAGGTCGCCGGCGTGAATGTCATCGCCATACTTCGCCAGCAATGAGCGCATCAGCCCTTCCATGCTGGCGACATGGATCGGCAAAGAGTTCTCCGCCTGCGCGATGAGCCGGCCCTTGGCGTCCATAATCGCGGTGGAGTGGTCGTGCCGTTCCTTGATGTTGGTGGAATAGGACGATTTCATCAGGGCGATGAAGGTCTCGTCGGTGATCGAGCGGAGCGCGTTGGAAAAGATTTCCAGCGTGATCGGGTCCATGTCGGCGGTGATGTTCATAGTGCTGCTCCCAGGGAAACGATCAGGCTGCCGTCCGCCGCCACCACCGCGACATCGGCGGGATCGAGCGGGGTGGTAGCGTCCAACTGTTCGATAATTGCCGGGCCCGGCAGGCGCATGCCCGGGCGCAGGTCGCGCCGGTCATAAACCGGCGTCGCCAAGGTTGGATTGTCCAGCGTATCGAACCAGACGCGGCGATGCTCACGATGCTTCGGCAACGGCGGCGGCTCCGCCGGCAATTCAGCCAATGCCGGCTCCTGATACATCGGCGCCCGCGCCGTCAGCCTGAACGCGACCGCCTCGACCGCATCGTGCGGGTTGTGGAAGCCATAGGCCTGGTCGTGCGCAGCAAAGAACGCACGCCGGATGCCGGCGGTTCCCGGCAACTCGACCGCCGTTCCCGCTTCGGCCTCAACCAATGGAACGGTCAGTTCGAAATTCTGTCCCTGATAGCGCATATCGAAGGCAAGGCTTAGCCGCCCGGCCACCGCATGCTGGGCGGCCAGCCATTCGTTCGCCTGCCGGCAAAGCCCGGCAACGACATCTGCCGCCCCGGCAAGGCCCGCATCGCTGATTTCCAGCCGCTCCGCAGCAACGAAATCCTCCTTCAGATCGGCGACTACCAACCCCTCGGCGCAAAGAATGCCGGGCGCCGGCGGCACGATCATGCGGCCGATGCCCAGTTCGACCGCCACGGCGCGTGCATGCAACGGCCCTGCGCCGCCAAACGCCATCAACGCAAAATCGCGAGGATCATGGCCCTTTTCCACCGAAATCGTGCGGACCGAACGGACCATATTGGCAACAGCAATATCCAGAACGCCGCGCGCGACCTGCTCCAGCCCGAGGCCAAGCCGCTCGGCAATCGGCGCAAGCGCCGTCCGCGCCAGCTCCGGGTCGATCGCCATCTCACCGTCCAACAGGCCACGCGGCGACAGCCGCCCCAGGATGAGATTGGCATCGGTCACCGTCGGCGCCATGCCCCCCAGCCCATAGCAAGCCGGCCCCGGAACTGCGCCAGCGCTTTGCGGGCCGACTTTCATCAGGCCGTCCCGGTCGAACCACGCGATGGAGCCGCCGCCAGCGCCGACAGTATCGATGTCCACCATCGGCAAGCGGATCGGAAAATCCGCCACCGTCCGCTGATAGGCCAAGGCCGGCTGGGCGTTTCGGATCAGCGCCACGTCAGCGCTGGTTCCGCCCATGTCCAAGGTGATCACGTTTGGAATACCGACGCGACGCGCCACCGCAACCGCCCCCATCGCCCCTGCCGCCGGGCCGCTCAGCGCCGTCCGCACTGGCAATTGCTGGGCGGTTGCCGGGGTCATCAGCCCGCCAGAGGATTGGTTAATCCCCAACGTCGCGCCCGGCGCCAGGCGCGCGATGCCCTGGGTCAGGCGCGCGACATAGCCAGACATGACCGGTTGAAGGTAGGCGTTGATCACCGTGGTTGAAAACCGCTCGAACTCACGGAATTCCGGCTGCACAACGCTGGACAGCGACAGTTGCAGGTCGGGCATTGCCTGGGTGAGCGCTGCTGCAATCGCCTGTTCATGCTGTGGCGATTCAAAAGCAAACAGCAGACAGACCGCGCAGGCATCCGCCTCCGTCGCGCGAACAGCATCGACGACGCGGGCGATTTCATCCTGCTGCAATGGCTGCACCACCCGCCCGCGGGCGGAAATCCGCTCGGCGACTTCCAGCCGGCGATCCTCCGCCACCAGCGGCGGCGGCGCATCGCGTTGCAGGTCATACATATGCGGCCGCACCTGACGGCCGACTTCCAGCAGGTCGCGGAAGCCTTTGGTGGTCACCAGCGTAACCTTGCCGCCGCGGCGCTGAATCAGGGCATTGGTCGCGACGGTGGTGCCATGCGCAACGCGCTCAGCCGTTCCCAGATCGAGTTTTGTCGCGGCGGCCATCTCCTCCAGCCCGGAGAGAATGGCGCGGCCCGGGTCGTCCGGCGTCGATGCGCGTTTATAAAGCGCCCGTTCCCCGGTCTTCGGATCCACGGCGAAAAAGTCTGTGAAGGTGCCGCCCACGTCGACACCGACCACCCAAGCCATCGGGCTTCCTTTCGTTTGTTCCTAGTTCCGCCGCTCAAGCAGCCGACGCTCTTGCGTCTTCTTCAATTTCCAGCTGGAGCACATCGTTAAAGCGGTTGAATGCGCCGCACAAGGCAATGCGCCAGGTTAATTCGACGATCTGAGCGTCCGTAAAATGCTGCCGCAGCCGCTGAAAGATTGCATCGCGCGTCCGGTTAGGGTCCAGCGTCACCTGGTGCGCGTATTCCACCACCAGTTTATCGACGTCATCCAGTTCCGGATGGTTTTGGTAGGCCAGCAGGTTCCCGACGCCTTCCAGCGACACGCCTTCAACCGACAACATCGGCCCGTGATGCGCAACGCAATAGTCGCAGTGGTTCAACAGCGACGTCGCGACCAGCCCCAGTTCCAGATAGCGCCGCGGCAGCACGCCTTCATCCCGCAACTCCGCGAGCATCCGAGCCGCATTGCGCAGAATTGGCGCACGGTGCCCCATGGCGCCGGCCAGGTGGGCGAACGGACCATAGCTGGTTAGCGCGTCGAACTCCTCCAGCGCACTCGGCTCTACCTGTTCGCGGGTGACATAGGGAATTCGGGCCATGGCGGCGGGTCCTTCGGCGAGTGTCCAATCGAGGGTGCATTCTGCCGAAGTTTGGCTGCAGGTCTAGGGGTTCGGACGCAAACGACGCCAGTGTGTCGGGTCGCCCGGCACTTGCCTGGCCAGAAATTGCAGATCGGCTTGGTGCCAAAGCTTCAATGACGCGGTTCGGTTGTCCAGCACGATATCCCCCCAGTCCGAACGCAGGACCAGCACGACATGGCTCTGGCCGCCGGGAACGATCGCGACCGCCAACCAGAGCGCCGCCGCCGGCCATCCCGCCTGGATCAAAGCGGACCGCTTTGCCAGGGAGATATCCTCGCAATCGCCGGCAAAGGTAGCTATGTACCATTCATCGGCCCGGCCGAACTGCGCCCAATCCGGGACATATCGGATAGAAATATTCACCTTTTGATTGAATTTCTCTAATTGCGATAGTGTGGCAGCCGACACCAGGGCAAAATCCTGATCGTCAGCTGCGCGGCTGCACGCCTCGGGCGATCTGGAGCACAGTTGCAGATAGCCCGAAGGCGCCGTCACGTCTTCGCCATCCGCCAACCAACTGGTCGCGGCAGCGCCGGATTGCAGCAGGCTGGCGACCAAGCAGAATATCGCAAAGACTGATCGGACCAACGCATGAGCCCCCAGCTACCTTGAAGGGAAAACAACCTACTTTCAATTCTATATCCGAAGGTCTTAAAGAATATTTTGCGGAATGTTCTAGAATTGCATCAATGTGACACGAGCTTCGCCGATCCCAGACCTTGCAATCAGGGCGCGCCGGTGGGAGATTGGCGCCACAAATTTTCGGTTTCTCCAGGTGAGGTCCATGCGTCGGTTTTGGGTTATGACTGCGGTGTTGTGGTTGGTCCTGTCGCCAGGAATGGCGAGGGCTGACGATGCTGCCGTTGTGATCAGGACCCTCTCCGATCACGCAATCGGCATTCTCAGCGGCACGCCGCAATCCTCGCAGGAGCGCAAAGTCAAGCTGGAAACCCTGCTCGAAGAGGCGATGGACCTGCCGTTTGTCGGTCAGTTCGTGATGGGCCGCTATTGGCGGCAACTAGATGCCGATCAGCAGACTGCCTACCAAAAAGCGTTCCGCAGGTATGTGCTGAATCTCTATGCCGGCCAATTGAATGGCTATTC
The DNA here is from genome assembly GCA_038135395.1 of Alphaproteobacteria bacterium. GTDB lineage: Bacteria > Pseudomonadota > Alphaproteobacteria > Bin95 > Bin95 > JACKII01. Next base: position 6,775 of record JAYPXD010000021.1, on the reverse strand, counting down.
CGGCGAACTGTTCCAGGTGCTGGGCAGCCGCGCAGTCGATGACAAGGATTCGATCGTCAGCTCGCAACTGGTCCGCAAAGATCGCGCACCAATGGCAAGTTCAAAGTGATCGACGTTTCCGTTGAGGGGGTAAGCATGGCGCTGACCCAGCGGCAGGAATTCGCGTCAATCGTCCAGCGCGAGGGTGTAGAAGGCTTGATCAAGCGCCTCAGTACGCCCCCACACGATCCCGGCCCGCCGAAATAACGTCTGTTAGACGGCGCTAGCTGGCGAGGGCTCGCAGCAACAGTGGGTGGACCAGGTCTGGCCGCTCGTATTGGGCCCAATGGCCAGCGCCCTCCACCACGTCGAACCCGCGGCAATGCGGCAAAGACTCGAACACATCGCGCCGGTCCTGCATATAGGGGCCAGCGGTCGCGTCTTTCTCGCCAAAAATTCCCGTTACCGGTAGACTAATAGACCGTAGCACCGTCGCCAGGCTATCGCCCCGCGGAATCGTATTGCTGCGAATGCGCGCCTTGCGGGTGTTGCGTTGCTGAATATGCAGCGCCAGAGGATCGATGCGGCCATGATCGCCAAACATGATGACGCCCAGGTTGTGCCGGTGCACATGCTGCATTTCCTCAGGCGTCATCGTTGAACGCATCTTGCGCATTTCCGGCCGAGATTCATTCAGGCGCACGCCCAGGGCATTGGAGCCGACAATGACAAAGCCGTCGCATCGGTCCTGCAAGGCCTGCACGGCCTGTCCGCCAACTATGCCACCAAAGGAAAAGCCGGCGAGATGAAAGCGCTCGCCGGGCGTCAATGCATATTCGATGGCGCCAGCCACCAGTTTGCCGATGGAGTAAATATCCCAATCGTCCATCGGCGCGTCGCTGTCGCCGAGGCCGGGGGTATCGCCAGCGATAACACGATAACCCGCGCCAACCAGCGCCTGAATATTCTTGGTCCAGTGCGTCCATGCCCCAAACGAGCCATGCATCAGAAACACCGGCTTACCAGAGCCCCATTGGCGCCACACCATATGGCCGCCATGCGGCATCGGCGCCCGGATGACGCGCGCGCCTGCTTCTAGTCCGGCCAAAAACGAGGCCGGATCGGCAATTTCATCGAACATCGGGGAGAGGCTCTCTGTCAGGCTGGCGTACGGGCCGGCGCAACCCCGATCAGGGAATCGCGCGTTACCAGCGGTTTCAACTGGTCTTTGCTCCATCCATCCGTGCCCGCCGGGCGTTGCGGCAGAACGATGTAGCGCAGGTCCGCGGTGGAATCGTGCACCCTTACTTCACGGGCGGCGGGAACATCGGTGCCGAACTCGGCCAGAACCTTGCGTGGCTCAACGACGACGCGGGCGCGGTAGGCTTTTTTCTTGTACCATGCCGGCGGGATGCCCAGCACAGAGCGCGGATAACAGGAACAAAGCGTACAAACGATGACATTGTGGATGGCGTCTGTGTTCTCAACCACTTTGACTTCCGGCTGGTGCTCCATGTCGATGCCCATTTCCCGGATCACCGCCATGGGCTCCGCCATCAGGCGCGCCTTATAGGCGGGGTCGGTCCAGGCCCGGGCGACCAGTTCCTGGCCGTTGCCGATGCCGCGGCTGTCCATGCTATCGATCTGACGCTGGATATCCTGGGCCGACATCAAGCCCTTTTCGATCACCAGTTCACGGATCGCCTGCTCCAGCAGGTCATACTTGGTATCCGGGTGATCAGCCTGAAACGTCAGGGAATGATCGTGGTCATGATCATGATGATGGTCATGGTGATCATGCGGGTCAGCCATTTTGCGGCTCCAGCCAGTGGTCATAGATATCGGCGACAATCGAATCGTTGGACGCGCCCTGATAGCCCTGCCAGACGTCCTCGGGGGCAAACCGCACTTCGTACAGCACACGCGGCTCGCCCTTTTGATAGTAGGCGATTTTCTCCGGATTAGGGAACGTGCCCAGAATGGACAGCACTTTCCCCTTGCGCCCGCGCAGATAATGCGGCGTGCGGCAATGGCCGGTGGGGATATCGTTGCGGACGACGACGGCGTCGCCCGGCTTCAAGTTCGCGCTCATTTCCAATCGTCCATGGTGGCAAAGGCCGAAGACTGCGCTAGTTTACGGCGAAGAATCCGATCTCGCAAAGGAAACTCCATGTCCGAGCGCCCGACCGCCGCCCTCCGCCGCCTGTTGGCCGACCCCAAACTGACGCAAATCCCGGGCGTAGTTGATGCCGCCTGGGCCCGAGTCGTCGCCGCCGAGGGGTTCGACGCGGTGTACATGACCGGCGCCGGCACCAGCGCCTCACGCCTTGGTTGGCCGGATGTGGGACTGTTGACCATGACCGAGATGGTCGACAATGCCGGGCGTATCGCCGACGCCTGCATCGCCCCGGACGGGCGGCAACTGCCGCTGATCGCCGATGCCGATACCGGATATGGCGGCCCGTTGAATGTGCGCCGCACAATCCAGAGCTATGAGCGGGCGGGGGTTGCCGGCGTGCATATCGAGGACCAGTCCTGGCCGAAACGGTGCGGCCACCTGGCCGGCAAGGCGGTGATCCCGACCGCCGACATGGTTGCAAACATCAAGGCTGGCTGCGATGCCCGGCATGACCAGGATTTCGTGCTGATCGCCCGCACCGACGCAATCGCTGTCGAAGGCTTTGATGCCGGCCTCGAACGCGCTCACGCGTACCGCGAGGCCGGGGCGGACGTGCTGTTCATCGAGGCCATGACCAGCGAGGATCAACTGGCCGAGGCCTGCCGCCAATTCCCGGATACGCCCTTGCTCTATAATATGGCCAGCAGCGGCAAGACGCCGTTTCTGTCGGCGGACCGCATGCAGGAACTGGGCTTTTCCGTCTGCATCTACCCGAACTTCGTCATGCTGGCGGCAATTCCAGCGGCGCAGGCGATGCTGCGCACGCTGAAAGAGACCGGCGAGGCCAAGGCCGTGGCAAACAGCCTGACCAGCTTCCAGGACTTCTTCAACCTGCTGGGAATGGATCGGGTCAAAGAGCTGGAGGAACGCTATGTCGTCGATGAAACACGGCGCGCCGGCTACTGAGGCCTGCGGCGTCAGTCGCCACGCGGCTTGACCGCAAGGTTATAGAGAATCGCCGCCATCGAGAACATCAATCCGCCGCCAATACCGCCGGCAATCAGGTAGACCAGCAACTCGCCCTCGTCTGCTTCCCCCGGCGCATCAAGCAGCAGGCTGCGCAGGTACAGGATCGCCGGCCCCAGGAACACGCCCCAGGACATCACGTTGCGCACATTGCAGGGCTTGAGGTTCTCCAGCATCAAACGCAGCTACAAGGTAACGCTCGGGACCCAGAGATAACCGTCCGGGTCCAGAATATAGGCCTCACGCATGCCGTGCGGCTTGTCGAGACTGCCGGCCAGGACATGGTAGCCGGCGGCCCGTGCGCGGGCTTCGGCTGCGTCCGGGTTCAGGCCCAGGACGCGCAGTTCCGCGCCGATACCCCGGGTCTCGGTCTCGGCCAGCGAGCGTGACAATGGGTGATGGGAATAGGTGTGGTCGGCATGCAGGCACCATTTGGCGCCATATGCCTCCAGGGCGGCAAAGTCAGGGTCTTCATAGACCACGGTCGCCTGCAATACTTCGCGGGCAAAGGCCGTCGCCTTGCCCATATCCCGCACCAGCAGGTTAACGGTCAGCCCGCCCAGTTCCTTGGAATATTCGCCGGCGGGCTTCCAGGGGGTGCCGGTACGCTTCTTTACCATGGCAAGGCTTCCTTATTTCAACAATCAGGGCAAAGCGCCCGCAGCGACAAACAGGACGTCGCCACGCACCGGTTCATCCCGCCAGCCGCCTTGCGGCGCATAGCCAAGGCCTTTCAGGAACTCTGTCAGGCCAGCGATACTGTCACCCTGGCGTCTGAGTGTGGAATCCGAAACCTCCAAGAACAGCGCCGGCCGATACCGGCGCAACGTTGCCTCGGCGCCGGCCAGCATCCGCATTTCAGAACCTTCGATATCCGCCTTGATCAGGTCGAGCCGTTCCAGTCCCAACTCGGCAACGACGTCGTCGATGCAGCGGACCCGGACAGTTTCCGAAACCAAGGCCCGGGCCTCGCCGCTGGCATCGCCCATAAAGCTGAGACCGAAGCCATAGCTGCCCGAACGCTTTTTGGGCATGTTCAACACCAGTTCCTGCTCCGCATCGCCAAGACCGAATGCATACACGGTCACATTGGCAAGCCGTTTGAGCCGCAGTACGGGCCGCAGCAGGGACAAGGCATAACTTCCCGGCTCGAACGCGTGCACATGTCCGTTCGGCACCATTTGGGCGAACAGTTTGGCAAACTGCCCGGAATGCGCGCCAACATCGAAGACGACCCCATCCTGCGGCAGGATGGGGCCGAAAACCTGACGCATTTCCTTATGGTGCTGCTGGGTTGCAGCCTTCCAGAAATGGGCAAGCCAAGTCAGTCGCTGACGCGGACTTAACGGCAGGGGTGAGGGCATGTCCGCCTACCCTTCTCCTCCCGGCATAAGGCCTTCCGCCACGAGTCCTGCGATGGCATCGGCAAACGGCAGGATTTCCTGGTCACGGCCACCCAGGCGGCGGATCGCGACAGTGCCTTCCTCCGCCTCGCGCTTGCCGACCACCAACATGGCCGGCACTTTAGTGACCGAGTGCTCGCGCACTTTGTAGTTGATCTTTTCGTTGCGCACGTCAGTTTCGACGCGCAGGCCGGCCTTGCGGCAGGCGGCGGCGACCTCTTCGGCATAGGCATCGGCGTCGCTGGTGATGGTCGCCACCACCACCTGCACGGGCGCCAGCCACAGGGGGAAGCGCCCGGCGTAGTTCTCGATCAGAATGCCGAGGAACCGCTCGAACGAGCCCAGAATCGCCCGGTGCAGCATCACCGGACGATGCTTCTCGCCATCCTCACCAATGTAGTTGGCGTCCAGCCGTTCCGGAAGCACGAAGTCAACTTGGAAGGTGCCGCACTGCCAGTCGCGGCCGATGGCGTCCTTCAGCACGAATTCCAGCTTCGGGCCATAGAACGCGCCCTCGCCGGGGTTCATGGTGTAGGGCAGGCCCACGGCCTCGATGGCCTCCCGCAGCGCGCCTTCCGCCTTGTCCCAGGTTTCGTCAGAGCCGGCGCGGATGTCCGGACGGTCGGAGAATTTCACGACCACATCCTCGAAGCCGAAATCCTTGTAGACCGACAACAACAGCTCGCAGAACGTCCGGGTTTCGTCGGTGATCTGGTCTTCGCGGCTGAAGATGTGCGCGTCGTCCTGGGTAAACGCCCGCACCCGCATGATGCCATGCATTGAGCCGGACGACTCGTTGCGATGGCACGAGCCGAATTCGGCCATGCGCAGCGGCAGGTCGCGGAAGCTCTTAATGCCCTGGTTGAAGATCTGGACGTGGCCCGGGCAGTTCATCGGCTTGACCGCCAGCGTGCGCGACTCGTCCGCCTCGGCGACGAACATGGCCTCGCGGAACTTCTCCCAATGGCCCGAACGCTCCCACAACACGCGGTCGATCAGCTGCGGCGTCTTCACCTCGACATACCCGCCGTCTTCCAGGCGGCGGCGCATGTAGGCCTCGCACAGGCGGTAGACGGTCCAGCCCTTCGGGTGCCAGAAAACGCTGCCGACGGCCTCCTGCTGCAGGTGGAACAGGTCCATCTCGCGGCCCAGGCGGCGGTGGTCGCGCTTCGCCGCCTCCTCCAGCATGGTGAGATGGGCCTTCAACTCTTTGTCATTGCGCCAGGCCGTGCCGTAAATGCGTTGCAACTGGTCGCGGTTCGAGTCGCCGCGCCAGTAGGCGCCGGCCAGCCGCTGCAGCTTGAACGCCGTGCCGACATGGCCGGTAGACGGCAGGTGCGGTCCGCGGCACAGGTCGTGCCATTTGCCCTGGCGGTAGATCGAGATGGTCTCGCTGGCCGGCAAGTCACGGATCAACTCGGCCTTGAACGCCTCGCCCATGCCCTCGAAGTGGCGGATCGCATCGTCTCGATCCCATTCCTCGCGCAGGAAGGGTTCGTTGCGCTGGATGATTTCGCGCATCTTAGCCTCGATCTTTTCCAGATCTTCCGGCGTAAAATGCTCCTCGCGCGCGAAGTCGTAGTAGAAGCCGTGCTCAATCGCCGGGCCAATGGTGACCTGGGTGCCGGGGAACAATTCCTGCACCGCCTCCGCCATCACGTGGGCGGCGTCGTGGCGGATCAAGTCCAGCGCCTCTGCGTCGTCGCGGGTCAGGATGGCTACGGCCGCGTCGGCCTGCAACGGCGTGGCCAGGTCGCGGACTTCGCCATTGACCTTGGCCGCAATCGCCCGCTTGGCAAGCGACTTGGAGATGCTCTCGGCAACCTCCGTCACGGTGGTGCCGGTCGCATAGGTGCGCGTCGCGCCGTCAGGCAACGTGATGGTGACCTCTGCGATTTGGGTATCCGGCATGGATTCAGCTCCAGGTAAATAATGGCTGCACAAGAAACAGCCGGCGTAACTTGCTGCACTGCACCTATCGGGGCAAGGGGTGCGGCGCGCGGCTGCGGGCAGGGATCAGCGAGCCGTTT
>JAYPXD010000021.1:0-208 GCA_038135395.1 Alphaproteobacteria bacterium | reverse complement strand
GGGTTCGGCGCGCGCAGGATGTCGCTTGCTTTATGCCAGATAATATCAACTGGCAAATCGGCAAGATTCGCCGCCTCCAGAATGACGGGTTCCAGGCGCCCGGGTTGCGCCCGCGGCCGGGAGCGGTCAGGACGGGAATCGGGGCCGAACAGCACGATACACGGCGCGCCGCAAAGGCTGGCAATATGCATGGGGCCGGTATCGTTGC
>JAYPXD010000020.1:7043-22949 GCA_038135395.1 Alphaproteobacteria bacterium | reverse complement strand
CAGATTGACCCGATCCTATCGGATCGGGATCTGCTCTGGCGGCATGGATGCTGCCGATTTGTGCGCTGGCAATCGACCGGAACGGCGGTACACTCTGGCGCAATCCGCAATGTGAACGCTACCGGCCTGGCGCCGAGCCCGGCCGTACAGGGAAGACTTAAGCCTCATGACAAAATCCGTTGCCCGCCTGATCTGCGAGTCCCTTGAAGCCCATGACGTCGACCAGGTCTATTGCGTGCCGGGCGAAAGCTATATCGGGCTGACCTCGACCATGGTGGAGCGCAATTCCATCGGCGTCGTCGTCTGCCGGCACGAGGCCGGGGCCGGGTTTATGGCTGCCGCTGATGGGCGGCTGCGCAACCGGGCGGGGGTTTGCATGGTGAGCCGCGGCCCCGGGCTTGCGAACGGCATCGTGGCGCTGCACTCGACGTTTCACGATGCGACGCCGATGGTGATGCTGGTCGGCCAGGTTGAGCGGAAGGATTTCGGGCGGCAGGCGCTGCAGGAACAGGATTACTCGGTCTTGCTGGCGGACATCACCAAAAGCGTGATCCACGTCAACGAGCCGGAGACCGCCTCGGAAGCGATTGCCCGGGCCTTCCATATCGCCGAGAACGGCACGCCCGGACCGGTCGCGGTGATCCTGCCGGAGGACGTGTTCGACGAAGAGACGGACGCGCCGCTCAACCTGCCGCGCCCGCGCGTCAAGGCCGCCGCGCGCGCCGAGGACCTGGACCAGCTTGCCGGCATGATCGCCAAGGCGGAGCGCCCATTGGTGCTGGTCGGCGGCGCGCTGCTGGCCGATGCGGTTGAGAACCCGCAGACATTCAAGGATTTGAACCGCCTCGCCGAGGAATGGGTGCTGCCGGTATCCCCCACGCACCGCCGCCCGCAGGCCTTTGACGCCCGCCACCCGAATTATGGCGGCTATATGGGCATCCGCGTGCCGCCGACGCTCATCGGCGAGATGAAGAAGGCGGACCTGATGGTCTGCCTGGGCGAGCGCATGACCGATACCGTCAGCCAGTCCTACAGCTTTCCCAGCGCGCCGCAGCCGCAACTGCCGTTTGTTCATGTCTGGCCGGATGCGAACGAAGTCGGCCGGGTCTGGCGTCCTGATCTGGGCATTCCCGCCAGCCCGCACGAGGTCATCAAGGTCCTGTTGAAGCGCGGCGCGCCAACGGATTCGGCGAAGCGGCAGGGCTGGGTCCAAGGGTTGAACAAGATCCACAATGACCTGTTGGCCAAGGAATGGGCGCCGACGACCGACGGCGTGAATTTCGCCGCCATTGTCTGCGAAGTGGACAAGCATCTGGCCGACGACGCCACCGTTACCTCCGATGCCGGCAATTTCGGCAGCTTCGTGCACCGCTATATCGGCTTCCGCCAGAGCCAGATCTTCCTGTCCTCGGTAGTCGGGGCCATGGGCTCCGGTATGCCGATGGCGGTGGCAGCGGCGATGCGCCGGCCGGGCCGGCAGGTCGTCTGTTTTATCGGCGATGGCGGCGCGTTGATGATGGGCAACGAATTGGCGACGGCGGTGCAATACGGCGCTGCGCCGATCATGGTCATTTCCGACAACTCCATGTACGGCACCATCGGCATGCACTCCTATGTCCGCTATCCCGAACGGGCCTTCATGGACGGTACCCGCCTCACCAATCCGGACTTTGCCGCCTGGGCGCGGACGTTCGGCGCGGAGGGCATCACCATCGAGAGCGAGGACGAAGTTGCCGACGGCATTGCCCGCGCCTTTGCGGTGAAGACCAAGCCCGTTGTCGTCCACTGCAAGACCTCCGCCCTGCAAATGAGCGCCTGGCGCCGGTATGAGCGGGCCGAAACCTTGCCGTAACGGCCAATGACGATGCGCATGGTCGATGCGGAACGGGTGCAGGCGCTGCTGGATTTCCCCGGCCTGATCGAGGCATTGCGGCGCGGCCACCTGGAACCCGCCGCCGAAACGCATTCCCACCTGATGCGGGATGCGGCGGCGGGCGCGGCCTTCCTGGCTTTGCCGGCCTGGCAGCATGGCAAGGCCATGGGCATCAAGGTGGTGACGGTATTCCCGGACAACCCCTCGACCCCTGAGGATGTTCCTGCCGTCCAGGCGGTGTTTCTGTTGTTCGACGCTGAGAACGGCCGCCCCGTCGCCTGCATTGACGGCACGGCGTTGACCTACCGCAAGACCGCCGCAGACTCGGGCCTCGGCAGCGCGTTCCTGGCGCGGACGGATGCAGAGACGTTGTTGATGGTCGGCGCCGGCGGCCTCGCGCCCTATGTTATCGCAGCCCACAGGGCCGCGCGTCCCGGCCTGCGCCGCGTCCTGATCTGGAACCGCACGCCCGCCAAGGCCGAGCGGCTGGCGGCGACAATCCCTGACGCGAAGGCCGTTGCGGACCTGGAGGCAGCTGCCAGGCAGGCCGACATCATCGCGTGCGCCACCAACGCCACCTCCCCCCTGATCTTGGGGGAATGTCTGCGTCCCGGCGTCCATCTGGACCTGATCGGCAGCTATACGCCCGAGATGTGCGAGGCCGATATCGCAGCGGTCGCCCGCGCCCGCGTCTGGGGTGACACCGCCGCCAAGATCTGCGAACGCAGCGGCGAGATCGTGGCGGCTCTGGCCAGCGGAGCCCTGCAGCGGGAGGATATCGTGGGCGACCTTTATGGCCTTGCCCAGGGCCTCTGCCCCGGTCGGCAGTCGGCAGAAGAAATCACGTTGTTCAAGAATGCCGGCGGCGGCCATCTGGACCTGATGACGGCGCGCCACCTGATGGAGCGGCTCGGACCGGGCAGGGCCTAGTCCGGCCCGCCGCGCCGGTGGTATGCTGGCGGCCGCCGCAGACCGCGGACAACCTGCCTACCGGAGCCACGGCCATGCGACCCAGCCCTACTCCCGGCGCGAAGATGCAATACCTGATCAAGCGTCGGCCCACGACCAGCCGCGAGGAATTGATCGCGCATTGGTTCGCCAACCACATGCCGAGCGTGATTGCCCGCAATGCCCAGGCGGCATCTGATGGCAAGACCAGCGCCAGCCACTATGTTGCCACCCTGTTCGACGAGCAGCCGGATGGCCCGCGCTCCGGCGACCGGCCGGCCTGGGATGGGATAGCGCAACTGTGGTATCCCGAGGCGTTACCCTATCCCGACCGGCCTAGCGGCCAGCCGCCGCGCGATACCTTTCAGGAAAAGGTAGAGCCGTACTGGCCCTGGGCGACCAGGGAGTATGTCGCCGTCGATGGCCAGTTGCCCTTGCACCCGCCGACGCTGAACCCGCCATTTCCCTGCACCCGCTCGGGCTTTGTCAAGCAAGTGTCGCTGGTGCCGTTGCGCGCCGGCGTCAGCGCGCAGGCGCTGTTCGATCATTGGCTGGACGTGCATTTGCCGAACGTGGTGGAGACCCTCAAAAAAGTCGGCGGGTTCCGCTATGTCGTCAGTTTGAGCATGGATATGGCCCGCGCGCCCTACGCCGGCATTCCCGAACTCTATTTTCCCGATCTGGCGACGCAGCGGGCGTTCTGGGCCGAACTGAAGCCCGACGGGTTCCAGTCTTTCGCCGATGCGGAGCGCACATTGCGCTTCCGCTGCGGCACCGAAATGGTCGGGGTGGAATAGCCGGTCGCTGTCGGCGGATGGCGGACGAGGCCCGGCGACAAGGCCATTGGCCTTTGCGGGTTTGCCGACTTAAATGGAGCAATCTTCAGCAATACTTCTTCGACAGGTCGAAACGATGAACCATGTAGACACCTCCTGGCAGGCGTATCAGCAGGCCGCACAGACCCGGCAGGCCGCGGAGCAATGGCTGGCGGCGTTCGAAGCGGCCCTGTCAGCCAAGGACGCAGAGCAAATCGGCCGTCTGTTTCATGCGGAATGCCATTGGCGCGATATCCTGGCGTTTACCTGGGACCTGTTTGCCGCCGAGGGACGCGGGCGCATTGCCGGCGGGTTGGCGGCACGGCAGGAGCGGACCGGCGCGGCCCAATTCCACCTGCCAGCCGGCCGCAAGCCGCCACGCCGGGTGCGACGCCTTGGGCGGGACTGTATCGAGGCGATCTTTGAGTTCCGCACGGCGGTCGGCCGCGGCGCCGGCATTGTCCGCCTGTCGGATGCCGGCGACGGGCTGAAAGCCTGGCATTTGTCCACCACGCTGGATGAATTGGACGGGCATGCCGAGAAAACCGGCGACAACCGGCCGACGGGCGCCGCCTATTCCCGCAATTTCGGCGGCGACAACTGGGTGGACGTGCGCGGTAAGGCGCGGGCTTATGATGATCACGATCCGACCGTGCTGGTGATCGGCGGCGCGCAGTCCGGCCTGTCCATTGCGGCGCGGCTCAACCAACTGGGCGTCGATACCCTGGTGGTCGAGCGATGGCCGCGGATCGGCGACAGTTGGCGCAAGCGCTATCACTCGCTGGCGCTGCATAACTCCATCCACCTCAATCACCTGCCCTACATGGATTTTCCGCCGACCTGGCCGAAATACATCCCGAAGGACATGCTGGGGAATTGGTTCGAGTTCTATGCCGACGCCATGGAAATCAACTGCTGGACCGACACGGAATTCGTTGCGGGCGCGTGGGACGAGGCGACCGAGACCTGGACAGCGACCGTGAGGCGCGGTGACGGATCGGAACGGGTGGTGCGCCCCAGGCATCTGGTCTTTGCCAACGGGGTCAGCAGTTATCCCTATATCCCGGACCTTCCGGGCATCGAGGATTTCAAGGGCGAGGTGATTCACTCGGAAGGGTTCGATAGCGGCGCCAGGTGGGAAGGCAAGCGCGCGTTGATCATCGGCACGGGCTCCAGCGCCAACGATATCGCGCTCGACCTGCATAGCTTCGGCGTGCATACGACGCTCGTGCAGCGCGGCTCCACCACGGTCGTTTCCATCGATCCCAGCGCGCGGCTGAACGAGGCGATCTGGGATGAAGGTCCGCCGCTGGATGATTGCGACCTGATCGTCGCTTCAACGACGCCCGCCCTGATGGTCGAGGGCTATAAGCAGGTTACCCAACGCATGTATGAGTTGGACAGGCATCTGATTGAGGGCCTGAAGACGATTGGTTTCAAGCATGATATGGGCGAGGACGAAACCGGGCACCAGATGAAGTATTTCCGGCGCGGCGGCGGCTACAATCTGGACGCCGGCAGCTCGGAACTGATGATCAAGGGCGAATTGGGCCTGTTGCAGTACGATGCCATCGAGCGCTTTTCCGCCGCCGGCGTGGTATTGAAGGATGGGTCTGTCGTGCCGCTGGACCTGATCGTGCTGGCGACCGGGTATTATCCGCAGAAAGAGTTGGTAAACCGCGCGCTTGGGCAGGAGATGGCCGAGAAGATCGGGCCGGTCTGGGGGCTGGATGCGGATGGCGAACTCTGCAACATGTTCCGACGCACGCCGCAGCAGGGCGTCTGGTTCATCGCCGGTGGACTGGCGCAATGCCGGATCAACTCCAAATACATGGCCCTGCAGATCAAAGCGATGGAATTGGGTCTGCTGGAGCCGTTGCGGGAGGGCGAGCGGCAATAACGGATTGTGGGGCTTTGCAGTGGCGCGCGAATGGCTGACGCAGTCATTTGCGTGCTTCCAAAGCGAGGTTGACCGCAAAGATTTGCACAAACGAACAAAAAATAGGCAATGAAATCCAAAGCAAGAAAGATGCACAATAAATAATCAAATTCTTCGCTTACAGATCCGTTGCGGAAAGTGTGTCCCTTTTGATTAATTGAAATAATTAATAAATACCGCTTTATCGGATTTTGGCACGTTCCTTGCATTGGTTGGATGTCTCAACCGGGAAAGGAGCTTTTCCTTATGGCGCTGTCCAAAACACTCCGCACGCTGACCATTGCCGGTGCATCCGCCGCGGCAATGCTGCTCAGCCATGCGGCAACTGCTGCCGACACGATCAAGGTCGGAGTCCTTCACTCGCTCTCCGGCACCATGGCGATCAGCGAGACAACGCTGAAAGACGCCATGCTGATGCTGATTGCCGACCAGAACGCCAAGGGCGGTTTGTTGGGCAAGAAACTGGAAGCCGTGGTCGTCGATCCGGCCTCGAACTGGCCATTGTTTGCCGAAAAGGCCCGCGATCTCCTGACCAAGGACAAAGTCGACGTCGTATTCGGCTGCTGGACCAGCGTCAGCCGCAAGTCGGTGCTGCCCGTGTTCGAAGAGCTGAACGGCATGCTGTTCTATCCCGTCCAATACGAAGGCGAAGAGTCTTCGCGCAATGTGTTCTACACCGGCGCCGCGCCGAACCAGCAGGCTATCCCGGCTGTTGACTATTTGATGAGTAAGGATGGCGGCAGCGTAAAGCGTTGGGTGCTGGCAGGCACGGACTATGTCTATCCGCGCACGACCAACAAGATCCTGGAAGCCTATCTGAAGTCCAAGGGCGTCGCCGCTTCGGACATCATGATCAACTATACGCCGTTCGGCCACTCCGACTGGCAGACCATCGTCGCCGACATTAAGAAGTTTGCCGCAGAAGGCAAAAAGACTGCTGTCGTCTCCACCATCAATGGCGACGCCAACGTGCCGTTCTACAAGGAGTTGTCGAACCAGGGCATCAAAGCGGCGGACGTGCCGGTGGTCGCCTTTAGCGTCGGCGAGGAAGAATTGGCCGGCATCGACACCTCCAACCTGGTCGGGCACCTGGCGGCGTGGAACTATTTCATGAGCGTTGATACCCCGGAAAATGCCGCTTTCATCAAAAAGTGGCACGCCTTCATCAAGAACGACAAGCGCGTGACCAACGACCCGATGGAAGCGCACGTGATCGGCTTCCAGATGTGGGTGCAGGCGGTCGAGCAGGCCGGCACGACCAATGTCGATGCGGTGCGCCAGGCGATGTATGGCCAGAAGGTGCGCAGCCCAAGCGGCTTCGACGTGGTGATGAACACCAACCACCACCTCTCCAAGCCGGTGCTGATCGGCGAGATCCAGGCGAATGGCCAGTTTGAGATCGTTTGGGAAACCAAAGGCGCGATCAAGGGCGACGCATGGACCGACTACCTGCCGGAAAGCGCCAAGCTGACCGCCGATTGGACCTATCCGTGGGTCTGCGGCAACTGCGAGAAGCCGAAGTACGGCATGGCGACCAACTGACCTTTGTTCCGGCGATCTCCGGCGCGGTCGACAGGCTGCCGGGGATCGCCCCCTGATCTTTTCCAAGCTTCTAACTTGTTTGTCCATTTTTTCGTATCCGATCGAAACGCCCGCAGAAACGAAACAAACAATGCGACTGGTTATAGCAATTTTTGCTGGTTTGCTTGCGCTTGGCCTTGCGCCAGCGCAGGCCGACCCGCTGGCCGACGCTGTCGCCAAGCTGCCGGAAGGCGGCTACAGTGATCGGGCGGCTCAAATTGAGGTCATTGCAGGGCTTGGCGATCCGCGCGCCATTCCGGTGCTGGCGGCCCTGAGCGACGGCGACCTGCATGTCCGCTCCGGCGACGGGCGGGTCGTCCTGGCCAAGCGCGGCGATCAAGGTTACGTCCTGAGCGATCCGATTTCCGGCGAAAGCCTGGGGCCGGCGGGGCGTGGCGATACCGACAAAATCAAAGTCAACAACCGCGTCCGCGGCGCCATTGCCGAGGCGCTGGCCCAGTTGAAACTGGCCAGTCCCGACCCGGCGGAACGCCAGGCCGCGGCTGCCGATGCCGTCAACTATGGTTCGCCGGCGATGCTGGCCCGCCTGCGCACGGCTCTGGAGCGCGAGCAGGTTCCGGCGGTGAAGGCTGCGTTGCAATCGGCGCTGATCGCGGCGGAACTTGCCGCCGGCACGCCACAGGAGCGGGTGGCGGCGATCGACCGGCTGTCCGGCAGTCTCGACCCGGGCGTCCGGGCGCTGCTGGGCCAGGTGCTGAACGACGCCAATACCCAACCGGAGGTCAAGGCCGCAGCGGCGAAAGCCATCGACAAGATCGAAAGCCAGCGCGCCTGGCTCGATGCCGGCCTGGCCGTGTTCCAGGGCGTTTCGTTGGGTTCGATCCTGCTGTTGGCCGCCATCGGCCTTGCCATCACCTTTGGCGTGATGGGCGTGATCAACATGGCGCATGGCGAGATGATCATGCTCGGCGCCTATTCCACGTTCGTGGTGCAGGAGGCCTTTCGCGCGTTTCTGCCGGCGTCCGTGTTCGATCTCTACCTGATCGCAGCGATCCCAGTTGCCTTCCTGGTCGCGGCTGTCGTCGGCATGGCGATGGAGCGCAGCGTCATCCGCTTTCTGTACAACCGCCCGCTGGAGACGTTGCTGGCGACCTGGGGCGTCAGCCTGATCCTGCAACAGGCGGTGCGGTCCGTGTTCGGAGCGACCAATCAGGAGGTTGCCAATCCGAACTGGATGAGCGGCGGCTTTGAGATCATCGGTGGCGTGGTGCTGACCTACAACCGGCTCTGCATCATCGCTTTCTGCCTGATCGTGCTGGGCCTGGTGGTGCTGATCCTGCGCAAGACGCATTTTGGGCTGGAGATGCGGGCCGTGACCCAGAACCGGCGCATGGCGCGGAGCATGGGCATCGATTCCAGCCGCGTCGATGCCCTGACCTTCGGCCTCGGCTCCGGCGTTGCCGGCATTGCCGGGGTGGCGCTGAGCCAGGTTGGCAATGTCAGCCCGAACCTGGGCCAGCTCTACATTGTCGATAGCTTCATGGTCGTTGTCTTCGGCGGCGTTGGCAATCTGGCCGGAACGTTCGTTGCCGCAATGAGCCTTGGTGTCCTCAACAAATTCTTGGAGCCCGTCGCCGGCGCGGTGCTGGGCAAAGTGGTGGTTCTGGTGCTGGTAATCCTGTTCATCCAAAGACGCCCGCGCGGTCTGTTCGCGCTTAAGGGCCGGTCGGAGGAGGCGTGATCATGGTCAACAACCGCCTCTCCTATCTCACCCTGAGCAGCTGCAACGCGGCGTATCGAAGGGCCTATTCGGAAGCGCAACCAGCCCTTCGATACGAGGTTGCGGCTCTACTCAGGGTGAAAGCGAGCGCAGGTGTCGTGTCGCTGGAAGGGAGGGCCTGAGCCATGCAAGCCTCGCGCCAACCTCTGCTCTCCCAGGCCGGCTGGGCCCGGTTCGTGCTGGCCGTCTTTGCCGCCGCGATCCTGGTGCCGGCGTTGAACCTGGCCGTCGATCCCGGTTCCAATGCTCACATTCCCGACTACATGATCCCGCTTCTTGGCAAGTATCTCTGCTTTGCCCTGCTGGCGATCAGCCTGGACTTGGTCTGGGGCTATGCGGGCATTCTGAGCCTCGGCCATGGCGCGTTCTTTGCGCTAGGCGGCTATGCCATGGGCATGCACATGATGCGGGCCATCGGCGAGCGTGGCGTCTATGGCAATGCCGACCTGCCTGACTTCATGGTGTTCCTGAACTGGAAGGAGCTGCCCTGGTATTGGTTCGGCTTCGATCATTTCGGCTTTGCCGTGGTCATGGCCTTCTTGGTGCCCGGCATCCTGGCATTCGCCTTCGGCTGGTTGGCGTTCCGCTCGCGGATTACCGGGGTATATTTCTCGATCATCAGCCAGGCGATGGTGTTTGCGTTGATGCTGGCCTTCTTCCGCAACGATTTCGGCTTTGGCGGCAACAACGGACTGACTGATTTCAAAGACGTGCTGGGCTATGACCTTGCCTCGCCGGGCACGCGCATGACTTTGTATATTCTAAGCGTTGCCGCCTTGGCCGGTGGCTACCTGATCTGCCGCTTCATTGTCACCTCCAAGCTGGGGCGGGTGATGCTGGCGTTGAAAGATGCGGAACCGCGAGTACGGTTTCTCGGCTACCGCCCCGCCAACGCCAAGGTGGTCGCATTCACCGCCAGCGCCATGCTGGCAGGCATCGCCGGCGCGCTTTATGTGCCGCAGGTCGGGATTATCAATCCCAGCGAATTCTCGCCGGCGAACTCGATCGAGATCGCGATTTGGGTCGCTATCGGCGGGCGTGGGTCGCTCTATGGCGCGATATTCGGCACGATTCTGGTGAACTTGGCCAAGTCGTATCTGACGGGCGTCGCGGCGGAGACTTGGCTGTTTTTCCTGGGCGCGCTGTTCATCTTTGCCACGCTGTTCCTGCCCAAGGGCCTGGTGGGTGCTGCCACCGAGATCCGGAAGATCGGCGACTGGCTCGACCCATCGCGGCGGGCAAGGGAGGCCGGCTATCATGTCTAGCGCTACCCAGCATTTGTATCTGGACGGCGTCACGGTCAGCTTCGACGGTTTCAAAGCGCTGAACGGCCTGTCGCTGACCATCGAACGCGGCGAACTGCGCTCGATCATCGGCCCGAACGGCGCCGGCAAGACGACGATGATGGATGTCATCACCGGCAAGACCAAGCCGGATGTCGGCACCGTGCGCTTTGACGACCGCATCGACCTGACCAAGCTGGACGAGCCGGCGATTGCCGGGCTTGGCATCGGCCGCAAGTTCCAGAAGCCGACGGTATTCGAAAACCTCAGCGTATTCGAAAACCTGGAGCTGGCGTGCAAGGCCAACCGCAATGCTCTGGGGTGCCTGCTGGCGCGGTTGTCGGGCGAGCAGCGGGCGAAGATCGAGGAGACGCTTCAGACCATCCGACTCGGCGAGCGGCGCGAGGATCTGGCAGGCTCCCTCAGCCATGGCCAAAAGCAATGGCTGGAGATCGGGATGCTGCTGATCCAGGACGCGGAACTGCTGTTGTTGGACGAGCCGGTCGCCGGCATGACCGATGCCGAGACCGAACAGACTGCCGACCTGATCCACCGCCTGAAGGGAGAGCACACCCTTGTGGTGGTCGAGCACGATATGGCGTTCGTCCGGGCATTGGGCGCTAGGGTCACCGTGCTGCATGAGGGCAGCGTGTTGGCGGAAGGCTCCATCGACCACGTCCAGGCCGACCCGCGCGTCATCGAAGTCTATTTGGGGAGGTAGGGGAATGCTGACTGTCTCCAACCTGCATCTGCACTATGGCGCCAGCCACATCCTGCGCGGCATCTCGCTGGAGGCGCGGCCGGGCGAGGTCATGTGCATCATGGGCCGTAACGGCGTCGGCAAGACCTCGCTGCTGCGCGCCATCCTCGGCCTGCAACCGACCAGCGACGGCTCGGTCGAGTGGCAGGGCCAGGACGTCACCCGCATGCCGGCTCACAAACGCGCCCGCGCCGGCTTTGCCAGCGTGCCGCAGGGCCGGGACATCTTTGCCCGGCTGACCGTGGCCGAAAACCTGCGCACCGGCTTCGCCGCCGCTCCATCCGGCGATAAAAACGTGCCGGAGCATGTATTCGAGCTGTTCCCGGTTTTGCGCGACATGCTGGGCCGCCGCGGCGGCGACCTCTCCGGCGGCCAGCAGCAGCAACTCGCCATCGCCCGCGCTTTGGTGATGCGGCCGAAGCTGCTGGTGCTCGACGAGCCGACCGAGGGCATTCAGCCCTCGATCATCAAGGATATCGGTCGCGTCATTGCGGACTTGGCGGCGGCCGGCGAAATGGCCATCATTCTGGTGGAACAGTACTTTGAATTCGCGCGCGACCTCGCCGACCGCTTTGCCGTGATGGAACGCGGCGAGGTGGTGCTGTCGGGCGTGCGCGGGGAAATGGACGAGGCCAGTGTACGCCGAACCCTTACCGTTTAGCCCACAGCACGGGCCGGCGTCTGTTGGCGCCGGCGCCGGTCGGCGACTGCAACGCTCTGTCGGGCGGGCGGCGGTGCGGTTCGGGCTGCGGGCCGATGGCCGGACAGCGCTGGCCGACCTGCACCAGAGCGCGCCGTGCCGGGCTATGTTGCCCGTCAGCGAGGACTGGCCGACGGCGGTGTTCGCCACCACCTGCGGCGGCCTCACCGGCGGCGATGCGGTGCGGTTCGATTTTGCCGTAGATACCGGCGCGGCGGCGCGCGCCACCACCCAGGCCGCGGAGCGCCTGTACAAGGCGCGGGCCGAAGATGGCCCGGCCCAGGTCGATAGCCGCATTGTGCTGGGCGCGGGCGCCAGCGCCGAATGGCTGCCACAGGAGACCATCGTCTTCAATGGCGCCCGGCTGGCGCGGCGCAGCGTGTTTGAACTGGCGGCTGGCGCTGACCTGCTGGCCTGCGAATTGCGGGTGCTGGGCCGCGCCGCCCATGGCGAGGTTTTTCGCAAGGGCTTCCTCGCTGACCGCATCGAGGTCAGGCGCGAAGGCCGCCTTGCCTGGGTGGACGCGTTGCGGCTGGAGGAACATTCCGTCGGGCGGGCGCTTGCGTCACTGGCGGGTTTTGGTGGTTATCCGGCCATCGCGACCGTGTTCCATGCCGCCCCTGCAGCAGAGAGCCGCCTTGCCGAGGCGCGGGGCTTGCTGGAGCGCACGCCGGCCGCCGTCCGCACCGCCGCGACCGCTTTCGACGGCCTGTTGGTGATACGGTTCCTGGCGCCAGACGCATTTCGGTTGCGCCAGTGCGTCGCCCGTTTCGTATCCGGATTCCGTGCCTGTCTGGCGCGCGCGCCGGTCATGCCCCGTTTCTGGTCCCTTTGAGGAGAGCCCCCGCCCATGCGCCTTACCGAACGCGAGAAAGACAAGCTGCTGGTCGCCATGGCGGCAGAGGTCGCCCGCAAGCGCCTCGCCCGCGGCGTCAAGCTGAACTACCCGGAGGCTATCGCGCTGATTTCCGATTTTGTGGTGGAGGGCGCTCGCGATGGCCGATCCGTTGCCGACCTGATGCAGGCGGGGGCGGGGGTTGTTCGCCGCGATCAGGTGATGGAGGGGATCGCGGAGATGATCCCCGAAGTCCAGGTCGAAGCTACTTTTCCCGACGGCACCAAGCTGGTGACCGTGCATGAACCGATCCGCTGAGCCAGAGGAGATATTCTCGATGCCCAACACATCCCGAACCCGTCATTGCGAGAAGCCGCAGGCGACGAAGCAACCCAGGACGGCGTTTCGTCCTGCATCCGCATTCGCTCGGTTGCTTCGCCCGCTTCGCGGACTCGCAATGACGGTCGGAGGGGGAGCCGTGTTAGCGCCCACCCTGGCCCTCGCCCATCCCGGCCATGGCGCGCCGGTGTTCCATAGTCACGCCTGGGAAATCGGGCTGGCGCTGGTCGCCGCGATTGTGGTTGGTGGCCTGATCATCCATTTCCGGCGGACCGACAAATGATTCCCGGCGAGATCATCGCCGCCGCCGGCCAGATCGAACTCAACGCCGGCCAGCCGACCGTCACGCTGACTGTCGCCAATACCGGCGACCGGCCGGTGCAGGTCGGCAGCCACTATCACTTCGCCGAGACCAACCCGGCGCTGAACTTCGACCGGGTGGCCGCCCGCGGCATGCGCCTCGACATTGCCGCCGGCACGGCGGTGCGGTTCGAGCCCGGCTCGACGCGGGAGGTGACGCTGGTCCCCTACCGGGGCGGGTGCACGGTGATCGGCTTCAACCAGGCGGTGATGGGGCCGTTGGATTGAGACCTACCTGCCCGCTCTTGGCGTCATTGCGAGGAGCCGCAGGCGACGAAGCAACCCAGCAATGCCTGAGCGCGCAACTATCGCCGATGGGTTGCTTCGTTGGCAGCCTTCGGCCGCCGCCTCGCAATGACGCCAGAGAGTGTGTTCAAGGTTAGAGAATAAAGGACTGAACCAATGGCCATTATCTCCCGCGCTGCCTATGCCGCCATGTACGGGCCGACCGTCGGCGACAAGGTGCGGCTTGCCGACACCGAACTTTTCATCGAGGTCGAACGCGACCACACGATTTATGGCGAGGAGGTCAAGTTCGGCGGCGGCAAGGTCATCCGCGATGGCATGGGCCAGTCGCAGATCTCGCGCGCTCAAGGGGCCGTCGATACCGTCATCACCAACGCCCTGATTCTGGATTATTGGGGCGTGGTGAAAGCCGATATCGGCATCCGCGACGGCCGCATCGTCGGCATCGGCAAGGCCGGCAATCCGGACACCCAGCCGGGCGTCACCATCATCGTCGGGCCGGGGACGGAGGCGATTGCCGGCGAAGGTAAGATCATAACCGCCGGCGGCTTCGACTCGCACATCCACTTCATCTGTCCGCAGCAAATCAATGAGGCGTTGTACAGCGGCGTCACCACCATGCTGGGCGGCGGCACCGGGCCGGCGACGGGCACCAACGCCACCACCTGCACGCCCGGCGCCTGGCATATCGGCCGCATGCTGCAATCCTTCGAGGCCTTCCCGATGAACCTGGGCCTTTCGGGCAAGGGCAATGCCTCGCATCCGGCGGAGTTGCAGGCGATGGTCGCCGCCGGCGCCTGTGCCCTGAAACTGCACGAGGACTGGGGCACCACGCCCGCCGCCATCGACTGCTGCCTGGGCGTCGCGGACGAGATGGACGTCCAGGTGATGATTCACACCGACACGCTGAACGAGTCCGGCTTCGTCGAGAACACGGTTGCCGCCTTCAAGGGCCGCACCATCCATGCCTTCCATACCGAGGGCGCAGGCGGCGGCCACGCGCCGGACATCATCAAGGTCTGCGGCGAGGCGAATGTCATCCCGTCCTCGACCAACCCGACCCGCCCCTACACGGTCAACACGGTGGACGAGCATTTGGACATGCTCATGGTCTGCCACCACCTCGATCCGTCGATTCCGGAGGACGTGGCATTTGCCGACAGCCGTATCCGCAAGGAGACCATCGCGGCAGAGGACATCCTGCACGACATGGGCGCGTTCTCGATCATCGCCAGCGACAGCCAGGCCATGGGCCGGGTTGGAGAGGTGCTGATCCGCACCTGGCAGACCGCTGACAAGATGAAGCGCCAGTTCGGGCGCCTGCCGCAGGAGACCGGCGACAATGACAATTTCCGGGCCAAGCGCTACATCGCCAAATACACCATCAACCCGGCGATCACGCATGGCATGGCAAGTGAGATCGGCTCGGTCGAGGTGGGCAAGCTAGCGGACCTGGTGATCTGGTCGCCGGCCTTCTTTGGCGTGAAGCCGGACCTGGTGATCAAGGGCGGCAGCATCGCCGCCGCCGTGATGGGCGACCCCAACGCCTCGATTCCGACGCCGCAGCCGGAGCACTATCGCCCCATGTTCGGCGCCTATGGCCGGGCGATTGCGCCCAGCGCTTTGACCTTCGTCAGCCAGGCGGCGCTGGCACGCGATCTGGCCGGGGCGCTCGGCTTGGCGCGCCCACTGGTGGCGGTGAAGAACACGCGCGGCGGCATCGGCAAGCACTCGATGATCCACAACAGCCTGACGCCTTCGATCAGCGTCGATCCGGAAACCTACGAGGTGACCGCCGACGGCGCGCTGTTAACCTGCGAGCCCGCGCAGGTCTTGAGCATGGCGCAACGGTATTTCCTGTTTTGAGGAGTTGTTTGGTGGCCTCACTTCCCAGTTGGCGTCATTGCGAGGCGCAGCCGACGCAACCCACCGAAGCCGCAGACGGCGATGGCCGCCGATGGGTTGCTTCGTCGCCTACGGCGCCTCGCAATGACGCCGACAAGGAGAATAGTTAGATGAAACGCGCCGCCCACCATCACCGCGCCGGACATTGGCCGGCGGCAGAGGCCGTCGACCGCCTCGTCCTGGCCTTCGACGACCGGCATCGCCGCCGCATTGTCCTAACGCTCGCGAGCGGCGCGGAGTTGCTACTGGACCTGCCGCGGGCGGTGGCGATGGCGCACGGCGACGGGCTGCTTTGCGACGATGGCGGTTGGATCGCCGTGGCGGCTGCGCCGGAGCCGTTGTACGCCGTTACTACGCCAGATGCACACCTGCTGCTCCGCCTAGCCTGGCACCTCGGCAACCGGCACACGCCGGCGGAAGTGCAACCTGGAAGGCTGCTGATCCGTCCCGATCCGGTGCTGGCGGAGATGCTGCGCGGGCTCGGCGGCGCGGTGGCGGAGGTCTCGGAGCCGTTCCAGCCCGAAGGCGGCGCCTATGGCGAGGGCGGCCACGGGCATGTGCATGACCATTCTCATGACCAT
>JAYPXD010000020.1:0-6943 GCA_038135395.1 Alphaproteobacteria bacterium | reverse complement strand
CGGCGCCTATGGCGAGGGCGGCCACGGGCATGTGCATGACCATTCTCATGACCATTCTCATGGGCACGGGCATGACCACCCGCACAGGCATGGCGACCATGATCACCACCACTGAGCCGCCCCTGACGCCGGGGCAGTTTCAGCGCCTCGCCACCTGGTTCAGCCCCAGTTTTCCGATCGGTGGCTTTTCCTACAGCCATGGACTGGAAGCGGCGTTCGAGGCGGGGCTGGTCTCTGGCCGCGCTGGCCTGGCCGGGTGGATCGAAGGGCTGATGGCGTTCGGTTCGGCCCGGAACGATGCGATCCTGTTTCGCGAGACCTATCGCCTTGCTCCCGATGTCGATCCGATTGCCGAGATCGCGGCGGCCCTGTCGCCATCGGCAGAGTTGCGGGCAGAGACGCTAAACCAGGGCGAAGCTTTTCTACGGGCGGTGCGGCAGGGCTGGCCAGAGTTCGCGGGCGTCGCAGCGGAAGGTCCGGGGTCGGTTCCGAACAGCGCCACCCCGTTCGCCCTGCCCGTTGCGGCCGGCCTTTGTTGCGCCCTCGCCGGGATGCCGCTGCGGGCGAGCTTGCTGGCCTACCTGCATGCTTTTGCGGCAAACATCGTATCGGCGGCGCTGCGTTCCATGCCGGTCGGGCAGAGCGACGGGCTGGCTGTGCAGGCCATGCTGGAGCCGGCGATTGCGCAGCTGGCCGAGCAGGCTCTTGATTTGGACCTGGACGACTTGGGAGCGGCCACTCCCATGCTCGACTGGCTCTCCGCCACTCATGAAACCCAATATTCCCGGTTGTTCCGGTCGTAAGAAGAAGGAGTTACGTCATGCCTGTTAACGGCCCCCTCCGCGTCGGCATCGGCGGCCCGGTCGGCAGCGGCAAGACCTCGCTGGTCGAGGCTCTGTGCAAGGAATTGCGCGACAAGATCGACCTGATCGTCATCACCAATGACATCTACACCCAGGAAGACCGTGAGATCCTGTTGCGCGCCAACGCTTTGCCGGCAGAGCGCCTGGAAGGCGTCGAGACCGGCGGCTGTCCGCACACCGCCATCCGCGAGGATGCCAGCATCAATCTGGCCGCAGTTGCGCGGCTGTCGCAAAAATTCCCGAATGCGGAACTCTGCCTGATCGAGAGCGGCGGCGACAACCTGGCCGCCACCTTCAGCCCGGAACTGGCGGACCTGACGCTCTATGTCATCGACGTTGCCGCCGGCGAGAAAATTCCGCGGAAAGGCGGGCCAGGGATTACCCGCTCCGACCTGCTGATCATCAACAAGACCGACCTGGCGCCCATGGTCGGCGCCAGCCTGGAGGTGATGGACCGCGACGCCAAGCGGATGCGCGGCGAGCGGCCCTTCATCTTCACCAACCTGAAGGCCGGCGATGGGGTCAAAGAGATTGTCCGCTATATCAGCGCATTGGGTGGCGTCAAAATCGGATAGCGTGCATTCGGGCATCTGAAAAATGCGCCTGAGCGGTCTGTCCGGTCTGTGCTAGGCTTGGCTCTTCAGAGCCAATGTCAGCGGAAGGATCATATCGTGGCAGACAAAATCAGGGTCGGAATCGTCGGAGCGACCGTAACGCCGGGCGGCAGCGGCTGGGGCGCGAATGCCCATGTGCCGGCCTTGCAGGCCCTGCCTGGCTTCGAGCTCAAGGCGGTGTGCACGGCCCACCCGGAAACCGCCAAGGCCTCCGCCGAGAAGTTCGGCGCTGAGTTGGCCTTCCACGATATGGATGCGATGGTCGCGCACCCGGATATCGACCTGGTCGCCGTCGTCGTGCGGGTGCCGTTGCATAACCAGTTGGTGATGCCGGCTCTTCAGGCCAAGAAGGCCGTGTGCTGCGAGTGGCCGTTGGGGGCCAATCTCGCCGATGCCGCCAAGATGGCGGATGCCGCCAAAGCCGCCGGAGTGCAAACTCTGGTTGGCTTGCAGGCGCAGAGCGATCCGGCGGTGCTTTATGCCCGCGACATTGTCGCAAACGGCGATATCGGCGACATTGTCACGGCCAACCTGAGCGTCATCGTCAACGCCATCCCCGTGCGTGGCGACGGGCGCATTTGGCAGGGCATCCGCAGCAATGGCGCGAACCCGATGACCATTCCGGGCGGCCATTCCATCGATGCCTTGTGCTTTATCCTGGGCGAGTTCGCCGAAGTCAGCGCGCGGGTGACGACCCGCATCACCATGTGGAAACACGCGGTGACCGGCGCGGATTTCCCGGTCGACGCCCCCGATACCGTGACTGCTGCCGGCGTGCTGAAAAACGGCGTCGAGGTCGGCTACCAGGTGGCCAGCGTCCCGCAGAATGCCAGCGGCACGCGGTTGGAGATTTATGGCCGCAAAGGCACGCTGGTGCTGACATCCAATTCCGTCAATATCGGCCCGAGCAAACTGTTCCGCGCCGTCGGCAAAGCCGAATTGGCCGAGATCACGCCGCCGTCCAGCTATACCCTGATCCCCGCGGACATGGCGGCGGGGCCTGGGCGGAATGTCGCCCAGGCGTACGCGCGCTTTGCCGCCGCGCTCAAGTCCGGCCGGTCGGATGCGCCAGATTTCGACGATGCAGTTCGCCGTCATGCGCTGATCGATGCGATGGAGCGCTCGCACCGCGACGGCAAGGTGATCAGGCTGGCCTGAGGCCAATACCAGCTGCACTGGCGCTCGGGCGGTTCGGCATGACACGCATGCAATTGTGTGCGCTAATGCTGCCGCCCGTCGCCGATGCGCGGTTGCACGTCATTCTGAAGTTGCACGTCATTCAAAAGAGGAAAACGCCATGGTTTATGAAAGCATGATTGCCGAATCCCTGTCGATCCAGGGCCACAACGGCGAGTGGGTGTCGGCCTATTCCGCCCGGCCCTTGGGCGCCGGGCCGTTTCCTGGCGTCGTCTTGATCCACCACCTGCCGGGCTGGGGCGAATTCTACCGCGAGATGACCCGCAAGTTCGCGCACCACGGCTATGCCGCCATCAGTCATAACCTGTATCACCGGGTGGGTGAGGGCAGCGCCGACGACGTCGCCGCCAAGGCGCGGGCCGAAGGGGGCGTGGCCGACGCACAAGTCATCGGCGATACCGAAGGCGCGGTGCAATGGTTGAAGAACCAGCCCTATTGCAACGGCAAGGTTGGCGTCATCGGCTCGTGCTCCGGCGGCCGGCAGACCTTTCTCTATGCTTGCAACACCAACAGTATCGACGCCGCGGTGGAGCTTTGGGGCGGCCGCGTCGTCCAGGCCGCCGACGACCGACCGGCCAAGCAGCCGGTGCCGCCGATCGACATGACCAAGAACCTGTCCTGTCCGCTCCTGGGCATTTTCGGAAATGAGGACCGCGCGCCCACGCCCGAGCAGGTTAATCAGCACGAGGCCGAATTGAAGAAGCACGGCAAAGACTACCAGTTCCACCGTTATGACGGCGCCGGCCACGGCTTTTTCTACTACCACCGGCCGATGTACCGGGTGGAGCAGGCGCAGGATGGCTGGGAGAAAATCTTCGCCTTCTTTGGCAAGCACCTGGCAGGGTAGGGCGGATGTGCACATCCATCGTCGAGATCGTCGAGGCGAAAGGCGCGACCAAGCACGGCAACCGTTGGTTCTCGCTCTCGCACGCGGTCGTGACTTATGACCACCCGCAATATGCCCTGCTGGACGACGCGATCCTGATCGACTTCGTCAACCGGGCGCAGGGACCGGGCGCCAGAACCGCTGTCGAGCTCACGCTCGAATCGGCGAAGGCGTTGCATGCCGCACTGTCCAAGGCCATTGCCGAGGCCGACGCAGAGGAAGGCGAGCGCGCCGAGCGGTTGGAGCCGGCTTTGGCGTAGTTTTGTTGTCACTCTTGACGGCGGACGCGACCGGCTCTAGCGTCCGCCCGATAACCGTAGGGGAGCCTCGCCAGAGAGGCTGAGATTTCGATAGGCGCCCGGGCTGGCCAGTGACAGCCGCCCGGCGTCGGCGCGATGACCCTTTGAACCTGAACCGGATCATGCCGGCGGAGGGAATGGGACTTGCTCGCGCCAGCACTCACATCCAACGCCCGTATCCGTTCGCAACCGGAGCCGGGCGCATGGATTATGACGCTATCGTCGCCGACCTGCTGACCTTCATCGCCGCGGATGCTCCCGGAGATGCTGCGTTCGATCGTTTGGCGCTGCAATTGTTTGCCTATCAGTTCGCCCACAACCAGCCTTTCGCCAAGTTCGCGCGGACGCGGGGCCGGACGCCGCGGACGGTCAAGTCCTGGGCGGACATCCCTGCCGTGCCGATCAACGCCTTCAAAACCCTGGACCTGACCTGCTGTGCGCCGGCGGACGCCGTCGCCGTGTTCATGACCAGCGGCACGACGTTGGGCGGTCTGCGCGGCAAGAGCTATCATCCGATACTTTCGGTCTATGATGCCTCCATGCGCCGCAATTTTGCCAAGCGCTTTATGGCCGGGCATGCGCGCATGGACATGGGCATCCTGTTCCCGACGACGGCGATGATGCCGAATTCGTCGTTGGCGCATTACCTGAACCTGGCCGTGCGGGATTTCGGCACGCCCGGCAGCGGCCATCTGATTGGCGAGGCCGGCATCGACTTCGACCGTCTGACCGCGGAGCTTACCCGCGCCGAGGCGACCGGCCAGCCATACGCGCTGCTGGGCGCCAGCTTCAGCCTGGTGCACGCTCTGGACGAGTTGCAGCGCCGCGGTTTTTCGGTGCGTCTGCCGGAGGGCAGCCGAATCCTGGATACCGGCGGCTTCAAGGGCCAGTCGCGCGAGCTGGAGTTGGATGAATTTTATGATGCGCTGAGCCGGACGTTCGGCGTGCCGCGTAGCCGCTGCATCAATATGTACGGCATGACGGAGCTCAGCACGCAGTTCTACGACAACGGCAATGCCGTCTGCCCGTCGGTCAAGTCCGGTCCGCATTGGATCCGCACACGCGTGGTCAATCCGTTGACGGGCGCCAGCGTTCCGAAAGGCGAGCAAGGGGTTCTGGCGCATACGGACCTGGCGCATTTCAATATCGTCACCACCATTTTGACCGAAGACGCCGGCATCGAAACCGATGACGGCTTTCTCCTATTGGGCCGGGCTGCCGGGGCCGAGGCGCAGGGCTGCTCGATGGCGGTGGACGAATTCCTGCGGGCCGCCGGAGCCGCCTGATCGCCATGGTTGAGCGCGCCGGATACTTGCCTGGGCTGGCTGCCGATACGCTGCATTGGCGGGCTGAGACCTGTGGCGCGGTAGAGGTGCTGCTGCCGATGCTGGCGGGCGAGCAGGTTGCGGCCATCGCCCGGCATGTTCGGGACCAGGCGCAGGCGCGGCTGCGGTCGCGGCCTGTCGGCCAGATCGTGGATGCCATCGACCGGGCCATTGCCCGCCTGTTGGACCGGCAAGACCCCTACCGCCAGCGTATGGACGACCTGCTGCCGCGCGTTACCGGCTATAACCGCGAGATGGTGCGTCTGGGGCTGACCGGCTATCTCAAGACATTCCGCAAGCCGGAATTGCAGCGGTTTTTGGCGGAGGACTTTGCCAACCCGGCTATCCTGGACGATTTCCAGCCATTGGCGAAGGGCGGCTTTGGCCGGGCGTTCGGGCCGCGTGTGCTGGCGCATATCTGGGCCGGAAATGTGCCGGGGCTGCCGCTCTGGAGTCTGGTGGCCGGATTGCTGGTCAAGGCCGGCAATATCGGCAAGGCGCCCAGCGCTGAGCCTCTGTTTGCCGGCTGGTTTGCCCAGGTCTTGGCCGAGGTTGAGCCGGATTTGGCGGAATGCCTGGCCGTGGTCTGGTGGCGCGGCGGCGATGTCGCCCCGGAGGCTGCGTTGATCCAGCAGGCCGACCTGGTGCTGGGCTATGGCAGCAACGAGTCTCTGGGAGCCATTCAAAGCCGCATGCCGGTCGCCAAGCGGTTTCTCGCCTATGGCCATAAAGTCAGCTTCGCCATGGTATCGGCAGCGGCGCTGGACGCTGCAAAAGCCAGCGCCACGGCTCGCTTGGCGGCTTACGATGTGGCGCGCTACGACCAGCAGGGCTGCTATGCCCCGCACATGCTGTTCGCGGAGCGGGGCGGCGCGGTACCGCCCCAGCGCTTCGCGCAATTCCTGGCGCATGAACTGGCCGCGTTCGAGCGAAAATTCCCGCGCCGTCCCCTGACCATGGCCGAGGCCAGCGGCATCGCGGCCTGGCGTCATGCCGAGGAAATGACGCCGGGCGGCGAGGTGTTCGGCGACCCGGATGGCGCCTGGACGGTCTCTTACCAGCCAGAAGACAGCGCGTTCCGGCCCAGCGGTCTGAACCGGACTATTCGTGTGGTCGCCGTCGATTGCTTGGCCGATGTGCCGGGCATTGTCGCGCCGTTCAAAGCTTTGTTGCAGACCGTCGGCATCGCTGCGCCGCCGCGCGATCTGTTCCGGCTGGCCGCGGCGCTGGGGCACGTCGGCGTGACGCGTGTAGCGGCTCTGGGCGATATGACCGCGCCCGAGGCCGGCTGGCACCACGACGGCCGGTTCAACCTGCTGGACCTGGTGGAAATCACCGAGATCGATGGACGCGCCGAGGCGGCGGCGGATCGGTTGGCGTCCTATGTCGATTGAGCCTGCCTTCCTTTCCGTCCAGGGGGTGAGTTACACCTACGACGATGGCTCGGACGTTCTGTCCGAAATCGATTGGACCATTCCTGCGGGCGGGTTTTATAGCCTGGTCGGCCGCAGCGGTTGCGGCAAGACCACCTTGCTGAAGCTTGCGGCGGGGCTGTTGCAACCGACAAGCGGGCAGGTGCGGATCGAGGCGCAGCCGGTTGCGGGGCCTTCGCCGAAGATCGGCTTCGTGTTTCAG
Source organism: Alphaproteobacteria bacterium (assembly GCA_038135395.1). Taxonomy (GTDB): domain Bacteria; phylum Pseudomonadota; class Alphaproteobacteria; order Bin95; family Bin95; genus JACKII01. The sequence goes on along the minus strand of JAYPXD010000020.1, from coordinate 124 downwards.
ACGCCGGCCCTGCTGGAATGGTTGCCGGTGCTCGACAATGTGCTGCTGCCGATCTCGCTGCATCGTCGGTTGCAGCCTGAGGACCGCGCAAGCGCGCTGGAATTGCTGGATCTCGTCGGCATCG
>JAYPXD010000019.1:5494-23372 GCA_038135395.1 Alphaproteobacteria bacterium | reverse complement strand
GCATCAAGTAGGCGTAGCGAACAGCTAAATCGGCTAAGTGCGGCCGGGCCCCAAAAAGCCCGGCCGCGTGCGCTTGCATCCCCGTCCCATTGAATGGGCGCCAGCTATGTGTGTGACGGTTCCGCCGGGCCGATCCTGTCGGCCCAGACCAGATACCGCAACGACCCGCCGGCACGCAGGCTATCGAAGGGATAGCAGGTCACCAAAACCAGTTCCTCCTGATCGCCACTGACGGGAAGCTGGACAGCGCGGGCATCGACGATCACGGCGCTGCGGACCCGGTACTGCACGGCGGCCGACTGCGTCTGCACCTGCACCAACATTCCGGGCCTCAGATCACGAAGGAAGCGGAAATGGGTGTCGCGGTGGCCGGAAATGATCACCGTTCCGCCGCCGCTGGGCGCGCCGGCCTGCATGTTCTGCCCCGGCGCGAACGCCAGGACCGCCCCACTTTCGCCGGCGAGCACGATCTGGTCGACTGCCAGCCCCGGCACCTCCAGGCGGGCGACCGGCCAGTGATCCGCCCATGGCCAGGGCTTGTGCGCCCCGCCCTCGGCCAACGTATCGGACCAAGCCTGCTGCAGCAAAACCTGCGCCAGCTTCGCCTTGCCCGCCAGCCAGAGCGCGTCGGCGGTCAGCGCCAGACCGGCTCCCAGCAGGCCCAGCAACACCAGGCCGTGCAGGCGTCGGCTCCCCCGGAGGCTCAGCATCCTGCTTCCCCCCCGGCTGGGCGGCGGCGGCGGAAAGCCCAGGCGAAAGCAGCGGCAGCCAACAGCGCCAGTCCCAACAGCAAGCGCCCCTGCAGGCCCAGTGCCGTTTGCGCCATCGGCACCTGCCGCTGCGACATGCCGGCAACCCGCTCGTTTTTCAGCGCGGCGCTGACAAGCTTCGCATCCGATGGTCGGGACGGCGTAACATCGACGGCCACCAGGCTGGTGAACTTGCTGACCAGATGGTGCTCCAGCGCCAGAGCCGTCACCGCCTGGCGCACCGCATCTGCCGGCTGGCCGGCGATCTCTGCGCGCAACACCTGTTGTATTTTACCGCGCGCCCAGTTCACCCGCAGGCCGGGACGGTCCTCGCCACGCAACAGGTTGAAGTCCTGCCGCCATAGCGTGGCGCCCAGGCGGCCGGTCAGCGAGATCTTTTTCGGGCCGGTTGCCAGTTTCATCGCCAGGGCGATGGGCTCGCCGGCATAGAGGTCCGGCAAGACCCCCGGCACAACGTCCGTCACGCCGTCCGCGGCCAGGGCCAGATCGGTGAGGACCGGCCGTTTCAGTTGTTCGAACAGCGCACTCATCCGGGTATGGACGTCGGCGGTGTCGCCGATATGGGTATAGGTGCCCCGGCCAAACAGGGCGCCTTCGACCATGAAATGGCTGTTCGGCGCGGAGCCGATGCCGATCATGAACAGGCGATGATCGCCAAGATTGTCGCGGATGAACTGAAAGATGTCGCGCTCATTGCCGACCGCGCCGTCGGTGATGAAGATGATTTGGCGCAGGCGGTCCGATACCGCGCTTTTCCCGTCCAGGGCGTCGGCGAAGGCCGGCAGAATCTCGGTTCCGCCGGTCGCTTCCAAGCCGCCGACGAAACGGCGGGCGATGCGCACCGTCGACGCCGACGCTGCCCGCGGCGCCGCAAACAGTTTCCGCGTTACAGAGTTGAATTCGATGACATTAAAGGCGTCTGCCGGACCCAGGTCATCCAGGCCGGTCAATAGCGCCGCCTTGGCCTGAACCAAAGACTCGCCCCCCATCGAGCCGGAGGTATCGATCACAAAAGTCACCTCGCGCGGCGGTACCGGCGTGGCCTCGACGGTCGGCGGCGCCACCAGCAACAGCCCGTAGTCGCCGCCAGGCGTGGCTTCCGTAAAAAAGGCAGCCACGGGCCGGGCGCTTTCCGCATTGCTCCATTCCAGCACGAAATCGCGGTCGGCCTGCACATTGCCATCGCGCAAGGCCACCCGAACCCTGTCGCCGTCATCGCTGCGGTCTATCGCATGGTACAGGCTGCGCAGTTCACCGATGCTGAAGCCAGGCATCAGGTCGATTCCGATGCGGACAGAGGTGACCGGCTCGGTCGGGTCCGACGCTTCAGCGGGCGACTTGAGCTGCACCGACAACTCGCCCGGCAGAACCTGCCACCCACCGCCCAAGTCCTGCTGCGAGCGCAGCACTCCGGTCGGCGGCAGGTCGCGGGCGGGCACATAGCGTGGCGTGATCGCCAGCGGAAACCGCAGCGAAAACTTGCCATTCAGCCAATGCAGCCGCTGTTGCAACTCGATCTGGATTTCTATCTCGCCGTTCGGCGGAATGTTTGCGACCGCCGACGAAAACAGATTGGGCCGGTGCTGTTCCACCAGCGAGGCTTTCTTACCTGCCTGTTTGGCAGCATCGTAGGTCGCTCGCGCCTCGCGCTTCTCCTGCACCTGGCCCTCGACGATCCGGTCGCCGATCACCATGCGCAGGGTATCGACCGCGGCGTCCTCCGGCAGCGGAAAGGCGTACAGCGCCTCTACCCATTCATTGCTTGGATTGCGAAAGCGTTGCGTCAGGCGCGACCGGGCGATGGGTCCGGTGACGGCGATACGGACGTCGGTATCGAGCCGCGGCAGTTCGCTATAACCGCCGGTGTCCGGATCACGCACCAACAGACTGCCTTGCGAAACCTGGTCCAGGCCAACCCCGAACGAGACCCTGGGCGCCAGGATGCCAAACCCGGCGACGACCGCGCCGACCATCAGCAGCAACAGGATGTCTTCCCACGATGAAAACGTTTTGCGTAACATGGCGAACCTCGCTTCATTGAACCTGGCGCCATGCTGCCAACCCTGCTTGAAGAGAGTTTGAAGTGAATGTGAAGCGCTGAATTTTGTGAGATCGCACATGTCCCGGAATTGCAAATGACCATTCTGATTGTGGAGGACGAGCCGGCAATTGCCGATACGGTGCTCTATGCCCTGCAGTCGGAAGGATTGGCGGCCCACTGGGTGCGGAATGGTCGCGACGCGCTGGTCTATGCGCAGCAAAACGGCCCAGAGCTGGTGGTGCTGGATATCGGCCTGCCGGATATGCAGGGATTTGACGTGTGCCGACAAATCCGCAGCTTTTCCCAGGTTCCCATCATCTTTCTGACGGCCAGAAACAGCGAAATCGACCAGGTTCTGGGCCTGGAACTTGGCGCCGACGACTATGTCACCAAACCGTTCAGCCCGCGGGTGCTGACCGCCCGAATTCGCAGCCGTCTCCGCACCGCGCCGGAGCGCCCCGCAGCCGGAATTCAAATCGACAAAGACGGCAAGCGCATCCTGATGAACGGCCAGGACCTGAACCTAACCCGTTATGAGTATGAAATCCTGGCGACGCTGATCCGCGGAACCGGCCGCGTGTTCTCGCGCCAGCAACTGATGGATTCAGCATGGGACGAGCCGGACGCCAGTTTCGACCGGACCATCGACACCCATATCAAGACCATCCGCCAGAAAATTCGTATTGTCGATCCAGAAGCAGACCCGATCGAGACCCGGCGCGGCCTCGGCTACGCATTCCGCACTACGCCGTCATGAAAATCAGCACCCGCCTGAACCTGATGCTGGCCGTTTCCGTCCTGTTGTCGGTCGGGGCGCTGTTCCTATGGATTCGCGGCGAATTAAATCCGCGCTACATGGAAGCCCAGGAAGAAGTGCTGGTGGACATGGCGGAAACGCTGGCGCTGATGCTGGCGCGGCAGCCCGCCATTGTCGGACCCTCCGGCGAAACGGAAATCGACGCGGCCGCCATCGGCCGAAGTCTGGATGGCCTGAAGTCGATCACCATCGATGCGCAGATTTACGAGCACCACAAAACGGCAATCGATATCCGGATCTATGTCACAAACCGCGCCGGGATCGTGCTGTTCGACTCGGACGGCGGCAAAGCCGTGGGCCAGAACTACCGCCGGTGGCGCGACGTCTGGCTGACGCTCAAGGGCAAGTACGGGGCCCGGGTCAGCGCCGGCGACCCGGCCTATCCGGATGGCGACACCATGTATGTCGCCGCGCCGATCGCCTTTCGCGGCGATGTCATCGGCGTTGTCAGCGTCGGCAAGCCGACGGAAAGCATCAGCGCTTTCCGCAGGCATCTGTTGGAAAGCCTGGTGATCGTTTCAGCCCTCGTCGTCCTGGGCGCTTTCATTCTGGGCTATGTCGTCAATTTCTGGCTGTCCCGTCCCCTGAAACAACTGCGGGATTACGCCGCCGCCGTCACCCAGGGCGAACGGGTCAGCCTGCCAAGCCTCGGCAACACAGAAGTTGCGGATGTCGGCCAGGCGATGGAGGAAATGCGCCGGGCCCTGGATGGCAAGCAATACGTGACCGACTATGTCCAGGCGCTGACGCACGAGCTGAAAGCGCCGATAGCGGCTATCCGCGGCGCCGCAGAGCTGCTGGATGAACCGATGCCGGAAGACCAGCGGCGGCGGTTCCTTGGCACTATCGGCACGCAGACCATTCGGATGCAGGGTCTGATCGACCGCCTGCTGGAGCTGGCGGCGCTGGAATACCGGGGCCGATTGGCCGACCGCGAGCCGGTTGCGGTCGGCCCCCTGCTGGCAGAGGCCGTGTCGGACCTGAAGCCGTTCGCCGATACCCGCGGCGTCACTATCGAAACAGCCGCAACCGATGCGATGACGATCTTCGGCGACCGGTTCCTGCTGTCCAAGGCGCTGGCCAATATCTTGAAAAACGCCATCGAGTTTTCGCCGGACCGCGGCACGGTATCCGTCACCGCGGCACAGGCGGACCATACCGTGGCGATCACGGTATGCGACGATGGACCGGGGGCGCCCGACTATGCCCTGGGCCGTCTGACCGAACGTTTCTATGCCGTGGCCAAGCCGGATGGGCAAAAGGGCTCGGGCCTGGGCCTCAGCTTCGTCAAGGAAATCGCTGACCTGCATGGCGCATCGCTCGACATCGCCAACCGGCCGAACGGCGGTCTTTGCGTACGGATAACCTTTGCATCGCCCTGACGACGGTGCGCTCGCCCCCGGCCGCAGTCAGGTCGTCGCCACCATCCGATCCACCAACCGGTCGCGCGCCGCCAGCAGGGCCTGGGCAATGTCCGGCACGCCGGTCGCCGCCATCTGCGCGGAAATGCCAACGGCGACAAGGCCGCGGCTCATCGCACCGTCCGCATTGAACAGCGGCGCGGCGATGATGGTGACGCCGCCGATATAGTCGCCGCGGTCGATGCCATAGCCGTCGCGGCGCGCCTGGGCGACCTGGTCGCGCCAGACGTCGTAGGCCGGCGGGTTGTCCCAGTGCAGACGCTCGAAATCGCTGCGCAACGTCTCTGCATCGTAGGCGTTGAAGGCGGCGACACAGCGGCCCGTTGCGCTGATCAGTTCCGGGAACCGGCTGCCCAGCTCCGCCGAGAGCCGGAAGGGCAATTGCGCGTGCGAGAGCGCCACCACCACCATTTGCCGCGGCTCCACCAACTGCGTCGCCATCGCCGTCACGCCCAAGGCCGCCGAGAGGTCCGAAAGCAACGGCTGGGCCAGCGTCGCAAAGCTGTTCCGTTGGATGGAGCTGCGGGCGATCGGCAAGATGCCGACGCCGATGGAATAGCGCTTCGAGGCCGGGTCGAATTCCACCAGCCCCTCCTCCGCCAGCACCCTCAGGATGTGCAGGCAGGTGCTAGGCACAAGCCCTAGCTCGCGCGCCAGCGGATTGACCCCCATCGGTGCCCCTGCCGCCCCCAGCCGACGGAGAATCCGGATGGCGCGGCTGACCGCAGGCACCGGGCGGTGGGTCGATCCGTTGGCTTTCAGGTCCGGCATCGAGGCTCCTTGGGGACAATTTATTGTATATATACAATGATCATATCATATTGACAATGTTTTCCTGCGCCGCCTAGGATGTCCGGCATCGGAGGCGACTGCCCGCTTGGCGCAGCCTGCCGGAGACGGATGGAACCGCCCATGGCCAAACTCACCGACTTCACGTCCTATGCCGACGCACAGCGTCACTTCACCCGCGAAGGCCTCTGGGAGTTGTTCGACGGCACGCGCGAGCGCATGAACATCGCGCACGAGTGCATTGACCGCTGGGCTGCCGGCGATGGCGTAGCGCTCAACATCGCCTATGCCGATGGCGCGTCGGAGCGGATCGGCTTTGCCGGACTCTCCGACATCTCCGCAAAATTCGCGCACTGGCTGCGGGCGAAGGGCGTGCAATCGGGCGAGCGGGTGGCGGTGATGCTGGAGCCGTCGCTGCCCTTCTACGCCGTCTTATTCGGCACGATGAAGGCAGGCGCGGTGGCCGTGCCGATGTTCACCCTGTTCGGGCCGGACGGCATCCGCCTGCGCGCCGACGACTGCAAGCCGCGCATCATCGTGACCAGCGCCGACAAGGCCGCCGACGCCACCTATGACGGCGGGCCGGAAGTGATCGTTGGCGATGCCGCCTTTCTGGAGAGCCTTGCCGGGTTCGATGACCATTTCGCATGCGACTCTGCTGGCAGCGACCTCGCCGTGCTGCAATACACCTCCGGCACCACGCGCGCGCTGCCGGAGGCGGTGAAGCACACCCACCGCTCCATCGTGACGCTGATGATTGCGGCGCTCTATGCGACCGGCATCCGCCCCGGCGACCGCTTCTTTTGCCCGTCCTCGCCGGCCTGGGGCCATGGGCTCTGGCATGGCGCGCTGGCGCCGCTGGCGCTGGGCGTCTCCACCGGCACGTTCAGCGGCAAGTTCGATGCGGTGCGCCTCGCCAAGGCGCTGGAGGAGTTCGAAATAACCAACCTTTCCGCCGCCGCGACCCACTACCGGATGCTGCGCAACTCGGGCGAGGCGGAGAAGTTCCGCTACTGCATCCAGAAACTCTCCTTCACCGGTGAGCCCATCGACAGCGAGACTGCCGCCTATGTCGAGCAATTGTTCGGCGCCAAAGTTTGCAGCATGTACGGCACGACCGAGGTCGGCGTGATCCTGGGCAATTATCCCGGCGCGGCGGACCTGGAGGTGCGGGACGGCTCGCTCGGCAAGCCGGTGCCGGGCGTCGAGGTCCAAGTGCACGGGCCGGATGGCAAGCCACAGCCGCCCGGCCAGATCGGCGAACTGGTGATGCGCCGCCGGGGCGAGTGGTTCCCGACCAAGGACTTGGGCCGCACCGACGAAGACGGCTATTTCTATCATGCGGGCCGAGCGGACGACGTCATCATCTCCGCCGGCTGGACCATGAGCGCCGTCGAGATCGAGGACGCGATCCTGAAGCACGATAAGGTGGCCGAAGCCGCGGCCATCGGCGTGCCGGACGCGGTCCGCGGCCAGATCGTCCGTGCTTATGTTGTGCTGAAAGGCCAGCCGGAGCAGGGCCTGACGCAAGAAATCCAGGAACTCGTGCGCTCCAATCTCAGCCGCCACGAATACCCGCGCGAAATCGAATACGTCGCAGATCTGCCAAAAACGCCCGCCGGCAAGGTGAACCGCAAGGCGCTGCGCGACGCTGTGGCCGCCGCTGCGGCCTGAAAACCCGATACTGTCTGACAGAGGATTTAGCTATGAACGCCACCGCCGAAGAACGCTTCCCCAAGATCACCGAAGAAGGCCTTGCCGACCTGCGCAAGCGCCTTGGCGTCAAGATCGGGAATACGGTCGAACCCTGGTGCTATGAGGCGACGCGGGACAATATCCGCCACTACGCCCACGGCATCGGCGACGACAACCCGCTCTGGTGCGACCCGGAATATGCGAAGAAGACCAAGCATGGCGACGTCATCGCGCCGCCCAGCTTCCTGTTCGCGACCAGCCGCATCATTTCCGGCTATGTCGGCGGCCTGCCGGGTGTGCATGCGATGTGGTCGGGCTCCGACTTCACCTGGCATAAGGCGATCAAGCGCAACACCGAGTTCCGCACCGAAGCCTACCTGAAGGACCTGATCGAGCACGACACCCGCTTTGCGGGCAAGGCGATCCAGCAGATCTATCACGTGGACTTCTACGACGCCGCGAATGGCGACCTGCTGGCGGAAGGCGACAGCTGGTGCTTCCGCACCGACCGCGACGAGGCGCGGGAGAAGGGCACGAAGTACACCGACGTGAAAAAGGCGCCGCTCCGCACCTACACAAAGGAAGAGCTGGACGCCCACAGCCGCTATTATGAGGCAGAGGAAATCCGCGGCGCGGACACCCGCTATTGGGATGACGTCAAGGAAGGCGAGCACCTGCCGACCATGGCCAAGGGGCCGATGACCGTCACGGGCTTTATCTGCTACGCCCAAGGCTGGGGCGGCCTTTACATCCGCGCAAACAAGCTCGCCTGGCAGCAGCAGTCCAAGCACCCGGGCCTCGGCATTCCGAACCGCCGCAACATCCCGGATTGCCCGGAGCGCGTGCACTGGGAAGAGGAATTCGCCCTGAAGGTCGGCGCGCCGGGTGCCTATGACTACGGCCCGGAACGCTGCTCCTGGCTGACCCACCAGGCGACCAACTGGATGGGCGACGACGGCTTCCTGGTGAAGGCGAAATGCCAGGTGCGCCGCCACAATCCAGAAGGCGACCTGCTGCTGATCCATGCCCATGTGGCGCGGAAGTTCATTGAGAATGGCCGCCATCTGGTCGAACTCTCGCAACGCGCGGAGAACCAGGACGGCGAGCTTTCCGCCATGGGCTCTGCCATTGTCGAACTGCCGAAGCGCCCATAATCTGCCCGCCAGAGCGACCCGGTCGATGCCAAGCCGGGTCGCGGCCTTCTGCCAATCGGATACCCTGGCCCAGCAACGCCAGGCCCGCCACCTTGGGACAAGACGCACATGACGGAATCGCGCCGCAACGATCAGATCAAACTAATGGTATTGGAGGGCGACGGAATCGGCCCCGAGATTACCGCCGCGACACTGGAAGTTCTGCAAGCGGTCGGCGAACGGTTCGACCTCGATATCAGCTTCACCCATCTGCCGATCGGGCTGGAAGGCTTGCGCCAGCATGGGACGACCGTTCCGCCGATGATCGTCGATACAGCTCCGGATTTCGACGGGATCGTGCTGGGGCCGGTCGACCATTTCGCCTATCCGCCCGCCGACCAGGGCGGCTTGAACCCCTCCGGTGAATTGCGCAAGCGGTTGGAATTGTTTGCCAACATCCGGCCAGCGCTGTCGCGCCCCGGGTTTGCGCCTCCCTGCGGCTGCCATGTCGATCTGGTCGTCGTCCGCGAAAATACGGAAGGCTTCTATGCCGACCGCGCGATGTTCCAAGGCTCGGGCGAGTTTATGCCGACCCCGGATATCGCCATGTCGCTGCGCAAGATCACGCGAACCGGCTGCACCCGCATTGCCAAGGCCGCCTTCGAGCTGGCGCTGCGCCGCCCCCGTAAAAAGGTGACGGCGGTGCACAAGTCCAACGTGCTGCGCATGGGCGACGGCCTTTTTCTGGAATGCACCCGTGCGGTCGCCAAGGACTATCCCAGCGTCGAATACGACGAAAAGCTGGTGGATGCGGTTGCAGCCTTGATGATCCGCGACGCCAGCATGTTCGATGTGATCGTCACAACCAACATGTTCGGTGACATCCTGTCCGACCAGGCGTCGGAGCTTTCCGGCAGCCTCGGACTTGCCGCGTCCTTGAACAGCGGCGCGGATACGGCGGTTGCGCAGGCGCAACACGGGTCCGCCCCCGACATTGCCGGCAAAGGCATCGCCAATCCCAGCTCGCTGATCGGTTCCGCCGCCATGCTGCTCGGCTGGATCGGCGAACGCCGCAACGATCCGCGCCTGAACGAAGCCGCAGCCTTCATCGACCGCGCCCTTTCGGCCGTCATCGAGAACCCGGAAACACGCACGCCGGATTTGGGCGGCGCAATTGGCACCAAGGCCTTTACCGGTCACGTCGCCAACGCCATCCGGACCATGTCACGTTAGACCACGGCCCAAAGGCGTCACGCTCAGACACTTGATGGACAGATCCATGCAGCAAGACAATCCTGCCATTGGCTTTATCGGCCTTGGCGTCATGGGCCGCCCGATGTGCGCCAACATCGCGGCCAAGCATCCTGCCAAGGTATACGCCTTCGACTTGAATGCATCAGCGCTCGACACAGCCTCTAAAGCCGGCGCTGTCGCATGCCGCTCGGTAGCCGCGGTCGCAGCAGCCGCCGACATCGTCTTCCTGTCGCTGCCGGGCGGCGCGCAGGTGCGGGAGGTGTGCCTGGGGCCGGACGGCCTTGCGGCGCATGGCAAGCCCGGCATGGTGATTGTCGATCTCAGCACCACCGGCGTTGCCGAGGCGCGGGCGGTGGCGGCGGAATTGGCGGCCAAGGGCTTCGCCTTCGCCGACGCTCCAGTCGCCCGCACGCGCGAGGCGGCGCAGAAAGGCACGCTCAGCATCATGGTCGGCGCGACCGACGCGTTATACGCCCGCATCCTGCCGATGCTCGCCTACATGGGCAGCGACATCGCCTTGTGCGGCGGCGCCGGCTGCGGCCAGGTGGTGAAGCTGATCAACAACACATTGGTGTTCGAGCACACCGCCGCGCTGGCCGAAATGCTGGTGGTGGGCGAACGCGCCGGCGTTAAGCCCGAAACCTTGCTGGCTGCGGTCTCCAACGGTTCCGGCGACAGCTTCGTGCTGCGCAACCACGGCATGAAGGCCATGCTGCCGCGGGTGTTTCCGGAGCAGGCCTTCCCCGCGCCCTATGCCCTGAAAGACCTGGGCTATTCCATCGAATTGGCGGAAAGCTGCGGGGTCGAGCCCCGGCTTTCCAAGGTCGCGCGGCAATACTATGCGGCGGCGGTGGAGGCGGGGATCGGGGAGAAATACTTTCCGGCCATTATCGAACTGATCGACAAAAAGTAGTCGCTGCCGGGCCATTGTCGCCAGCCACCATATTGACATTCGACAACGCTCGCATTTGGATGAATGAACAGTCATTCATTTTTTGAGCAGGGCCGGCATGCCACTCGTTCTGGAGCCAACGCTGAAGATCGGCGTCAACACCATGCACCGCCGCAGCGAGCCGGCGGACGGACCGTGGCGACCGCGCATCGACGAGCTGGTCGCCATGGTCGAGCAGGTCGACCGTTGCGGCTTCGACAGTTTTTGGGTGGGCGATCATCTCTCGATGGCCATCCCGTTCCTCGACCCGCTGCAGCAGATCGCCCAGGCGGCGGTGGTGAGCCGGCGACTGACCTTCGGCGTCGGCGTCTACCTGCTGCCGCTGCGCAACCCGGCGCCGGTCGCCAAACAGGTCTCGACGCTCGACCTGATGACCGAGGGCCGCCTGATCTTCGGCGTCGGCGTTGGCGGCGAATTTCCCAAGGAATACGAACTCGCGGGCATCCCGCGGGAGGAGCGCGGCGCGCGGCTTTCCGATGGCATCCGGGTGCTGAAAAAGCTCTGGACCGGAGAGAAGGTCAGCCACGACAGCCCCTTCCTGAAGTTCGAGAACGTGGACATGCGCCCAACCCCCTGGCAGCCGGGCAGGCCGCCGGTCTGGTGCGGCGGTCGGTCGAAGCCTGCGCTGCGGCGCGCGGCGAGCAACTCGACCGCTTTGCCAATGAAGTCTTCCCGTTGTTGAAAGATTTGCGCTGATGAGCGACCCCCATCTGACCTTCGGCTTCACCGAAGAGCAAAAGCTGCTGCGCGAGAGCGTGCTCGGCACGCTGGCCCGTGTGCTGCCGCCCGAGAAAATCCGCGCGCTCGACCAAGCCGGCGAATACCCCTTCGAGGCCTGCCAGGCGCTGGCCGACCTTGGCATCAATGGCCTGATGTACCCGAAGGCATTCGGCGGCATCGACAGTTCCTACAAAGACTTGGCCGTGCTGGGGGAGGCCCTCGGCTATCACTACGGCGGCATCGCCCAGGCCTGGAGCATTACCTGCATCTATGCCGGCATGCACATCGCGCTGCACGGCTCGGACGAGATGCGGCGGGAGATTTTGCCCAAGGTGATCTCCGGCGAGATGCGCCTCGCCCTCTGCCTCTCCGAGCCCGACCACGGCTCGGACGTCGCGGGGATCGAATGCTTCGCGCGGAAGGACGGCAACGGCTACGTCCTGAACGGGCAGAAGATCTACAACTCCGCTGCCCACGTCGCGCATAACCTCGTGGTGGTCTGCAAGACCAAGCCCGGTCGCGGCTATGACGGCATCTCCATGTTCGTGGTGGACACGTCCCTGCCGGGTGTGACCATCAACCGGCTCTCAGCCCTGGGGCGGCACACGACGGAAGCGAACCACTGCTTCTTCGACGAAGTGAAACTGCCGGCGGAAGCCATGATCGGCACGGAGAACGACGGCTGGCACGGGCTGATGAAGTGCCTGAATGTCGAACGCCTGAATCTGGCGGCGAACGGCGTCGGCAACACGTTGCGGATCATGGAGCACGCCCTGAACTATGCCCAGGAACGCCAGCAGTTCGGCCGCCCCATCGGCAAATTCCAGGCGGTCAGCCACAAGTTCGCCGACATGCAGATCATGTACCAGACCGCTCGGGCCATGCTCTACCGTGTGGCGGAGATGCTGGACGCAGGCCAGGATCCGATCATGGAGAACGCGGTGCTAAAGGCCTACGCGACCGAGGTCAACTGGAAGGTCGCCGACATGGCCATGCAGATCCTTGCGGGCGCCGGCTACATCATCGACCAGGACATGCAGATGCTATTCCGCGACGCCCGCGTCGGCCCCATCGGCGGCGGCACCAGCGAAATCCAGCGCAATGTCATCGCGAGCCGGATGGGCCTCTGAAGGGAGAGACGACCGACATGCAACCCCGCGAACCTATGGGCCTCTACTACGAGGACTTCGAACTCGGCAAAGCCTATGCTACGCCCCGGCGGACCGTGACCAGCACCGACATTGTCAACTTTGCCTGCCTTTCCGGCGACTTCAACGCGCCGCATGTGGATCATGAGTTCTGCAAGCAGCAACCCTACGGCGAGCCCATTGCCCACGGCCCGCTGGTGCTAGCCATCGCCGGTGGCCTGATGTGCCAGAGCGGCATCAATGACGGCACCATCATCGCCATGATGGGCACGGACGAGTGGCGCATTCACCTGCCGGTGAAGCACGGTGACACGCTCGAAGTCATCAACACGCCGTCGGAGAAGAAACTGACCCGTGACGGTAAGCGCGGCATCGTCGTTTTCGACCGCGAAATCCGCAACCAACGAGGCGAGGCCGTCCACACCATGAAAACCAGTTGCATGTACCGCTGCCGGAAAGCCTTCTCATGAGCCTCCGCAATGTCGCCGTCATCGGCGGGGCAGCGACGCCCAATGGCAAGCTGCAAACGCCGGAAGGCCAGCCGATCCAGACCGTCGAGCATGAGGTGCTCGCCCCCCTCGTCATCCAATCCATGGCCGCCGCCGGCCTGCCGAAGGAGAGCGTGGACGCGATCTCTCTCGCGCTTTGCCGGCCCTATACGCTGCAAAAGTACTTCGCCACCTTCATGGCGAACTATATGCGGATGCCGCTGAAAGGCGGGATTATGGAGATCCTGGGCAACGGCATGACGGGCGGCCTCGCCTTCGACCAAGCCGTGACGGCGGTTGCGAGCGGCCAGGCCGATGTGGCCCTCGCCCTCGGCGTGAATTTCGAAAGCGCCGCCAGTTCCGCCGACCACATGATGAGCTCGATGCGCGCCGTTGGCGACATCGATTACCACTCGATTTTCGGCTTCAGCCCCATTGCCTGGTACGCCATGGACATGGTGCGCTACATGCACGATTTCGGCGTCTCGCGCGCCGAGCTTGCCGGGATCGCGGTCAAGGACCGTCGCCACGCCGCCCTGAACCCGATCGCGCAGTTCAAAAAGCCTCTTTCGCTGGAAGACGTGCTCGCCGCCCGCCCTATCGTCGAGCCCTTGGGCCTTTTCGAAGTCCCTCCGCGCGGCGACGGCGCCTGCTGCCTCGTGGTGTGCGCGGAGGATGTGGCGAAAGAAACGGGCCGCCCCTACGCGCTAGTGCGCGGGCGAGGCTTCTTCCATGAGGGCGCACACCAGATCAACGAAGTGCCGAACGACATGACCGCCTTCATCGCTGCCCAAAAAGCTTCAGCGCAAGCCTATGCTGCCGCCGGGATCAGCGCGAGCGACCTCGATCTCGCCGAGCTTTATGCCCCCTGCACCATCGTCCAAACGCTGGTCTCGGAGGCCATGGGCCTCGTCCCCCGCGGGCACGCCGGGCGGGCTGCGACAGAGGGGGAGACGGCTCTGGGAGGGCGCCTGCCGATCTGCACGTCCGGCGGCTGCCTCTCGCGCGGCCACCCCTCCTACATCACAGGCCTGCTGACGATCTTCGAGCTTTGGGAGCAACTGACCCACCGCGCCGGCGAGCGGCAGGTAGCGGGTGCTGCGCTCGGCGCCGGCTCCTGCGAACTCGGCAACTACAACGCCGCACTCATTCATGTGCTGGAGGCCAAATCATGACGCTGCCCCGCGTGAAAATGGCGGGGAACCGCCCCTGGCCGCCGCGCATCACGGACCACTCCAAACATTTCTGGGACGCGCTCGCCGAGAGCAAGCTGGTGACGACCCGCGGCAAGTCCTCCGGCAAGCTGACCTTCCCGCCGAAGCCCTTCTGTCCCTACGACTGGGGCCAGGAGGTGGAGTGGGTGCCGCTGTCCGGCAAGGGGCGGCTCTACTCACAGACCGTTATCCACGCGGTGCCGACCGCCTTCCAGCACGAGGCCCCCATCCGCAACGGCATTGTCGACCTGGCCGAAGGCCTGCGGGTTGCCGCCCGCATTCTGGGCGAGCCTGCTCTGGATGGCGCGGTCGAATGCGTTGTGCTGGACTATGACGACGGCCCGCTTTTCGGGTTCCGGGCCACACCATGACCGGCACCATGCAATCCGGCCTGGTGGCGGCACAGGTCGAAAACCCGGAATTGGTCGACCGCCGCCGCGGTCAGATCGTAGCCGCAGCAATCAAATTGTTCGGCGAACGTGGCTACTATATTGTCACCATTAAAGATATCGCCAAAGAAGCCGGCATCAGCACTGGATTGATCTACCAATATTTCCAGAATAAGGAAGATGTTCTGCTGCTGACTTTGCTGCAGCGCCTGGACCAGTACAGAGACGACGTAACCGAGGCCATCGCGTCGGAGGTTGATCCAATGCGGCGGCTCCTTGCAGCCTACGCCGCCTGCTGCAAGGTGGTTGACGCCAGCAAGGAGGCTACGATCCTGGCCTATCGGTCCTTCCGCTCGCTGGACCCCAGCCGGCGAAAGCACGTTCTCGACCGTGAACGGGAAATCAATGCCCTGCTGGCGGATTGCGTCCGGCACTGCCAGCGGGCGGGCGTGATACGCAACGTTGATATCGACCTGGTTTGCTCGCACCTCGCCTCGATGGCGCATGCCTGGGCGTTGCAATCCTGGCGGTTTGATCGCGGGTATAGCGTCGATCAATACATCGCCGACTCCTTTGGCCTGCTCACCGGCGGATTGTTGGCGACGGACTGCGCGCCATCGTCGCCCCGAACGGACGCGAGATAAGGCCGAATGCGCCTTGCCGATTGGGCTGTGACGCCCGAAGCTGGCAGGAACAAGCCGGCATTCCGGAGATGCGAATGAAACGCCCCATCCATCTGAACCTTTTCATCTATGCGCGCGGCCACCATGAGGCGGCGTGGAAGCATCCGATGGCCCCCAACCGCCAGGCGCTGGATATCGATCATATCGTCGAATGCGCCAAGAAGGCCGAGGCGGCGTGCATGGATTCGATCTTCTTCGCCGATACCCTCTCGCTGGCGCCCGACTCGAACCGCACCGGCCGCATGTACCTGGACCCGTTCACCACCTGCGGCGCCATTGCTATGGCGACCAGCAGGATCGGGCTGATCGCCACCGCTTCCACCACCCATTCCGAGCCCTATAATATCGCCCGGATGTTCTCTTCGCTGGACCATGTGAGCAAGGGCCGGGCCGGCTGGAACATCGTCACCTCGTTCAGCATTGCCGGCGCTAACAACTTCGGCAGCACCGGCCGCCTCTCCCACGCCGAACGGTATGACAAAGCCGAAGAGTTCGTTCAGGTCGCAAAGGCCCTTTGGGACAGTTGGACCGACGACGCCATCGTCGATAACCGCGAGGCCGGGCTCTACTACCGCAGCGAGCGGGTCCAGCCGATTGACCATCATGGCCGCTATTACGATGTTGCCGGCCCCATGAACGTGCCACGCTGCCCGCAAGGCTGGCCGGTGCTGGTGCAGGCCGGCTCGTCCGACACCGGCAAGGATTTCGCCGCCCGCCACGGCGAGGCCGTGTTTACGGCCCACATGACCAAATCGACCGCCCAGGCCTTCTACCAGGACCTGAAGGCGCGCGTGGTCGCTGCCGGGCGTCCGGCGGACCAGTGCGTAATCCTTCCCGGCATCAGCATGATCATCGGCAGCACCGAGGCCGATGCAAAGCGGATGGAGCAGGAGCTGAACGAACTCGCCGACGTCGAGACCAGCCTCTCACGCCTGTCGCAGCGATTTGACGGCCACGATTTCTCGCACATCCCGCTGGACCAGAAGCTGACCACTGCCGACTTCCCCGACCCTGCCGAGAACCAGGCCTCGCGCGGGCGCACCGAGCTGATTGTCGGCGCGGTCGAGCGTGAGGGCCTGACCATGCGCCAGCTATTGGGCAAGCTGGCCGGTGCGCGCGGCCACTTCGTCATGGCCGGCACGCCAGAGCAGGTCGCCGACACCATTGAGGATTGGGTGGATACGGGTGCTGCTGACGGCTTCAACGTCATGCCGCTGCTCCTCCCGCACATGCTGAACGTGTTTGCTGACGAGGTCGTGCCGATCCTGCAACGCCGCGGGCGCTTCCGTACCGCCTATGAAGGCACTACGCTGCGCGATCACTATGGCCTCAACCGGCCTCCGGCATAGCGTTACGGGACAAGAGACATGACCACCGCCGCCCAGCACATCGACGACGCCGTCCGCGCCTTCACCCTCAACTATGGCGACACCGCGGCCCACCTGAAGGCCGCGCACGACGCCGAGCCGGGTTGCGTCATGGCCGACCTCTTGCAAGCTTGGCTCCTGACGCTCAGCAATGACGGCGTGCAGGTGGCAAAGGCGCGGGACCTTCTAGCCACCATCCCCGAGTCCCGCCTGAGCGCGCGCGAAGGCCAGCACCTCGCCGCGCTGCGCCTCGCCGCCAACGGCCAGTGGCCCTCCGCCGTTGCCGTGCTCGACCGACACCTTCTGGACGATCCGAAGGATTTGGCAGGCCACCAGTGCGCGCTGCGCCTCGACGGCTATCAGGGCCGCTTCCACCGCGAGGCTGGCCGCGCCGCCCGCGCGCTGCCCTTCTGGTCGAAAGACGAGCCGGGCTACGGTATCATGCTGTCCTTCTACGGCTTCGGCCTGGAGGAATTCGGCGATTTCGCCCGCGCCGAGGATGTCGGCCGAGAGGCGGCGGAACTGGAGCCATATGGCTACTGGCCGCACCACACCGTCAGCCATGTGCTGGAGATGACCGGCCGCCCGGCGGATGGCCTTACCTGGATGGACAGGCGCGTGCCCTACTGGAGCGAGCCGAAGAACAACAATCGCGTCCACATCTGGTGGCACAAGGCGCTGTTCAACGTCGAACTCGGCCAATATGACGAGGCGCTGGCGATCTATGACGATCAGATCCTGCCGGTCATGCGCCCGGTCGGCACGCAACTCTGCAACCCGACGGCCCTGCTCTGGCGTCTGGAAACGCTCGGCTGTGAGGCGGGGGAGCGGTGGAGCGCCCTATTGCCGCTATGGCAAAAGCAACTCTCCGGCATGTCGAGCCCGTTCAACGAAATCCACGCCGCCATGTCTGCTCTGCGCGCCGGCGACCGGCAGGCTTACGACACCGTGCTGGCGGGCATGAAACGCTCGGCAGCCGCCGGCAACGAGCTCACGC
>JAYPXD010000019.1:670-5484 GCA_038135395.1 Alphaproteobacteria bacterium | reverse complement strand
CTATCGCGACGTGGCGGTGCCGGTTGCCGAAGCGATGGCCCACTTTGTCGATGGCGACTACGCCGCCGCGGTCGAGGGCCTGCTGCCGGTAGAAGCCAGCCTCTGGCGCATGGGCGGCAGCATCGCCCAGCGCGACCTGGTGGAATGGACCCTCACCGAAGCCGCCATCCGCGCCGGCAACCGCAACATCGCGCTGTCGCTGGCGAACGAGCGGCTGGCCCTTCGCCCGAAAAGCGTCGTAAACCAGCATTTTCTGGAAGCGGCGCAGGCGCTCGCCGCCTGAGCGGCGTCCGGCCCGATTTTAGCGGCTTTCAGGCGCGCGGCGGCTCCAGGAATTCGGTTTCCATGAAGGCGAATTCGAAGTCGTTGCCGTTCAGCACATCATGCTCGACGCCGGCTTGGCGGAAATAAGGCACGCCCTTTTTCAGTTCGGCGCGGGTGACCTTACCCTCGGCATCGACCAATTCGAGGAAACCGTCCTGTAAGGGCACGACCACATAATCGTACTCGTGCCGGTGCCAGCCGGTGGCGTCACCGCGTTTCGGGAAACGCCATTCCGTGACCCGGGTGCGGGCGTTGTCGATGAAGACGGTGGGCACGGCGGCGCCAGAATGGGTCGGTGCGCACATGGATGGGTCCTCTGTCCTTATCCGTTGGTTTTGGACGCCGGTGGGGCGCCAGGCGGCTGCCTGGTGGCATCGAACTGACGGTACTCTTGTTCGGCCTGCAATTTCAATTGCTCGCCCTCACGAACCAGCTCTTCGCCTTTTCGGATTTTCGCTTCGCCCTTGGACCATTTCTCGCCAATCGCCGAGACTTGGCCGCCCTGGCTTTGTAGTTGACCGCCAAAGGTTTTCGGGTCCGGCCCGCTGAAGCAGGCGGCGGCCATCAGGCCAAGTGAAATAGTCGCGGCAAACATGGCGTAGCATGCCATTGGCAGTGTATTCCTAATCTTGGGGAGAGTAGCACGGTCGTTTGCGCATTGGCTTTCGCAACGTCGCAACGGCCCGGTCTGCCGACCGGAGCGGCAGCAGAAATTGGAATTCGCGTCTCATTTTCAAGATTGTGCGCAATAAAAGATTTCTTTCATTTGCACCGGCAAATCCCTTATGGGCAGCTTTACACAATGTTCATACTTTGGTATGATCCGACTTAAGTTGTATGAGTGATCTGTATCCAATCGGGCGGGCATGCAAAGACGAAAAATTAGCAAGGAGAGAGCCGGCGATGCACAAATTTCCGCATGCCTTTTTAAGCACCCCAGCCTTGGCACTGGCCTCAGTCCTAATGATGCCCGCGGCGGCATCGGCCGTGGCCGTCTACTCAGAGAACTTCAATGGCGGCGGCGTCGGTAGCGAGTGGTCGACGAACTCCGGGACTTTGGCGGTCGATACCGCGGCCAATTCCCCGAACGAGAAGTATTTGGGTCGCGCTGACCCCAGCGAATTGGGGCTGTCGAACCAGACGGTGACCCTTACGCTTGCAGGACTGGCTGCCCATACGCAGGTGACCCTGACCTTCGACATGATCGTTATGCGCACTATGGACGGCAATGAGCCCTTCACAATTAGCGCGGTCGGCCCAGGCACGTTGGCTTCGGTCTTCTTTGAGAACCTGACCGGCTCCAACCTACTGGGCGGCAGCAACCATGGCAACGGCTCCGGCGTGTTCGGTCATGCCGATGCGGGAAACAGCCTGGGCGTAACACCGGATGTCAATCCGGGCGCAATCGAGACGGCCTTGTACCGGCGGTCGTTTCCCTTTGCGCACTCCACCTCGGACCTGGTGATCACGTTCACCTATAGCGGGCTCTCCTCCCTCAGCGACGAAAGCTGGGCGATCGACAACGTTTTGGTCGAGACCAATGCCCAGGTAACCACAGAGGCCAGCACGCCGGCGACCCTGCCGCTGGCGGCTGCGGGTTTGCTGGGTGCAGCGTTCGTCCGCCGGCAGCGGCGCAAAGCCTGACTGCTTTCCCTGTTCTCTGTCGAGCGATTGCGGCCGCCCTTACCAAGCGGCCGTTTTCTTTTAGCCTCGCTCTAATACGTCGCGCGACCGCCGGAGATATCGAAGACGCCGCCGGTGGAAAAGCTGTTTTCTTCCGAGGCGAGCCACGCCACCAGATGGGCCAGCTCCTCCACTTGGACAAACCGGCCTTTGGGAATTTTCGAGAGCATAGCGTCGATATGGCTTTGGCTCATCTGCTCGAAAATTCGGGTGCGCGCGGCGGCGGGCGCAACGCAGTTCACCAGCACTTCCGTGTGGGTAAGCTCTTTGCCCAGCGACTTGGTCAGGCCGATGACGCCGGCCTTGGCGGTGGAGTAGGCGGCAGCGTTGGCGTTGCCCTCCTTGCCGGCGATGGAGGCGATGTTAACGATGCGGCCGTAGTTTGCCTCGATCATCTGGGGCACCACGGCGCGGCAGCAATAGAACACCGCGTTCATGTCCAGCTCAATCACCCGCCGCCACGCGTCGATCGGGTAGTTCCAGGTGACGTCGTTTGGGCCCGTGATGCCGGCATTGTTAACCAGGATCGAGATGGTCCCGAACGCCGCGTTCGAGTCCGCCACGGCAGCCGCGATCTGGCCGACATCGGTGACGTCGCAGACCTGCGTGCGCACCTTGTCGCCGAAGGGCGCGGCGGCCTTCGCCAACTCCGCGCCGTCGATGTCCCACATGGAGACATAGGCGCCGCTCTCGACCATGCGCGTCGTAATGGCGAGGCCGAAGCCCTGCGCCGCGCCGGTGACGACCGCATGCCGGCCCTGAAGGTTGATTTGGTTGGTCTGGGGCATGAGTTCGACTTTCGCTAGAGGGTAGCCCCCGCTATACAGGGCCAAACCCATATTTGCATAGAGGCACAGAGCCCATGATCCCGCGTTACAGCCGGCCCGAGATGGTCGGTATCTGGGAGCCCCAGACCAAGTTCGAAATCTGGTTCGAGATCGAGGCGCATGCCTGCGACGCGCAAGCCGAACTCGGCGTCATCCCGAAGGAGGCGGCCAAGGCTGTCTGGGAGCGGGGCCAGTTCGAGATCGACCGTATCGACGAGATCGAGCGGGTGACCAAGCATGACGTGCTCGCCTTCCTCACCAACCTGGCGGAATACGTGGGGCCGGAGGCGCGCTTCGTGCACCAGGGCATGACGTCGAGCGACGTGCTCGACACCTGCCTGGCGGTGCAACTCACCCGCGCGTCCGACCTGCTGCTGGCGGGTGTCGACCGGGTGCTGGCGGCGCTGAAGAAGCGGGCGTGGGAGCATGCGGAGACGCTGACCGTCGGGCGGTCTCACGGCATTCATGCCGAGCCGACCACGTTCGGCCTGAAGCTCGCCGGCCACTATGCCGAGTTCGCGCGCAACCGGCAGCGGCTGCTGGCGGCGCGGAAGGAGATCGCGACGTGTGCGATCAGCGGCCCGGTCGGCACGTTCGCGGCCATCGACCCGCGGGTCGAGGCCTATGTGGCGGAGAAGCTGGGCCTGGAGCCGGAGCCGATCTCCACCCAGGTCATCCCGCGCGACCGGCACGCCATGTTCTTTTCCGTCCTGGGCGTGATCGCCAGCGGCATCGAGCGGCTTTCGACCGAAATCCGCCACCTGCAGCGCTCAGAAGTGCTGGAGGCGGAGGAGTATTTCTCACCGGGCCAGAAGGGCTCCAGCGCCATGCCGCACAAGCGCAACCCGGTGCTGACCGAGAACCTGACCGGCCTGGCGCGCGTCGTCCGCTCCGCCGTGGTGCCGGCGCTGGAGAACGTGACGCTCTGGCATGAACGGGACATCTCGCACTCCAGCGTCGAGCGGATGATCGGCCCGGATGCGACCGTGACCCTGGACTTCGCGCTGAACCGTATGGCCAGCGTGGTCGAGAACCTGGTGGTCTATCCGGAGAACATGCAGGCGAACCTCGATAAGCTCGGCGGCCTCGTCTACTCGCAATACGTGCTGCTGTCCCTGACCCAGGCCGGCATGAGCCGCGAGGACGCCTATGCCAAGGTGCAGGTTCACGCCATGAAAACCTGGCGCGAAGGCGGCTCGTTCCTGGAGCGCCTGCAGGGCGACCCCGAGGTGACGGACCGGGTGCCAGCGGCGACGCTGGCCGGGATGTTCGAGCCCTGGCGCTACCTGCGCCATGTGCCGGGGCGGATGGAGCAGGTGATGGGGAAGGCTGACGCCTAGAGCAGATCCCGATCCGACAGGATCGGGTGAATCTGCTCTAACTCTATGAATGGCGAGCAACTTCCCCCGATCGAATGACTCCATTTGATCGGGCGTTGCTCTAGCTCCCCGCTCCATTGGCAATGGGCTTGCTTTCCGGATTTACGATCCGGCGACAACAGCGGATAGTGGCGGGGATGCATAAAGTGCTGGTTTCGAGCCGGCACGGGATTTCCGGGGTGCCCGTGAGACAAATCGCGATTGTTCTTTTCGCGCTGTTGGTCGCCGGCGCCGGCTATCGCTACCTGGGGCCGTCCGGTTTGCCGGCGCGGCCCGACATTCGCACGACAGAGCTTCAGGCGCTGGTCGACCGCTCGGCACGGACCATATTGCCCACCATTGTCCTGCACCCGGCGGAAACGCGGCAGGAACCCTACTGGGCGGCGGCGCTGACCGCAGCGATGCATGGCCGGCAAGAGGTCAAGATCAATCACGGCCGCATTGACGTGCTCTCTGCGACCTATGCCATCGAGGTCGATTGGCTCGACAAATGGCACGAAGGCCTGGGGCAGGCGCTTCACTACAGCATCGCCACCGGCAAAGCCCCGGCGGTTGCCCTGATCATCAAGCCCAGCGAATGGCCGCTCAACGCCAACGATAT
>JAYPXD010000019.1:0-660 GCA_038135395.1 Alphaproteobacteria bacterium | reverse complement strand
GTTGCCATCGATGGTCTTGAAGCGGACCGAGTCGTCGCCACGGCGGTCGCCGGTCTGGTCTGGATGGTCGCGGAAAAGCTTGGCGTTGAGGTGATCTTGCTAAGGGCGGAAGCGGAACGATGAGGCCGCATCCCTGATTGCCAGTCGGTCGCACCTCGGTTACGCTGATTTCCATCATGCAGAATTCGGCACAACTAGCGAGGAAATGGCTATGAATGATGTCGCCATCAATAAAGAGAACCTTTGGCGTCTGGACACGCCCGGCGTTGAGGGCTGGGGCCGGACCGCGCGCGTCGATGACCCGAAGAAATACTTCATGGTCTCGACTGACTGCCATGCGAACGAACCGCCGGACCTTTGGGTGCAGCGCATCGACAAGAAGTACCGCGATCGCGTGCCGCGCATCGAGACCGACTCGAACGGCGTGCAGTGGCGCTATTGCGAAGGCTACCGTCCGGACCGCGTCCGCGTCATGAGCTTTGAGGGCGAGGACTGGGTCCGCTCGAAAGCCGGCGCCGACCCCGCCGACCGGATGAAGGACAACCAGGCCGACGGCATCGACGTCGAAATTATCTTCCCGAACAAGGGCCTCGCCATGTGGGCGACGCCGGACCCGGTGTTTTCCTCGGCGCAATGCGCAGTCTGGAACGACTGGGCGCA
>JAYPXD010000018.1:22243-23741 GCA_038135395.1 Alphaproteobacteria bacterium | reverse complement strand
CGCCATGGTGGAGGCAACGGTCACGCCGCTGCGGGCCTTGCCTTTCACCACTTCCAGCAATTTCATGACGTTGGCAGGCGAGAAGAAGTGCGCACCGGCAACGTCCTGCGGGCGTTTGGTGACGCCGGCGATTTCGTCGATGTCCAACGCGGACGTATTGGAGAGGATCAGCGCGCCCGGCTTCATCACCTCGTCCAGCTTCTTGAACACCTCTTTCTTGACGTCCATGTTTTCGAACACGGCCTCGATGACCACGTCGCGGTCGCCGATCTGGGCATAGTCCAGCACCGGCTCGATGCGGGCGAAGCGGCGTTCCATCTCGTCCGCCGCCAGCGAGCCGCGCTTGACGCTGACCTCATAGTTGTTGCGCACCTTGGCCATGCCGCGGTCCAGCGCCTCCTGCGAGGATTCCAGCACGCGCACCGGAATGCCGGCATCGGCAAAGCACATGGCGATGCCGCCGCCCATGGTGCCGCAGCCGATGACGGCGGCGTTGGTGATCTCCTTAACGGGGGTACCCTTCGGCACGTCCGGCAATTTCTGCGCTTCGCGTTCGGCGAAGAAGGCATAGCGCAGCGCCCGGCTTTCGTCGGTGTTTTCCAGATAGTGCAGCTTGTCGCCTTCCCACTTCAGGCCTTCATCGATCTGCGTCTTGCAGGCTACCTCGACCGCCTCGATGCAGGCATACGGCGATTCCTGGTTGCGGGCGCGACGGGCGATCTCCTTGCGCTTGGCGTCAAACAGGTCGGGCGTGCCGGCCTTGATCTTATCCTTCATGTCGCGGATGCGCGGGATTGGCCGGACGTCGGCAATGCTGTTGGCAAAGTGCACCGCTTCGGCCAGCAGGTTCGAGCCGACCGGGAACACTTTGTGGATCATGCCCAGGGACAGGGCTTCCGGCGCTGGTACATGGCGGCCGGAAACGATCAGGTCCAAGGCCAGCGCCGGGCCGACCAACCGTGGCAGGCGCTGTGTGCCGCCGCCGCCGGGCAACAGCCCCAGTGTTACCTCCGGCAGACCGACACGGGCATTGGCCAGGGCGATGCGGTAGTGGCAGCCGAGCGCCACTTCATAGCCGCCGCCCAACGCAAAGCCGGCAATCGCGGCGACGACGGGCTTTTTCGATTGCTCCAGCGCGTCCTGGGGCTTCATCGGCAACTTGGCGCGTTCCTTGCCGAAAAAGCGGATGTCCGCGCCAGCAATGAATTTGCCGCCAGCGCCGATAATCACGATGGCCTTGATGTCATCCATCGAGTTGAAGGTCTGAACGCCATTCAGCAGTCCTTCGGGAACCCCGGGCGAGAGCGCATTGACTGGCGGATTGTCGACCGTGATAACGCCGACAGAGCCTGAGATCGACAGGCGAACCAGATCTTGAGACATACGGGAAATTCCTTGGAACCGGTTAAGTATAGAGATCGGCCCGGACCTTAAACGCCTCTGATGCAGGATGCCAGAGGCGTTGCATGTCCGAGCCGGTCGGGGCAGGCAGGTGTAG
>JAYPXD010000018.1:0-22233 GCA_038135395.1 Alphaproteobacteria bacterium | reverse complement strand
TCCGCGGCGCGGAGGGGGTCAAGATGGCCGCGGGCGACAGCATGACCCTGGCACCCTGGGGCTACCGCCTGCTCGCGACGGATCCTGCCGCAGGCCAGCGGTAATCGGGGTCGACGAAGGCGACAAAGGCGACTCGGTGTCGCCTTTGCGCTCTTGATATAAGTCGCTGGGAATAAATAGAAAATTTGCCCTATTTCGGGCAAAGGCGACACTTGGCCCGATTTTCGGGGGGTGTTGCGTGGGCCGACTAAGGGGAACAGCGCTCGCCGCCATATCCCCCGGTCGGCCCTGTAGGAAAGGCCTATCCGGCGAAGCCGTCGACGCGCTCGATAATGATCGCCGGAGCCATGCCGCCCGCAGCGCACATGGTGACGAGGCCGCGCTGCAGGTTGCGGCGTTCCAATTCGTCCAGCAGCGTGCCGATCAGGATGGAGCCGGTCGCGCCGATCGGATGGCCGAGGGCGATGGAGCCGCCGTTGACGTTGACCTTGTCCCGGTCGACGTTCAGGTCGCGGATAAACTTCTCTGTCACCACGGCGAACGCCTCGTTGATTTCGATCAGGTCGATGTCGTCGAGGGTCATCCCGGCCCTTTTCAGCACTTTTTTCGCTGCCGGCCCGGGCGCATTCAACATCAGAGTCGGCGAATCGCCCATGTTCGCCATCGCCACCACCCGCGCCCTGGGTTTCAGTCCATGCGCCTTGGCATAGTCCGGCGAGGCCAGCAGCAGCGCTGCCGCGCCATCGACGACGCCCGATGAATTGCCGGCGTGATGGACGAATTCGATATCCAGGTCGGGATATTTTTTCAGGATCAGGCTGCGGTAAGTGGTACCCTGGTCGTCCAGCGGGTGATCGGCCATCGCCTGAAAGGCGGGTTTCAATCCGGACAGCGCCTCACGCGTCGTCTGCGGCCGCGGATACTCCTCGCGGTCGAGCGCCAGAGAGCCGTCTTCGTGATGGACCGGCACCAGGCTGCGGTCGAAGTGGCCATTCTCAATGGCGTGCTTGGCGCGCTGCTGGCTAAGGAAGCCCAGGTCGTCCAGCGCCTCGCGGCTGATGCCCTCCAGCGTTGCGATGGCGTCGGCGCAAATACCCTGGTGGGTCTGCGGATGGCGGGCGCGCAGGCGCAGGTTGCCGTTGTCCATGGTCGGCGCGTCTTCCGGCCGGCGGCGGTTCGGCATCGACATCATCTCGGTGCCGCCGGCGACGACCAGATCTTCCATGCCGGCCATGACCGACGCCGCGGCCATGCTGACGGCGGTGATGCCGGAACCGCAATAGCGATCCAGCGTCACGCCGCTCGCCAGGGTCGAATAGCCGGCGTCCAGCGCCGCCATGCGGCCAAGGTCACCGCCCTGCTGCGCCACCTGGGCGCTGGTGCCCCAGATGATGTCATCGATCTCGCCCGTATCGATGCCGGTCCGCTGGGCCAGGGCTTTCAGCACGCTGGCGCCCAGCTGCTGCGGGTGCATGGCTGACAGCGCGCCCTTGCCGTATTTGCCGATGCCGCGCGGCGTGCGGCAGGCGTCGATGATCCAGGCTTCGGTCATGGCAGGTTCCTTAACAAAAGTATGAGTGGCGGGCGGTGGCCTCGCCGGGCGGAAACTCCAGCTACTTCAGTTTACCGCATAGCTGAAATCGGAAATCAAGCCGCTATTCCCGCCGGACGGTTACGGCCATTGCCTGCAAAAGCCGTGCTATTACGTCGCGTCTTCTACTTTCAGCCGCGCGTTGCCGGCCAGGAATTTGCGCAGCCGTTCCTGAGTTTCCGGTGGCTTCGCCAAATTGGAGTTCAGGAACTCCATAAACAGCCCGTCGTCATGGGACAGATCATTTATGCGCGGCAGCAGATTGGTGATCTGCCAATTGGTCAAAGGTGTGTTGCCGGCGATTTTCTCCGCGATGGCCAGCGCCCGGTCGATCTGTTCGCCGGCGGGCACGACGTATTGCATCATGCGGGCCCGATGAGCCTCCTCGCAGGACAGAATCCGGCCGGTCAGCATCATGTCTGCCATGGTGGCGTAGCCGATAACCCGCTGCACCCAAACCGTGCCGCCGCCGCCGACAAAGATGCCGCGCTGCCCTTCCGGCAGGCCGAACACCGCGGTATCGGCCGCCACGCGGATATGCGTTGCGCAGGCGAGTTCCAGTCCGCCGCCGATGACGGGGCCATGTAGGGCCGAGACAAAGGGAATGCCACTGCGCGAAATCAGATTGAACGCCCGGTGCCACAGCGATCCCTGCACCGGCGAGGTATAGAAGCCGCCTTCCTGCAAGCGCTCGGCCAGCCACGCCAAATCCAATCCGGCGGAGAAGTTGGAGCCGTGCCCGAACAAAACAGCGGCCCGGGCGTCGTGCGCCGCTCGGACGGCAGCCTCTGAAAGACCTTCCAGCACAGCGGCGTTGATGGCGTTGCGCTTGTCGGCTCGGTTGATGCCGATCAGCGCGACGTTGCCTCGTTGCTCATAGGTGACGATTTCGGTCGGCATGCGGTGGCCCTGGCTTGCGGTCGACGGTCTCTGCCGAGACCTTATCACCGCGTGTGCCTAGCCGCCAAACTTCAAAACCTTGGTATCGGAAGAACTGCTGTCATCGCCGTTGCGCATTTCCCGCAATTCGGCCTCCAGCAACAGCACGCGCACGTTGAGGCGCTCGACTTCGTCCAGCAGGGCCTCCAGCCGGCGGTCGACCGGGTCTTTGACATCGGCGGCCGTGCCATAAGCTTCGAACGCCTGATCGTTATCGGCCTTGCCCTTTGCGATCCGTCCAGGAATGCCGACGACGGTGACGCCGGGCGGAACCTCTTTCAGGACGACGGCATTGGCCGCCACCCGGGCATTTTCACCAACAGTGAACGGCCCTAGGATTTTCGCGCCCGATCCGACGATGACGCCGTCTGCAATCGTTGGATGCCGCTTACCCTTGTTCAGCGATGTGCCGCCCAGGGTTACCCCCTGGTATAGGGTCACGTTGTTGCCGACCTCCGCCGTTTCGCCAATGACGACGCCCATGCCGTGGTCGATAAACAGGCCCTTGCCGATGGTCGCGCCCGGGTGAATCTCGATCCCGGTCAGCATCCGCCCGATGTGAGACACAAACCGGCCCCAAAAGAAAAAGCGGTTCCGCCACAATTTGTTGGCGACGCGATGGAACACCAGCGCGTGAAAGCCAGGGTAGCTGAAAATCACGTCGAGGCGCGACCGCAACGCGGGATCACGCTCTTTGTACGTTTCAACCTCTGACCACAGTTCACGCAGCATAAAAGCCTCGCACGTTTAATATCCTAGCCAATATGGCCGTTATCGCGGGAAACGACTAGCACATGTGCCAAACATAGCATTTTTGCGTACTACGCAACAGAAACCGCGCTAGAGTGCCGGTTCTTGCGACCAACCGCCAGGAAAAGGCAACAACGATGGACGTCCGCAGCGGCTTTATCGACAGTATCGGCAACACCCCGCTCATTCGTTTGAACCATGCGTCCGACGCGACCGGATGCGAAATTCTCGGCAAAGCGGAGTTTATGAACCCCGGTGGATCGGTGAAGGATCGCGCCGCGCTTGCCATCGTCAAAGATGCGGAGGCGCGAGGCCTGTTGCGGCCTGGCGGTACCATTGTCGAGGGCACGGCAGGCAACACCGGCATTGGTCTGGCGCTCGTCGCCAACGCTCGCGGCTATAAAACGGTCATTGTCATCCCGGAAACACAGACCCAGGAAAAGAAGGATATGTTGCGCCTTTGCGGCGCAGACCTGCGGCAGGTGCCGGCCAAGCCGTATCGTGACCCCGATAACTATGTGAAATACTCGGGCCGGCTTGCCGAGGAAATCAATGCGCGCGAGCCAGCCGGCGCGATCTGGGCGAACCAGTTCGACAATATCGCCAACCGCCAGGGCCACTATGAAACTACCGGACCGGAAATCTGGCGCCAGACGGACGGCAAGGTGGATGGCTTTATCTGTGCGGTCGGGTCCGGCGGTACGCTGGCTGGCACGGCGCAATACCTGCGTGAGCAGAAAGCTGGTATCCAAATCGGCCTTGCCGATCCGCCAGGTGCAGCGCTGTACGAATTTTATAAGAACGGCGCGCTGAAATCCGAAGGGTCGTCGATCACCGAGGGCATCGGACAGGGCCGCATTACGGCGAACCTGGAAGGCCTGCGGGTGGATCACCCCTATCAGATTCCCGACACCGAATCGCTGCAATGCGCCTTTGACCTGTTGGCCAGGGAGGGGCTGGCGCTGGGCTCGTCCTCCGGCGTCAACGTCGCCGGCGCCATCCGCATGGCCAAGGACATGGGGCCAGGGCATGTGATCGTCACGATGCTGTGCGACGGCGCGGCCAAGTATCAGTCGAAAATGTTCAACCGCACTTTTTTGGAAAGCAAGGGCCTGCCGGTGCCGTCCTGGCTGTGACGATCGCCGGAGCGGCAGACTCAGGCGGCGATCAGTTGGCCGCGTGAGTCTTCCGAGGCAATGGTGCAGCGCCAGTGTATCCGGTTTTCCTCGATCGGGTACGGCGCGCCGGCAGAATGCAGCATGCACCGGTTGTCCCAGGTGACCACGTCGCCCACCTGCCAGTCGTGCTGATATTCCGCGCCCGGCGCGATCTGGTGCGCCTGCAGGTCATCGAACAACGCCTTCGCTTCGGATTCCGGCAGGCCCACGATTCGCAGCAGATGCGTCGGGTTGAAGTAGAGCGATTTGCGCCCGGTCTCGGAATGCACGCGCACCAGGGCGTGCCGTACCGGCGGCAGGTTCCGGTCCTCCGGCTCCAGCAGGTCGGCGCTCTTGCGGGCGACGCCGCCATAAACATAGTCAGCCTCCAGCCCTTCAATCCGACGCTTTAACGCTTCCGGCAGGGCTTCGTAGGCCATGGTCATATTGGCGAACAGGGTATCGCCGCCTTTGGAGGGAATTTCCAGCGCATACAG
The DNA here is from genome assembly GCA_038135395.1 of Alphaproteobacteria bacterium. Lineage (GTDB taxonomy): Bacteria > Pseudomonadota > Alphaproteobacteria > Bin95 > Bin95 > JACKII01. The sequence continues at coordinate 17,299 of JAYPXD010000018.1, read as the reverse complement.
CTGCGTCGCCTTGCAACCCTTCGGATCCCATGGCCCATCCGTATGCCAGCCGCGGCCACGGTTGTAGACTGACGAATTGACGGTGCCATCCGGCTTGCGAATGCCGACGCCCATCACCGTCAGTTCCGGATAATCCGCATGCCGGGATTTGCGCACCAGATGCGGGAACACCTGGCCGAACCGCCGGCCATGATCCAAGAACTGCGGGATGCTCAGGTCCTGGCCGCGAATGCAGATGACGCCCGCGTCCAGCCAGGCCTGGTAGATTGCCCTCCATTCGCCGGGGCTCATATGGTTGAGATCGACGCCGGTGACGATTGCGCCGGTGTTGGCGGTGGGCTTTTCGATGTGCATGGGCGCGGCTCCCTTCGGCAGTTCGCGATGCGGCATTGCTCCAGTCTAGCGGTTCCTGCGACGGACGCCTACACTCGCCAGCACACTGTCATTATTATGGATCGGTGCCGCTCATGACCCTACCCCTTATCCCGACCATGCTGGTTGGCAGCTATCCGCAGCCGGGCTGGCTGATCAACCGCGACGTGCTGCTGGGCAGCGGTCCGCCACGGGTGCGCATGAAGCAGGTGTGGCGCATGGCGGGCGAAGCGCTGGACGAAGCCCAGAACGATGCCGTGCTCACGGCAGTGCACGACCAGGAACGCGCCGGCATCGATGTGCTGACCGACGGCGAGGTGCGGCGTGAGAGCTATTTCAATGCATTCGCGACCGCGGTCGACGGCATCGATTTGGACAATCCAGGCCAAGTGCTGGCCCGGAACGGCAAGCCGACGCTGGTGCCGCGCGTGGTCGGCCCGATCAAGCTGACCCGTTCGGTGCATGCGGCGGAGGTCGCCTTCCTGCGCGCCCAGACCGACCGACCGATCAAGGTGACGATCCCTGGCGGCTTTACCATGGCCAAGCTGGCGCTGGACGAGCACTACCACGACCAGGAAACCCTGATCATGGCGTATGCCGCTGCAGTCAACGAGGAGATCAAGCATCTGAAGGCGGCCGGCGCCGACTGGATCCAGATTGACGAGCCGTATATGCAGGCCAATCCGGCGGAGGCCGACAAGTTCGGCGTCGCCGCCATCGATCGGGCGCTTGACGGCATCGCGGGGCCGACCGCTGTCCATCTGTGCTTTGGCTATGCCTATGTCGTCAGCGGCAAGCCGTCCGGATATTCCTACCTGCCGCAGCTCAACGCGTGCAAGGCGGACGCCATTTCAATCGAAGCGGCGCAACCGCACCTGGACCCGGTGGCGTTGCGCGGCCTGCCCGATAAAAAGGTCATATTCGGCGTGATCGATATGGCGGACCCGCAGGCGGAAACCGCAGAGGTTGTCGCCGGCCGCCTGAAATCGGCGCTCGGCCATATCGATGCCGACCGCCTGATCGCGGCGACCGACTGCGGTATGAAATACATGCCCCGCAGCCTGGCGTTCGCAAAGCTCCGGGCGCTGGCCGATGGTGCGGCGCTGGCCCGTAGTAGCCTGTAACCCAAGGTTGCGGCAGGCGGGCCGGTTGGACACAATCTGGCTGTAGCTGGGAGCTGTTGCTAAAATTCGGCCGCGATCTCATGTAGCCATTGGCTGAACACGGCGATTTTGCTGTCGTGGCGGCGGGCCTCGCTGCAGGCAATATAGTATGCGGCTCCGGCGTTCACCTCTTCGTCGAACAGGCGCACCAATGTGCCTTGGGCGAGATAAATTTTGACCAGGACGCTGCGGCCAATCGCAATGCCCTGACCAGCAGATGCCGCCCGGTTGACCAGCCGGGTATCGCTAAAACCCATGCCAGCGATTGACGGTTCGCCACGCAGGCCCCAATGGGCAAACCAGGTGGGCCAGGTCAGCCAAGCATTGTCGGGCTGGCGCAGGTCAGAATCGTGCAACAGCCGATGCGCCAGCAGGTCTTGCGGCGTCCGCAGTGGTTTGGAGCCGTTCAATAAGGTCGGGCTTGCGACCGGGAAGACGGTTTCATCCAACAGGTGCTCGACATGGGTCCCCTGACCAGAGGCGTAGCGGCCATAGCGAATGGCGACGTCCACGTCACTGGCATTCAGGTCGACCTTCCGCGGCTCTGCCTGCACGATCACTTCGATATCGGGATAGCGGTCGCCAAAGTCGCCAAGGCGATGGATCAGCCAACCATGAGCAAAGCTCGGTAAGACACTCACAACCAGCCGTCCGCGCATCGGCTGTTCCGAAAGGCTGCTTGCGCCGGCGGCTATACGAGCAAAGGCGTCGCTGACCGTCGGTAAAAGGCGGCGTCCAGCATCGGTCAGTCGCAGGTTGCGCGGCACACGCACGAACAACGGCTGCCCAAGTTCGTCTTCCAACCCTCGCACTTGTTGGCTGATCGCGCCGGGGGTCACGTGCAACTCGTTGGCGGCGCGGGTGAAGCTCATATTCCGCGCTGCCGCCTCAAAGGCTCGCAACGCGTGCAGGGAAGGCATGCGGCGCATCGACGTCCACTTAAAAAGAGGTTTTCTAAACACAAACCAGAGAAAGCATCATTTTAAAGATAGTTTTACTACATGTAAATTGCAGCTCTACCCGAACCGATGCCCAAAGGAGGCTCCGATGACTATCCTGTCGTTATTGCAGCAACCGTTGCCAGTCCATGCGCCAAGGCCGCTTCAGGCTTTGACCGCGACGGTGCGGCGCGTGCTGTCTTGGCAGGATGTGCATCGCCAACGAAAACATCTCGCCGAACTGGATGATCGCATGTTAGCGGATATCGGCTTGACCCGTGCGGACGTCGCCTATGAGATCGCGAAGCCGGTGTGGCGCCTATAGGAGTGCGGTGAAATGTTGACTCTTTATGACAATTGGGATTCTGGCAACGGATACAAGGTGCGCCTGCTTTTGGCGCACCTGGCCTTGCCGCATCGCGTCGTCGATCTGGATATCGACCATGGCGGCACGCGGACGCCGGAGTTTTTGGGATTGAACCCCAACGGCAAGATTCCGACCGTTGTGCTGGAAGACGGGCGAACTCTTTGGGAATCGAATGCCATTCTCAGCTTCTTCGCTGAAGAAACCCCCTTGCTGCCCAGCACACGTTTTGCCCGGGCCAAAGTGTTGCAGTGGCTGTTCTTCGAACAATACAGCCACGAGCCGCAGGTTGCCGTCGTCCGCTACATCCGGCGGCATCTGCCGGCGGGTCATCCCCGCTATGCCGAACTGCCGGCGCGGATCGAAGCCGGAAACAAAGCGTTGGGCGTTATAGAGCAGCACCTGGCCGGCCGTGACTTCATGGTGGGGCAGGCCTTCAGCATCGCCGATATTGCGCTATACGCTTATACTCATGTGGCGGCGGACGGAGGTTCTGACCTCAGTTTGTTTCCGGCGATCGAAGCCTGGTGCAGCCGCATCGCTGGCCTACCGGGTCATGTGCCGATGCTGAAAGGCCCTCCCGGGGCGGGTTAGACCTGCTCCCGATCTGACAGGATTGGGCCGTGCTTCAGCGCGTCGGCACTGGGTCCGGGCCGTTATAGTCGTAGAAGCCGCGCTTCGTCTTGCGGCCCAGCCATCCGGCCTCGACGTATTTAACCAGAAGCGGGCAGGGCCGGTACTTGGTATCGGCCAGGCCGTCATAGAGCACCTGCATCACCGCCAGGCAGGTATCCAGGCCAATGAAATCCGCCAACTCCAGCGGGCCCATCGGGTGGTTCGCGCCCAGCTTCATACCCATGTCGATGGCTTCGACCGAGCCGACGCCTTCGTAGAGGGTATAGATTGCTTCGTTGATCATCGGCAACAGGATGCGGTTAACGATGAAGGCCGGGAAATCCTCTGCCGACACCGGGATCTTGCCCAAACGCTGCGTCACGGCTTTGAATGCGGCGACTGTCTCTTCTTCTGTCGCGATGCCGCGGATCAGTTCAACCAGGTTCATCATCGGCACGGGGTTCATGAAATGAACGCCCATGAACTTGCTGGGGCGGTCGGTCGCCGCAGCCAACCGCGTGATCGAGATCGAGGAGGTGTTGGAGGCAATCAGTGCATCTGGCTTAAGGTTGGGCACCAGTTTCTCGAACACCTGGCGCTTGACCGCTTCGTTCTCGGTCGCCGCTTCGATCACCATGTCGCAATCGCCGAAATCGGCGTAGTCCGTCGTGGTTTTGATGCGGCTTACCGCTTCGGCCTTGCCAATGTCATCCAGCAACCCGCGGCGCACCTGGCGGTCCAAATTGCGGCCCATGGCCTGCATCGCGTCGGACAGGCGGTCTTCGGTGAGATCGGCGAGCACGACATCATACCCAGCGACCGCGCAGACGTGGGCGATGCCATTGCCCATGAGGCCAGCGCCTATGACACCGATTTTTTGCACCATTGACTGATTTCCTCGCCGAGTACGGCGTTACGTTGGACCTGAAAGAAAAAAGTCCTGGGGCGCGTGTCAGCCCCAGGACCCTGGTCAGCGTCTAGCGCTCGGCGCGGCGCTTTTTGATTTCGGCAGTCAGCTCAGGAATGGCGGAGAACAGGTCCCCGACCAAGCCGTAGTCCGCCACTTGGAAGATCGGCGCTTCTTCATCCTTGTTGATCGCGACGATCACCTTGGAGTCCTTCATACCGGCCAAGTGCTGGATCGCACCGGAGATTCCGACCGCGATGTAAAGCTCTGGCGCAACCACTTTGCCGGTCTGGCCGACCTGGTAGTCGTTCGGCACGAAGCCTGCATCGACCGCCGCGCGGCTGGCGCCGACCGCAGCGCCCAGCTCGTCGGCCAGCGCTTCCAGGATATTGAAGTTCTCGCCCGAACCCATGCCGCGGCCACCGGACACGATGATGCCGGCCTGGGTCAGTTCCGGACGCTCAGACTTGGTCAGTTCGCGACCGACGAACGACGACAACCCGGCATCGCCGGCGCTCGCCACCGCTTCCACACCGGCGGAGCCACCGGTGGCCGGAGCGGCGTCGAAGGCCGTGCCGCGCACAGTGATGATCTTGATGCTGTCGGACGATTTGACCGTCGCCAGCGCGTTGCCGGCATAGATCGGGCGCACAAAGGTGTCGGCGTCCTTGACCTCGGTGATTTCCGAAATCTGCATGACATCCAACAGCGCGGCGGCGCGCGGCATGATGTTCTTGCCTTGGTTCGTCGCCGACGCCAGTACGTGGCTGTATCCCGATGCGATGCCGGCAATCAGCTTGGCAATATTTTCCGCCAGGCCATTGGCATAGACCGCATAGTCGGCGCACAGCACCTTGGTAATGCCGGCAATCTTGCCGCCGGCGGCAGCGGCGTCGCCGCAACCCTGGCCGGCGACCAGCAGGTGCACGTCGCTGTTGATCTGCACCGCTGCCGTCACGGCGTTGCGGGTAGCGGGAGCGATTTGGCCGTCGCTCAATTCGGCTACAACGAGAACGCTCATTAGATGACTTTCGCCTCGCTCATCAATTTGGAGACCAGTTCCTGCACGTCTGCGACCTTGCCGCCGCCTTCGCGCTTCGGCGGTTCTGCGACGTTCAGGACGGCGAGGCGCGGCGTCGTATCGACACCCAGGTCGGCCGGCGTCACTTCCTCAATCGGCTTTTTCTTTGCCTTCATGATGTTCGGCAGCGAAGCATAGCGCGGCTCGTTCAGGCGCAGGTCGACAGTGACGACCGCCGGCATAGTGATGTTGACGGTTTCGAGGCCGCCGTCGATCTCGCGCGTTACGGTAGCCTTGTCGCCTTCGACCTTAAGGACGCTGGCAAAGCACGCCTGCGACCAGCCGAGCAGGGCAGAGGTCATCTGGCCGGTTTGGTTCGAGTCGTCGTCGATAGCCTGTTTGCCGACGATGATCAGCTGCGGCTGTTCCTTCTCGGCCAGGGCCTTCATCGCTTTGGCGACGGCCAGCGGCTCCAGCGCATCGTCGGTCAGAACGTGAATGCCACGATCAGCGCCCATCGCCAGCGCGGTGCGGATGGTTTCCGTACACTGCTTCGGACCCATGGACACGGCGACGACATCGGTCGCGATCCCGGCTTCCTTCAGGCGAACCGCTTCTTCGATGCTGATTTCATCGAACGGGTTCATCGACATTTTGACGTTCTGGGTCTCGACACCCGTGCCATCCGGCTTGACGCGGATTTTCACGTTGTAGTCGATGACCCGCTTGACCGGGACCAGGACTTTCATGGGGGGCTCATTCCGTTAAAGGAGGTTGTGCGCCTGCGAAAGGCTAAAGTGAGACAACGTTGTTACGGAGACGGCGGCGACCTGTCAACGGTTCCACCGTCTCAGGTCTGCCGGTTTTGGCCCGGAACCCACAGCACGTCCGCGGCGCCACTGTTGTTGCAGTGCCGCGCCAGCACGAACAAGTGGTCCGACAAGCGGTTGATATAGCGGATGGCGGCCTCGTTTATGGTCTCGTGGCGGGACAATTCCACCATCTGCCGCTCTGCCCGGCGCGCGACTGTGCGGGCCAGGTGCAGATGCGCCGCCGCCGCCGAGCCGCCGGGCAAGATGAAAGAGGTGAGGGGGGCGAGTTCGGCATTCATTGCGTCGATTTCCGCTTCCAACCGATCGACCTGGGCCGGAACTATGCGCAGCGCGCCGTGCGCCTTCTCGCCGCCGGTTTCCGGCGTACATAGGTCGGCGCCCAGGTCGAACAGGTCGTTCTGGATGCGCGACAGCATCGCGTCTGCCTCGCCGTCTGTATGCAACCGCGCTAATCCCAGGGCTGCGTTCGCCTCGTCGACCGTGCCATAAGCTGCGACACGCAGCGCGAATTTCGGTACGCGTTCGCCGCTGCCCAGCGATGTATCGCCTTTGTCGCCGCCGCGGGTATAGATTTTGGTGAGCTTAACCATCGCCTTAGCCGCCCCCGCCGCCACCGCTGCCGGTGGCCAGCGCCAGCAGCAGCAACAGGATGACAGCGCCGAATTGCAGGATGACACGGGCCTGCATCAGCTTGTTGCCGTATTGCTTGTTAAACTTGCCGCCTTTGGCAAAGCCTAAGACGCCGGTCACGAGGACGACGACGACTGCAAGGGCAGCGATCGGAATCAGGATATAGAGCACTGAACTCATATGCGCCGGCTTTCTGCCAGAGAATGACGAACGGTTTGCCTCAAATGTTGTGCGCAGCGCCGCTGGAATCCAGTCTTGGCGGGATCGAAAGCCGCTCTGCAATTGAGTTTGGGCGAAAGCAAATTAGACCGTGAACGTGTCGCGGTACCATTTCGAAAAACGCCGCTGCGCGCTTTTCAGATAGCCGCCGCCAAAAATGTAGGCGGCGACGCTGCCATCGACAAAATTGTCCTGGAGGTACCGTGCACGGTCCTGGTCGCGAAGTTTGACGTCGTCCAACGCCGTGTCCGAGATCTTGCGGTATACGGCGGTCGTGGTTTGCGCGGCGTCGGCGTCGGCGGTTAAGGGCTCGAACCCGTTCAGGCGCAGTGCGGCCTCGAAGGTTTCCGGGATGAAGCCGTATACGTGCGCGAAGTGAAACCGCTCGAAGCTGGGCTTTTTGCTGGGCCGCATGTCGGGCACCGAGGCATAGAACACCCCGCCCATTTTCAGCCATCGATTGATGGCCGCGATCGCCGCCATCGGATCGCGCAGGTGCTCCAGCACCTGGTTGCAACTGATGACGTCCATGCCGCCGGCCGGCAGGGTCACCTGCTGCCACGGCGAATTGATGACGTTCAGGCCGTGGGTTTCCCTGGCGAATTTCGCATAGTCCTCGCCGGGCTCTATACCGGTGACGGTGCAGCCCTTGTCTTTGGCAAGTTTCAGGAATTCGCCGGTGCCGCAGCCGAAATCCAGAACCTTGGCCCCGTCTACCAGATAGGGCTCCAGCGCCGTAGCCCGCATCCTGGCGTCGCGCGCCGACCGGACCAGATGGAATTTCGGCGGCTTCGAACCGGCCATTTGATAGTCGAAGCGATAGGAACTGGCATAGTATTGCGCCAATTCCGAATCCGTCGGCATCGGATCGGTCCGCATCAGCCCGCAATCGGCGCAAGCGACGGTAACCAGGTTTTTCCAGCGGCGATCCGTCGAACAGATGACGACTGTCCGGTCCGACTGGCAGAGGTTGCAGGGGATTTGCGAGCCTTTGTACGGGTAGCCGAAAAATGGCAGGTTGTTTTGTAGGAAGCTCAGCATGTCGGGTCCATCAAAGCCCGTCTCCTAAACGTTACTGCGCGCGGCATGCCGCCCGGCGATCCTGCCGAAGACGCAGCCGCGCATGACGCTGGTCGAGCCGGTATAGGTGCGGTGGTAGACGCCCATGGTTTCGCCGGCCGCGTAGAGCCCGGGCAGTGGGCGTCCGTCCATGTCCAGCACTTGCGCGTTCGGGTTAACCTTCAGGCCGCCGAACGTAAAGCAATTCGAGCACATGATCGGCCAGGCGCGCCAGGGCCCGCGGTCCAAGGGCCGGGACCAGTTGCTTTTCGGCGGAATCAGTCCCGGCTTGGTGCGCAACCCGTCCAGTTCCAGCGCCTTGAACGCGTCTCCCGTCGGCTCTGGTGGGCAATGGGCGTTATAGGCGGCCACGGTGGCTTGCAGACGGTCGAAATTGACTCCGATTTTGTCCGCCAGCGCGGCCAGAGTCGGGGCCTCGATCGGCGCCTGGTCGGAACGCACACCCAGCCGCCAGTTCGGCACGTCGTCGAGGCGCGCATCGTGGATGACGTACGCCAGCCCTTTCTTTTGCCGCAGAATATCCCGGCTGATCGCCTCATAGCAGGCATCGGCCGTGGCCGGAGCCTCGTCGGTAAAGCGGTCGCCGTCCAGGTTGACCAGCAGGCCATAATTGAAGGTAACGACAGCCGCCTCGATTGCGCCGGAGCGTGGATCGACCGGCTGGGCATGGAAGCTGCCGAAATCGCCGCCCGGCGCAGCGCCAGCTTCCAGGCCCATGCGGATGCCCTCGCCGCGGTTGAAATAGCCGCCTTTGGCGATGGGCCGGGTCCATTGCGTCTGCGGGCCGCAATAGCGCGCCAGCATTTCTGCGTTGCCCTCAAAGCCGCCGGAGGCCAGCACAACGGAGTTGCCGCGGAATTCGCACGGTCCGTCCGGACCCAGCGCCCGGATGCCGACAATCCTGCCGTCCTCATCCTGGATCAGGCCCCGGGCCGTTGTTTCATAGTGGATGGCGACACGGTCGGCGCCTTCGGTCTCACACCACTTTGCCAAGGCCTCGACCAGGGCCCAGCCGCCGCCGACCGGGGCAAGGCGAGAGGTCGAGACGGTCAGGAAATAGATCGGCAGATAGTCGAATTTCGCGCCCTTGCTTTCCAGCCAGCGCACCGCCGGGCCGGCGCCTTCGCCCCAGGCCTCGATCAGCGCCGGGTCCAAAGCCGGCTGGGCGCGCAACATCGGCTGCCAGTCGCTGTAGGGGCGATTGTAGTCCTTGGTGACTTCCGGATCGAGATAGCCGGCGGCATTCTCGGCCAGACGTTCGGCAAAATCATCCGCAATGGTGTCATGATCCTTCATGCGCCAGAAGGATTCGGTGTAACGCGTATTGCCGCCACGGTCGTCCTTGGGCGCGCGCTCCAGCACCAGGACATTGGCCCCAGCTTCCGCCGCCGACACAGCAGCCGAGAGGCCGGCAATGCCGCAACCGACGACGACGACATCTGCAGAATATTCTTTTCTTGCCATAAGCGACCATCCCCGGCGGCTGGGCCGGGGTCCCTTTGGGAACGTGAACGGAAAACCATTGACCCTATTTCTGGCCCAATTGGTCCCCAGGGATCAAGTGCGCGCGCGCCTATCCAGCGGGTCTGCATGCCGGCGGCGGCCTGGAGGCGGCGCTACCCCTTCCAGTGGAACGGCGCGAAATGGCCGTTATTGCCTTGGCCCAGGATCGTCTCGGCGATGCCAAAGGCCGATACCTGCATCTGGCTAGCCTGCGCCAGCGCCAGGCGCTTGTTGGCGGGATGGGCTGTGTTGTCTATGTGCATCGCCTCGCCATTGCGCGTGCGCGGCTGTACGCCCTCTATGGCGAACGACAGGACGCCGGGAATATTGACGGACCGATGCAGTCCTTCGGCTTCGACCTCAATCGCCGCCCGCATCACGCCCTGATGGTTGGTGACCAGGCCGTCGTTGATCATCTGCGGCACGCCGCCTGCCTTGCCGCCGACGATGCGCTCCAGCGCTGCGGCCTGCGAATCGCTGGCGGCATCAACGACGCCGCCGTAGGTCCAGTTGCCCGCCGCCATCACCCGGCCGGTCTTGAACACCAGCGCAAACTTGGACCCGGCCAGATCGACCCCGTCGGCTTCGCCTTCGTCGATTCGGAATACCAGCAAAGCTGTGCAATGGTCCCGGGTCGCAGGGCCTTGCGGATTGGTGAATATACAGCGGCAAAGGTAGTCGCAATTGCAGCTTTCCATGTACTGCCCTTTGATCGTCCAAGGCATATGGGTAGCTCCTATTCAGTTGAGTGATACGACAAAAATTAATGCAGCTTCGGTGACTTCAGCAGCGTTGTCCTGTCGATAGAATGGACCGTCGCATCGAAAATTTTGTCATCACGCACCACGCGCAGCGTGATGGGTGTGCCCGCAGGGCCACAGGCCCAGACAAATCGCCAGAGTCCGCCCAAATCGAGGACATTCTCTTTTCCGACGGCGATGATGCGGTCACCGGCTTCGATTCCGGCGCGTTCGGCCGGACCGTTGTCGGCGGTGCCGACCACTACGACCTTGTCGTCGTCCTCGGTCGCATACATGCCCAGCCATGGGCGAGGCTGGCGGTTAACTCGGCCGTATGCCAGCAGGTCCGGCAGGATCGGCGGCAGCAAGGATATCGGCACCACCATATTCATGTCAGAGCGGCGGCTGGGCCGTCCGCCGCCTTGCTGGATGATCAGGGACCCAATGCCCATCAGTTTGCCGTCCTCGCTGATTAGGCCGGCGCCGCCCCACGAAGGATGCGCGGGCGAAGTATAGAACGCTTCATCCAGCGCATATTCCCAATATCCGGCGAATTCCTGCCGCGCGACCAGTTTGTTTGCGACGGCGTGTTGGCGACCGCACCCGGCTGCCAGAATGCAGGGGTCGCCGACCTGCAATTTATCGGAATCGCCGATGGCCAGGGCCGGCAGGGCGTGTCCGGGAACCGCCCGCCCGTCATGCGTGTTGATCCATATGGTCTCGGCCTCGGTCACCAGGTAGCCGATGGTCACGATCAGGCCGGAGGCATCGATCACGACGCCGCTGCCTTCCCGTTCTTGTCCCAAAGTGTTCGCGGTCATTGCTCCGTCCGGCACAAAGCAGCGGAGGTTCACGATCGACTTGAGGGCAAGCCCCAAATCGAACGTATAGTCGCTTGCCAATGGCTGTAGCGAGGTTGGAACTTCCCAGTCTGGCTTGGACATATTGCTGCCTGTGTCTGCGAACGGAACAGAGTGATCCACATTATAGCGAACAATTGGGCCGGTGCACCCATTTGCCATGATCATTCGCTTTGGCCTCGCGCTATCCCCAGCGGGATGGTACCGGTAGGCGGTTGCCCGAGACAGGAGTTCGCGCGCCATGTCCACGACCGTTGCCGTTCATGTGGTTGACCATCCCCTGGTTCTGCACAGGCTCTCGCAGATGCGGGACCGGCAGTCGGAGCCCTCTGTGTTTCGGCGCTTGTGTCGGGAAATTGGCCTGTTTATGGCGTATGAAGTGCTGCGCGACCTGCCGTTGGCGCATAAACGGATTGAGACCCCGGTCGCACAGATGCAGGCGCCGTTTCTTGCGGACGGAACCGTTGTATTGGCGCCGGTGCTGCGCGCGGGGTTGGGGCTCAGCGAAGGATTTGCCGAGGTCCTGCCCGATGCCAGGTTCGCCCATATCGGGTTGGCCCGCGATCCGGCGACGCTGGTCGCGGCCGAATACTATTTCAAGACGCCGGAGCGACTGGACCGGCACCCGGTGCTGATCCTCGACCCCATGCTGGCGACGGGGCATTCCGCCATTGCGGCGGCAGACCGATTGCGCCGCGCCGGCGCGGTCGATCTGCGTTTGGTCTGCCTGCTTGCTGCGCCTGAGGGCATTGCGAATTTCCACGCGAAACATCCGGGCGCACCAATTTTTACCGCTGCAATCGACGAGCGACTGAACGAGCATGGCTATATCCTGCCGGGCCTTGGCGATGCAGGCGATCGGCTGTTCGGCACCACCTGACGGGCGTTTTGCTGCGGGCGCGGGGCATTGGCACCTTTCGCATTTGCCTGGTCGCTGCTATGGCACGGGTCTGTTCGATTAGCGAAAAGGTGATGCCGTCATGGCCATATTCCTGCATCAGGGCGATTTGCCGGCCAACATCGACTGGAATAACGGCGTTGCCATCGATTCAGAGACGATGGGGCTGTTGCCGGGAAGGGACCGGTTGTGTTTGGTGCAATTGTCGCCTGGAAATGGGGATGCGCACCTGGTGCAGTTTCAACGTCCAGCCGATGGCGCGCTGCCCGACTATCGTGCGCCGGTTCTCCGGGCGTTGTTGGCCGATGTCTCAATTCCCAAAATATTCCACTTCGGGCGATTCGACTTGGCGGTGATCCAACACTATATGCAGGTGCGGTGTGCGCCTGTGTTCTGTACCAAGATCGCGTCTCGCCTGGTCCGAACCTATACAGACCGCCATGGTCTTAAGGATTTGTGCAAGGAGATGTTGGGAGTCGAGTTAAAGAAGGAGCAACAATCTTCGGATTGGGGTGCTCCGGAATTAAGCGAAGCCCAGTGCGCCTATGCGGCTTCAGACGTGCTACACTTGCACCAACTGCGCGACGCACTGGCCGAACGGTTAGCCCGCGAAGGCCGGACGGCCATTGCGCAGGCGTGTTTTGACTTTTTGCCGACGCGTGCGGCACTCGACCTGGAAGGTTGGAGCGACGTTGACATCTTTGCCCACAGCTAGCGAAAGAGACACCGCGGTCGAGACTATCGCTACCGCCCAACGGGTGCTGCGGACCGAGGCGAAGTCGCTGAACGCCATGGCGGATAGCATCGGCGATGCATTCCTCCAGGCGACCGGCGCCCTGGCGTCGATCACCGGGCGGGTGGTGGTCACGGGAATGGGCAAAAGCGGCCATATAGCGCGTAAAATCGCGGCGACGATGGCATCTACCGGAACGCCGGCCCATTTCGTCCACCCGGCTGAAGCCAGTCATGGCGACCTAGGCATGATCACCCGGGGCGACGCCCTGCTGGCGCTGTCGAATTCGGGCAATACAGCGGAATTGGCGGATGTCATCGCCTATGCTGCTCGCCTATCGATTCCGATTATTGCAATCACGGCGCGCGCGCCATCGACTTTGGCAGATGCAGCCACGGTGACCTTGCTGTTGCCGCCGGTCGAAGAGGCCTGTCCCATGGGGCTGGCGCCAACGACCTCGACGACGGCGACCATGGCCATGGGCGATGCTTTGGCCGTTGCGTTGCTGGAACGGCGCAATTTCTCCGCCGAGCAATTCCGTTCGCTGCATCCCGGCGGCGCACTGGGGCGGCGGCTCTTGCTAGTGTCCGACATTATGCACGCCGAGCCGCCGTTGGTCGCCATGGAAACGGTTATGGCGGATGCGTTGGTTGCAATGACGGCCAAGAGTTTCGGGTGTGTCGGCGTGATCGACGGCGATGGCGCACTAGCTGGCATTATCACCGATGGCGATCTCCGGCGGCACATGACCGCCGATTTGTTGTCGCAGTCGGCTGGGTCGATCATGACGGCCAACCCGCGCACCATCCAACCGCGCGCTTTGGCCGCCGAAGCGCTTGCGGCCATGAACGCAAGCAATATTACCAGTCTCTTTGTCCTAGAGCCGGGCGTCGAGGGGGTGGGGCAGGCGGTTGGCATCGTTCATATCCACGATTGCCTGCGAGCCGGTCTGACATGACCAGCATCGTCGACAACGACGCCCGACGCGAACGGCTGTTCCAGACCCGTGCCGCAAAAGGACCTGGGCACGGCTATTCCCGTCTGGTGCGGTCGTTGCGGCTGTTGCTGCCGTTGTTGGCCGGCGCCCTATTGGTTTTGGCGATGATCTGGCCTCAATTGGATTGGCGCAATGTCGTCCTATCTGATGATCCTGAAACCAAGATCGATATCCACGATGCGCAGCAGTTGCGTATGCGGAACGCCAAATTGGTTGGCGTCGATGAGGACAACCAGCCATTCAAGGTCTCCGCGGTTGAAGCGCGCCAGGGCGCCGATGGCATCAACACTGTGCTTCTCAACCGCCCGGCGGGTGAAATCGCGATGAAGGATGGCGCCGAACTGACTATGCAGGCCGATAGTGGGCTCTATAACCGCAAGGAAGACCGCCTGGAGTTGTCTGGCGCTGTAACGGTCACGCACGGTGACGGTTATCGTCTCCAAACGGAATCGGCTACAGTGATGATGAAATCGGGCCGGGCGATAGGAAATCAACTGATCGACGGATACGGCCCAGAAGGGTTGATCCAGGGCGAAGGGTTTGAGATTCTGGACAAGGGCAAGACCGTGCGCATTCTCGGCAAATCGCGCCTGATTTTCACGCCGCCGCCAGAGCAGAAATGAAGTCCCCGATGCTTGCCAGAATTGTTCTTGGAATGGTGTTGTTGGCTGCATTCGGTTTGCCCGCCGCCGCCCGCGGCCAGTCGCAGACGCTGCCAGGGATTGGCGACTCGAAAGCGCCGCTGGAGATCGAAGCGGACAACGGCCTCGAATTGTTCCAAGAGCGCAAGCTGATCGTCGCCAAAGGGAATGTGGTCGCCAAGCAAGGGCGGGTGGAACTTCGCGCCGACATCGTTTCGGCTTCGTATGATGACAGTTCCAAGGGGCAGCGGCGTATCCGCAGGATTGATGCCGTGGGTAACGTCAACATCAAGACCGAGAAAGAACGGCTCTATGGCGACCGGGTGACGTACGATCTTGGCCGCGAATTGATGCTGGTCACCGGCAAGGACATGCGGATCGAAGCGGAAAAGCAGACAATCACCGCCGACCAAAGCATGGAATTTTGGGGGGCGGAGCATCGGGCCGTGGCTCGGGGTAATGCTGTTGTCCGTCAGGATACGACGTCGATGCGTGCGGACGTGATCGAAGCTTTGCTCGCCAAGCGAGGGACGGACGCTGCGCCCACGGCAAAAACCAAGGCTAAACGCGCCGCCGCCGTTCCAGCCAATATTCCGGGGTTGCCTGCCGGCGGGTCGGCTTTGACAGGCGGCAGTTCTGCACTGGAGCGGGTGCGCGCTTGGGGCAACGTCGTTATCCGCACCGCCACCGATGTGATTGAGGGCGACATGGGCGACTATGACGTCTCTTCCCAGATTGCGACGCTGACCGGCAACGTCCAGGTCACGCGCGGTAAAAACAAGCTGAGCGGCGATAAAGCGATTGTAAACCTTGCGACCGGCGTCAGCAAAATCATTGGTGGAAAATCCGCGCGCGTACGCACGATCTTGTATCCGGGCGGCGGCAAGGGAGATGTCCCAAATGGCGCTGACGCCGGTACGAGCGGCAAGCGGCAGGGCAAAAATAACCCCACCAATGATGACTCTTCTGGCAAACCGGGTCAAAGTGCAGGCGACAGCAAAGCCGACGTTGCCACTCCACAGAAAGATTCAAACTCGGATCAGCAGACAGCGCCGATTGCGGAGAATGTAACGGCGCCGTTGCCGCCGATGCGCCGTGCGGCGATCCCCGGCGGCAATCCGGTGCCGCGAGCGCGACCCCAAGGGGCGAACTGATGGCGAACGCACCTACCCCTCCCCCTGTACTCGATGTTCTCGATGCGGGACCCGGACTGGTCGCAGAAGGCTTGGGCAAAAGCTACAAGCGTCGGCCGGTTTTGCGCGATGTTTCTCTTAACGTGCATCGTGGCGAGGCTGTTGGGTTGCTGGGCCCGAACGGTGCAGGCAAGACTACCTGCTTTTACATCATCACCGGCCTGATCCGTCCGGATTTCGGCCAGATTAGCCTGGATGGCGAGAATATCACACACCTGCCAATGTATCGGCGGGCCCGGCGGGGGATCGGTTATTTGCCGCAAGAACCCTCGATTTTTCGGGGGTTGACCGTCGAAGCCAATATCCGTGCGATCTTGGAGGTCGTCGAGCGGGATGGTGACCGGCGGGAGGCCTTGCTTGACGACCTGCTGGCGGAATTTTCGATCACCCGATTGCGCAACACCTCGGCGACTGCCTTGTCCGGCGGCGAGCGTCGCCGGGTTGAAAATGCCCGCGCGTTGGATGCCCGCCCGAATGTTATTTTATTGGATGAGCCGCTTGCAGGCATCGATCCGATCGCTGTCGGTGAGATTCGAGAGCTTGTGTCGCACCTCAAGCGCCGCGGTATCGGAGTTTTGATCACCGATCACAATGTCCGGGAGACCTTAGACCTTGTCGATAGGGCATATATCTTGCATGATGGCATCGTTTTAATGGAAGGCACCGTTGGAGAGATCGTCGCGCACGAGCGTGTCCGGCAGGTTTATTTGGGAGAAAGCTTTACTTTGTAAGGCTAATTCCCAACATAGTGCTGACAACGGCGCGCGGCGTCGCCCCGCGGCAGTTTCCGACATCAAGCAGGAGGTATTGCATCAACCGGCGGGATGATCGCGATATGGCGTGCGGCATAGTGATGCAGTCTATGCTCCGTTGGCCTTGTGGCCTTGCTGTTTGTTGAGCGCAAAACCGAGATGTCATGGCTCTCAATCAACGCCTAGATATCCGGCAGAGCCAAAATCTGGTGATGACGCCTCAGTTGCAGCAAGCGATCAAGTTGCTGCAATACTCCAACATTGAACTCAATGAATTTGTCGAAGCCCAACTTCTCGAAAACCCACTGTTGGAGCAGAAACCCAGCGATGATGCTGGTGCAGCCGAAGATGCTGAGCCGGTCGCACAGGCCAGCGACGCTGAACCTCAGGAATCGGACCTGGTCATCCGCGAAGGCGGTGATTTCGAGCAATCGCTGGACGGCAGCGACACCGATTTCACTAATGTTTGGGATGATGGCAGCCGCGCAACTGACCTGCCGACCGGCGGCGGATGGGAAGCATTCGCCACCAAAGCAGACACGCTGCGCGAACATCTGATGCGGCAAGTAACACTGGAATTGTCGGACTCGGTTGAGCAGACGGTGGCGGTTGCAATCGTCGATCAATTGGACGACGCAGGCTATTTCAAGGGTGATTTCAAAGAAATTGCCGGGCTGACCGGCGTCGATACCAATACCGTGGCCTGGGTCCATTCGCGGGTTTTGCGCTTTGATCCGATCGGGATTGGCGCGCGCTCCCTATCGGAATGTCTTGGTCTGCAATTGGCGGAAATTGGCGCGATGACGCCGCCAATGGCGCGGTTGTTGGAGCACCTGCCAC
>JAYPXD010000017.1:14259-23801 GCA_038135395.1 Alphaproteobacteria bacterium | reverse complement strand
TGTCATATTTTAATATTATTCCACCCGCGGCGCAATCGATACCCCAAAGCAATCTTAATCAAACGCAGGTCCACAATGTCCGATGCAGCGCCCCACCAAACATTTGCCGGGCTCTACCCGATCAGAACTGCGCCTCCCAGCCAATGTAAGCTAACCGCCATTCGAGCCTTCGACCGATGACCGATGTGTATTTGCGCGGCTGCCCAAACCCGCCTAGAACAGGTCTCCCACTCCATTTTTGCGCAAACAAAGGCCCGCCTCCATGAGCATCGCCCTTTCGCCCGAACAAGAGAAACTGCGCGCCGCCGCCCGCGAATTGGCGCAGGGACCGGTTCGAGACCGCGCCGCCGAGGTCGACCGCACCGAGCAATATCCGTGGGACAATGTCGACCGGCTGAAGGATGCCGGGTTCCTTGGCATGACAATTCCCCAAGCCTACGGCGGCAAAGGCGCCAACTGGCTGGATGCCGTGTTGCTGATTGAGGAAATGAGCAAGGAATGCTCGGTTACCGGCCGCATCGCGGTCGAAACCAACATGGGCGCGATTTCGGCGATCATGGCTTATGGCTCGGAAGAGCAGAAAAAATTCGCCGCCGATATGGTCCTGTCCGGCGACAAGCCCGCCATTTGCATCACCGAGCCTGAAGCCGGCTCATCGGCTGGAGACATGACCACCCGCGCCGACATGAAGGGCAACCGCTATGTGGTCAATGGCACCAAGCATTGGATCACCGGCGGCGGCGTATCCCGCCTGCACCTGATCTTTGCTAAGGTCTATGACGAAGCGGGCGAAGAACAAGGCATCGGCGGCTTCCTAGCTGTGCGGGACGAGACGCCTGGCCTGAAGATCGTCAAGCGCGAACCGACCATGGGCCTGCGCGGCATCCCCGAGGCGGAAATCTCGTTCGAGGATATGGAACTGCCGCCCTCCGCGCTGGTGATTCCGCCGCGCGGCCTGAAAAAGGGCTTTGCCGACCTGATGAACGCCTACAACTCGCAGCGCGTCGGCGCCGGCACCGTCGCCCTGGGCATTGCCGAGGGCGCCTACCAACTGGCGCTGGACTGGTCAGAGGAGCGCCATCAGTTCGGCCGGCCAATTAACGAGTTCCAGGGCCTGCAATGGAAACTGGCCGACATGTCCATCAAACTGGCGGCGGCCCAGGCGCTGATTTACAAGGCTGCGGCCAGTGGCGAGAACGGCTTCCCCGACATGCTGATGGCCGCGCAGGCGAAAATCTTCACCTCGGAGAATGCCATTCAGGTGGTGAACGACGCGCTGCAGTTCTTTGGTGCCCGCGGCTATTCCCGCAACAATCCGATCGAGCGCATGGCCAGGGATGTGCGCATGTTCACCATCGGCGGCGGCACGGCGGAAGTGCTGCGCAATGTCGTGGCGGGCTCGATTCTGGGCAAGAAACTGCCGCAGACCCGGGATGGCTATGTCGGCCGGGGCTGACCTGCGCACCGCAGAGACCTGAATTGCAAAAGGCCCCGAACCAGCGTTCGGGGCCTTTTTCCTGGTCTCAGCGCTTGCGTTACTTGGCAAACACGTCCGTCACCGCCAGGTCGGGCAGCCACAGCGCGATATCTGGGTAGATCAGGATCAGAATCAGCACAATGCCGTCCGTGATCAGGAACGGGATCGCGCCCTTCATCACCTGGGTCAGCGGCACGCCGGTCGTACCCGATACCGCGAACAGGTTCAGCCCCACCGGCGGGATCACGCCCCCCATTTCCACCGCCAGGGCAAACAGAATGCCGAGGTGGATCGGATCGATGCCCAGCGTCAGCGAGATCGGGTAGATGATCGGCACCGTCAGCACCAGCATGGCGACGCCGGTCAGGAACATCGACAGGAATAACAGCACGGCCAGCATCAGCACCAGGAAGCTCATCGAAGACAGGCCGAAGCTGCCGACCCAGGCCGCCATATCCTGCGGCCAGCCCTTGTTCGCCAACAAGAACTGGAACACGCCGACGCAGCCGACCAGGAAAAACACTACCGCGGTCAGGTTCACCGCGCGTTGCGTCACCGGCAGCAGGTCTTTCAGGAATTGGCCGCGCTTGACAATCAAGCCGTAGACCAGCGCATAGGCGCACGCCGCAGCGCCCGCTTCGGTCGGCGTGAAGACGCCACCATACAGGCCTCCCAGGATCACCACCGGCATCATTAGCGCCGGCAATGCGCCCAGCGTCGATTTCACCAACGTGGTCATGCTGAACTGGCCAGACGGCAACTTCAGATACCATGCCACACCAACGATGATGATCGCGTCGCTGATGGCCAGCATAATGCCGGGCGTTACGCCGGCGAAGAACAGCTTGACGATATTTTCTTCGGTCAGAACACCGAACAAAATCAGCGTGATCGACGGCGGAATCAACAACGCAATGCCGCCGCCGCAGGCGATGACGCCGGCAGACATCCACTTCGGATAGCCGCGCTTGATCATCTCCGGATAGGCGATGACGCCCATAGCGGCCGACATTGCCGTCGAGGACCCACTGATCGCGCCAAACATCACCGCAGCCAGCAGGGTCGCGTAAGCGAAACCGCCCGGCAGCCAGCCGACGACCGCATCGGCAAACTTGAACAGTCCACCGATCAGGCCCGTCTTCTCCATCAGGAAGCCGGCGTAGATGAAGAATGGGATCGCCATCAGCGTATAACTGTTGGTGAAATCGAAGAACGAGCGGAACACCGTGCCCATGGACATCATGCCGTCGCCCATGATGACCAGCATGGCGGCGCCCATCAGCGCCACGCCAATCGGCGCGCCGATTGCCAGCAACGCCGTCATTGAAATGCCGAGGAAACCCATTGCGGCTAACCCTTCAAAAAAACTTTAAACGCAGCGACAAGAACAGGTACGGGAGGCCTCTAGACCTCCAGCCCTTCCTCGGCAGGCGCCCAGGCGAACACAGTCTTGTTCCGAACGGCTTGGTAATCCTGGTACAATTGGAACACCAGGGTAACCGCCATCAGAATAAAGCCGAGCATCAGGATAAATTGGAACGGCCAGATCAGCAGCATCATGCTCTGGGTCGTGCGCTCCAGCATTTGGGCGCGGATCACGGTCGACCAGCCATAATAGATGATCGCCCCATACATCACCAGCGAGCCTGCTGTAACGATCAGGCGGACGACCAGAACAAGCTTCAGGTAGCCCCGGCCCTTGATATAGTCCATCAGCGCCGACACCGCCAAATGCGACCGGCGGGCTTGGGTGACGGCAAAATACAGATAGATGGAGCCGACGGTAAAATACGTCACGGCATCCTGGCCCCAGTCATAAACGACGCCAAAAATATAGCGCCGGATGATCTCAAAGATCGCCAGCAGCACGCTGCCCAGCATGATAATGGCGGCGCCATGGCCAACCAAATTATCCAACAACCAGCGGTAGACCCGGTAGGTGCGGTCGAGAGCGATCTCCATGATCGGTCACACTTATCCTGTTAGACGCCGGCTGCTGTCCTTGTACTGCAAGGTGCGATACCGACGGTGGAGACTGGCACTATATAACAACGGCCGGCACCCGTTAAGATGCCGGCCTCTATCACACGAAACAGCCGATTACGACTTTTTCTTCGTGTATTTGTCGAACCACGGTTGCATTTCTTTGCAATCGGTCTTCTCAAGCCAGTCGGTGCCGAGCGGGTTCGCTTTAGACAGCGCTTTGGCTTCCATCACGAACTTATCAACCCACTCGTGCGCGCCGGACGGCGTGTTCGACTTGATCCACTTTTGGGTGGCGTCGCCCAGCTTGGTAGCCAGCACCTCAGCCTCTTCTGGCTTCATCACATAGATGCCTGGCTTGGTCGGGTCCGTGGTGCCGTACTGGTCGAGCAGGATCTTGTCGTTGCACCAGTTGGCCTTGCGCTGGAACGGCAGGACTTCTGTCTTGATCAGCTTCTCGATGATTTCCTGCTGATCTTTCTTCAGGCCATTCCACCAGATCTTGGAAGCGCCGATCCAGTAGTAGTCGCCGACGATGCCGTTGATGCCGGCAACCGTGAAGAACGGCGCCTGATCGCGAGTGGAGCGGAAACCGCCGAGGCTGGTCAGCAGGCCATCGATCACGCCGGTTTGCAGGGCCGGCGGCACATCGCCGAAGGCCATGGTCGTCGGGTTGGCGCCCCAGGCGCTGAGCGCGGCGTTCTCAGCCGGGCCCATCGAGCGGATCTTCTTGCCAGCAAAGTCATCGGGGCTCAACAAGCGCGCGCCGGAGCCAGCGCCCATGTAGTAGCTGAGGTCGCCAGCGCCGAAAACCTTCACGCCGTGCAGCTTGTCGAAGCGGTCGACCAGCATTTTGAAGGTTTCGGTCTTGTCGAACTTGTCGATGGCGCCGGGGGTGGTCAGCAGCATCGGGCCGACGACGACGCTCATGTACGGATCGACCTGGGCCGACTTGCCGAACTGACCCCAGGTCATTTCGAGGTCGCCATTGGTCATGGCCTCGACCGCGCCCGGAATCTTATAGAGCGAGGAGGCATAGTACATGCGCACTTGGCTGCCAGGAATCAGTTCTTCCAAGCGCTGCTTGAAGAACTCTTCCGCCATGGCGGCCGGATGTGGCGGCGGGTTATGGTCCGAAGCCAAACGGATGTTGACCGGATCGACAGCGGCGGCTGGTTGAGCCGCAACAGCGGCCAAGGCGCCAAAGCCTGCCGCAACGATCAACCGGGCCGAGCGTTTGAGAACGTCTCGCATATGATTATCTCCCAGGTTCCAGAAACATCCATCCCGTTAACTGGCGTATCGCGGGATGAATCCAGACGCTATCAACGCCAACAGGTAAGCAAAGTCAAATGTGCGTTACTGTCTTCGCGCCCACATTGCGGAAATCTTGTCCGCACCGCAGGCGCAAAAAGCAACAAACCCCCATAGCAAGGGAAGCCATGGGGTTTTGGAGCAGAACCAGAGCTGCCATAGCGCCGATTCAAACAAGCCCTACCACATCGCGATCGGAGAGCCCGTCGAGCCGGTAGCGCCCTTCATCGGCACTGGAGTGTACAAATAAGCGAACTCGTACACCTTTGCGTCGGCCAATTCCTTCAACTTCAGGTTTTCCTGGTTGACGATGCCATGGCGGGTTTGCAGGTAGGCATGGACGCAGAAGACGCAGCCCGGTGGCACTTCGCACTTGGTGCCCGCCCCGCAGACCGCATCGACCGGCCAGGTGTCGCCGCCGGTTACGCCGGCCTTGACGTCTTCGGCAATCCAACGGGCCACTTCCATGCCAATGCCGGGACAGCCGTTGTTGTACTTGGCGTTGTCCTTGATCCAGTACTTTTCCCAGCCGGTGCGGAAGATGATGGCGTCGCCTTCCATGAACTTGTAGTTCTTCATGCCCTGCATTTCGAGAGCCTTGTTGACGTCAGCCATGGTGATGACTTCGCCGGCTTCCATGCTCTCGACCCCACGCGCCGCTGCGATATCCAGCAGGATGCCTCGCGCCGTGATCGGGTGCAGCTTTTCAGTGCCCAGCTTTTTCAAACCGTAGGCGCCGCCCATCTCTTCGGCGGTGAAGCCGTTGTACCAGCGCATGTTGTTCAGGTCACCCTGCGCGCCGATAGCGACGCCGATATGGCCAAGGCCATCAAACTGCGTGCCGACCTGGCCAATTTCCGTCGCCAGGTATTCGTCATTGTACATCAGGTTGACGCCACCGAACGGACCGCCCGTCGGCTTGCCGGGGATGCGCAACGCAAACTTCCGCTCGCCGAACAAGGGCATGTTGGCTGTGTACTCATGACCGATTTTTAGGGTCATGCCTTTTTTCACCGTCCCGAGCGCGCGTTTCACCACGTCTGGCTTTTTATACCAGTTGGTCGATCCAGCCTCGTCGCCAGCTCCCCACAGGGGATTTGGCCACCATTTCGAGCCGAGCGGCGTCTCCATCACGTCGCCATCAACCCAAGGCTGGCCTTTGCACTCCTTCTAGTTGCCTTCAGCGCAACCAGCATACGCGCTGGAAACACCGAATGAGGCAATCACGGCGAATGCCGCCGTCCTCACATAAGCCGCTAATGTCATGAGCATTCCTCTTTATTTTTGAGTTTGAGGCCACCAAAGACCCGTCCGGGCACAATGGACAGCACGATTAGACAGGACGGAACGACGCAGCGTCAAGCGCAATACGCGCTGACAACGCATCATATTACAGCATTGCCATAGCCCATAGATTCAGCCGCCAATTCAGCTACACTAGCGATGCTTATTTAGCTGAAAGACAAGCCAGGATTTGAGCGTGACGAGCGACCAGGCGATCCTGTTCGGAATTTTGGGGATGGTGTTCGTGCTCCTGATTTGGGGCCGCTGGCGCTATGACGTCGTTGCGTTCGCGGCGCTGGTCGCCTGCGTCCTGCTCGGCGTGGTTCCGACAGATCAGGCTTTTAGTGGCTTTGGCCATCCCGCCACGGTCATCATTGCCTTGGTGCTGATCGTTAGCCGGGGCCTTTCCGCGTCCGGCGTTATCGAGCTGGTGGCCAGTTATCTGGTGAAGGGCGGTCGCATCCTCTCTGCGCATATCGCCATCATGGCGATGCTCGCAGCCGCCCTGTCGGCAGTCATGAACAATGTCGCCGCCCTGGCCTTGCTGATGCCGGTCGACCTCCAGGCGGCAAAAGCCGCAAAGCGGAGTGCTGCGCTCACGCTGATGCCCCTGTCCTTCGCATCGATCCTGGGGGGAATGGTGACCCTGATCGGCACCCCGCCCAACATCGTAATCGCAGCCTACCGCGAAAATGCCTTGGGCGAAGCGTTCGCCATGTTCGATTTTGCTCCGGTCGGCCTTTCGCTTGCCATTCTGGGGGTGGCGTTCGTGGCGCTGGTCGGGTGGCGGCTGATCCCCAAGGCTGCGGGTCTGCACGGCGCTAACGATACCTTAATGCACGTCGAGGACTATGTGGCCGAACTGCAGGTCGGGGAAGACGGCGTTGCGGTCGGAATGACCTGGACAGAGATACGATCGGCCGTCGATGAATTCGACGGCCAACTGTTGGGGCTATTGCGCCAGGGCGCCCGCATTCCCGTTTATGGCGACTATACCAAGCTGGAGCCGCAGGACCTGATCATCATCCAGGCCGGCCCCACGGAACTCGACGGCATCAGCGGCAAGCTGGGTCTGAAATACCCGGAAGAGTGGGATGCCGATGACATTCTGCAAGGCGGAGAGTTGCAATTGGCCGAAGTCGTGCTGCCGGAAGGCGCAGCCGCCACTGGCCGCACGGCGGCCGGCCTGAATTTTGGGCCGCTGAACGCGGTGCGATTGCTGGGATTGGCCCGGCAAGGCAAGGAACTGCGCGACCGTGTCCGGCATATACCGCTGCTTGCCGGCGATATCCTGCTGCTGCTCGGCGGCAAGAACGCGCTGCCCGACGCCATTGCCCAAATGGGAGCGCTTCAACTGGCAGAGCGCGGATTGCAGGTTATTCGCCGCGAGAAAGCCGGACTGGCCGTCCTACTTTTTGCTGTCGCCATCCTGGCGGCAAGCACCGGGCTTGTTTATTTGCCGATGGCGTTGGCGGCGGTGGTCATCGCTTACCTGGCGTTTGGTATCGTGCCGCCGGGAGATATTTATGCATCGGTGGAATGGCCGGTCATCGTGCTGCTGGGCGCCATGCTGCCCATTGGCGCGGCATTGGAGGCCAGCGGCGGCACCGCCTTAATCGCCGATGGCATCGTCACGATTTCGGCAGGGTTCTCACCCTGGGTGGTGTTGACCATTCTGATGGCTGTGACGATGACCCTGTCCGATGTCATGAACAATACGGCTACGGCCGTGATAGCAGCGCCGGTCGCCGTAGACGTGGCTACGACATTGCAGGTCAATCCCGATCCGTTTTTGATGGCGGTCGCGGTCGCGGCATCGTGCGCGTTCCTCACCCCGATCGGGCACAAGAACAACCTGTTGATCCTCGGCCCCGGCGGCTATCGTTTCGGCGATTTCTGGCGCATGGGCCTGCCGCTGGAAATTCTGATTGTGGCGGCAGGCGTGCCATTGCTTTTGCTTTTTTGGCCCCTTTGACAGGCGAAGTGACCCGCGCAATAGAAATATCAAAGTCCCCCCATTACCTCCAGTAATACCCAAAGCGCCCCGCAGGAAGCCAGAATGGGAGCGACATGCCAGTTAAGACCGCCGCCATGAATATTGCCGCCGCTATCGCGTTTGCCGCCGCGTTAGGGGGGCCGCGCCACAGGGCGCGAACGCCGCCAAGGTGGTCAATTGCTATGACCCGGCGCGCAATCTCATCCAGCGCAAAGACGACTACGACTGCAGGCATCGGGCGATATCGGACGCGGAAGCGGATGCGATCCGGCATCGGCGGAACGAATATGTCCGCAAGTCCATTGAAATAGAACCCAACCCCTCCCCTTCCGGCACCGGCTCAGGCTTTTTCGTCAGTTCAGCGGGCGAGGTGGTGACCAACAATCACGTAGTCGCCTCCTGCGGCAACGTCTCGATTCTGACGCCGGACGGCAAGACTTATGACGCCCGCGTCCTGTCATCATCTGGCCAGCACGATCTCGCGTTACTTGCCACCAATGCCAGGCCGCAAAGCGTCGCCACGATAACGCCGACGTCACCGGCGGTCGGCGCTAACGTCGAAGTCGTCGGCTTTCCCGCCAGCTTGCGTCCCAGGCGCCTGCCGCTGCGCGCATCCGGCCAGTTCAACGGCGTGCGGGACAACGGATCCGGTGTGGATATCCTGCTGATCGGCGCCCGCGTCGCCGGCGGGTCGAGCGGCAGCCCTGTGCTGGATGACGACGGCCGCGTCTTCGGCATCGTCTTTGCAAAAATAGACCCCCGAAAAATCCTGCCGCACAATGGCAAGGCGCTGGCCAATCCGGCGACGGATATTACGCTGGCGACCAAAGCAGCCGATTTGGTAACCTTCCTCGCCGCAAACGGTGTGAGAGTTCCGCACGAGACCACCCCGCCCGAGCCGGCAGAGACCTTTGCAGTTCGCGTCAACTGCCTCAAATAGCCTAGCCTGGGGTAACAGCGCCCTGCATCGGGCGGAAAGAGAGATCACGCATGCGTATTACCGAGTTGGAGCGGAAGATTGAGGCCGCGATTGCCCCGAGTTCGCTCACCATCATCGACCAGAGCCACCTGCATAGCGGTCACGCCGGCGACCGGCCGTTTGGCCAGAGCCACTATCACGCCATCGTCACAGCCACGGCATTCCAGGGCAAAAACCGGGTTGCCCGGCAACGGATGGTATTCGCAGCACTGGGCTCGCTGGTGGGCCAAGAGGTCCATGCGCTGAGCATGGACCTGCGGACACCGGACGAGGCCTGACCGGCACTCGTCAGGCGGGCGATTTTGCGACCGCAACCATGGCCGGGCGCAACAACCGGTCATGCAGGGTATAGCCCGCCTGCAACACCTGAACGACATGGCCCGGCGGCACATCCGCCGATTCCAGTTCGACGACCGCCTGATGCACGTTGTGGTCAAACGCTTCGCCGACGCCGGCGACCAATTTGACCTGATGCTTGTCCAGCGCGCCGGCCAATTCGCGCTCGACCA
>JAYPXD010000017.1:8705-14249 GCA_038135395.1 Alphaproteobacteria bacterium | reverse complement strand
GGTCTTGCGGCGCCGCCTGCAAGGCGCGGCCCAGGTTATCCGCAACGCTCAGCAGATCGCGCGCCAGGCTGACCGCGCCATATTTCAGCGCCTCTTCTCGCTCGCGCTGCGCCCGGCGGCGCATATTCTCGACCTCCGCCAAAGCGCGCAGTTGCTGGTCCTTGGCCGCGGCCAACTCTGCTTCAAGCGCTGCAAAATTCGCCGCGATCACCTCTGCGTCGGTCTCTGCCGCCGCAGGCGCATCACCTGCCGCCCCGGGCTCGGACGCCGCGTCGGCCGCCGCATCGGCATCGGTCTCGTCGGTCGGACGGGTATTTTCGTTCTCTTGCATTATCTTAACCTAGGATACGTCGAATCACTTGGGCGGTGTAGTCTACCATCGGAACGATGCGGGCGTAGTTGAGGCGCATTGGCCCAATAACACCGACCGCACCCAAAACCTGCTCGCCACCCTTGCCATCGGATTTGGTGCCGAACGGCGCCAGCACCATCGACCAGCCCGCCAATGCAAACAAATCATGCTCGGCCCCGATAAAAATCTGGACGCCGTCGCCGCGCTGAGTCGCCTCCAGCAGCTGCAGCAACGCTTCCTTGCGTTCCAAAACCTCGAAAATCGCCTGCAGCCGCTCAAGGTCCTCAACACCGCCTACCGAGTTGAGCAACTGCGATTGACCTTTCACCACGAACGTCGCCGGTGCCGGGTCATCCAGCCGAACGGCCAGGCCCGATTTCACCACTTTCTGGGTTAGCTCATCCAACTCGGTCCGGTGCAATTCCAGTTCATCGAGGATACGGTCCCGTTCCTCGACGATCGTCCGCCCCTGCAACCGGGTACGCAGATAGTTGCTGGCCTGGACCAAGGCGGACATCGGCATGCCCGGAGCAATCTCGATGATCCGGTTTTCCACCTGCCCGTGATCATCGACGATCACCACCAGCGCGCGGGCGTCCGAAAGGCGCACGAACTCGATATGCGCAACCGTATGCGCGTGCTTTGGCGCGATGACAAAGCTGGCGTGCGCAGACAGACCTGACAACATGGTGCTCGCCTGTTCCATCATCGACGGCATGTTGTGGCCGACGGCCGCGCAGCGCGCTTCGATGTCGTGGCGCTCCGCCTCCGTCAGGTTTCCGGCCTGCAGCAGCCCGGAAACGAACAGCTTCAAACCCGCGCCGGTCGGCAAGCGGCCGGCGGAGGTATGCGGCGCATGCAGCAGCCCAAGGTCCTGCAGGTCGGCCATCACGTTGCGGATAGTCGCCGGCGACAATTGCCGCTCCAGCCGGCGCGCCAACGTGCGGGAGCCAACCGGCTCGCCGGTCTCCACGTACGCATCTACGATCAAACGCAAAATCTCACGCGACCGTTGGTTCAGGTCAGCCAGTGAAGGGCCCGCCATCGCTCGAAACCGCTTCCTATCAATCGATCAACTCGGGTCTGGGGAACACCTGCTAGGTAGGTGCAGCGGATAGCCTCGTCAACCTGCCTGGACATCGCCAGGCCACGGGTTTAGCGTCGCGCCCGATCAAGACCCCTGAAAGGATGACCATGAGCGCCCGCCCATCCGGCAGAGCCCACGATGAAATGCGCAAAGTTTCGCTTGAGCCTGGCTTCAGCCTGCATGCAGAGGGATCGTGCATGGTGCGCTTCGGCAATACCCATGTGCTGTGCACCGCCTCGGTTGAGGACCGGGTGCCGCCGTTCATGCGTGGTCAGGGCAAGGGCTGGGTAACTGCAGAATACGGCATGCTGCCCCGCGCCACCCATACCCGCGGCGATCGCGAAGCTGCACGCGGCAAGCAGAGCGGTAGAACACAGGAAATCCAGAGGCTCATCGGCCGGGCGCTGCGCTCGATCGTCGACTTGCAGGCTTTAGGCGAGCGGCAGATCAAAATCGACTGTGACGTGATTCAGGCCGATGGCGGCACCCGGACGGCTTCGATCACCGGCGCCTATGTCGCGCTGTACCAAGCCTGCAGCTTGATGCAGAGCCGAAAAATGATCAAAAGCATCCCGCTTTCCAGCGAAGTGGTTGCCGTCTCGTGCGGGCTCTACCAGGATCATGCCGTGCTCGACCTCGACTACGCCGAGGACAGCAACGCCCAAGCCGACGCCAATTTCGTGATGACCGGCAAAGGCGAGATCATCGAGATCCAGGCGACAGGCGAAGAGGCCCCGCTGACCAAGGAAAAGTTTGCGGCCCTGCTGGATCTGGCGGAAAAAGGCTGCGGCGAGTTGGTGCGGCTGCAGCGCCGCTCGATCATCGCCCTGTCCGGCCTCGGCTCGTGAACGGCGGGTCGCCCCGCCAATTCCGCGAGCCCAAGCTGGTCTTAGCCAGCCACAATCCCGGCAAGTTGGCTGAATTTCAGCGCCTGTTTGCGGCCTTCCCACTGGAGTTGGTGGGCGCCGGCGCGCTTGGCCTGGCGGAGCCGGCGGAAACCGGCACGACCTTTGTCGAAAACGCCCTGATCAAGGCGCGGGCCGCCGTCGCAGCCAGTGGCCTGCCGGCGCTGGCCGACGACTCCGGCCTGGCGGTCGCGGCCTTGCGAGGGGCGCCGGGCGTTTATTCCGCCGATTGGGCCGGGCCGGGCAAGAATTTTGGCCCGGCACAGCAACGCGTGCAGAATGAATTGGCCGGATCGCAGGACCGCACGGCAGCGTTCGTTGCGGTGCTGGTCCTGGCTTGGCCGGACGGACATTTTGAAACGACTGAAGGACAAGTCCGGGGTCAGATCGTCTGGCCGCCGCAAGGCAGCGGCGGCTTTGGCTATGACCCGATTTTCCAGCCGGACGGCGATAGCCAGACCTTCGGTGAAATGGCGGTCGATGACGCCGGCATCGCCCGAAAGGCCGCGTTCAGCCACAGGGGAATCGCTTTTCGGGCCCTGGTAGACCGTTGTTTTCGGCGATGACCGGGCAGAAACCACTTTCGATTTACCTGCACTGGCCGTTCTGCGGCGCCAAGTGCCCATATTGCGACTTCAACAGCCACGTCCGGCCCAGCATCGACGAGCCTCGCTGGGTGGCGGCCTTTCTGCGTGCGCTGACCCATTGGCGCGAACAAACGCCCGACCGGCGGGTCGAAACGATATTTTGGGGCGGCGGGACGCCTTCCCTGCTAAAGCCCGCATCGATCGCCAGCATTCTCGACCACATTGCTGGCCTGTGGCCAATGGCAGAGGATTGCGAGATTACGCTTGAGGCGAACCCAACCACGCACGAGGCGGCACGGTTCGTCGATTTCGCCAAAATCGGCGTCAACCGCTTGTCGTTGGGCGTACAATCCTTCGAGCAATCGGCCCTGGATTTTCTGGGCCGCACCTATAGGGTCGCCGATGCCGAGCGGGCTTTGGCCCACATAGCCGAGACTTTTCCCCGCTATTCGTTCGACCTGATCTACGCCCTTCCCGGTCACAACCTGGAATCGTGGCGCCCGCACCTCGAATATGCCTTGAGCTATGCCAGTCAGCACCTGTCGCTGTATCAACTGACTTTCGAGCCGGGTACGCGCTTTTATCAGGCCTTGCAGACCGGACGCATGACGGCGCTGGATGACGAAACCGCCGCAGACCTGTTCGAATACACCGTCGGTCGTCTGGTCGACCAGGGCCTTGCCCAATACGAAATCTCGAACTTCGCTCATCCCGGAGCCGAAGCCCGGCACAATTTGGTGTACTGGCGTGGCGGCGATTGGATCGGGGTGGGGCCGGGAGCGCATGGACGCTTGGGACAGGGCGCGCACCGCCACGCGGTTAGCAATATCAGGTCACCCGAAAAGTGGTTGGAAGCAGCGGAAACCACAAAATTCGGCATTGAATCCGACACGATCATCGCGCAGTCAGAAGTGGCTGAAGAACTGGTGTTAACCGGACTTCGCCTGGCTGAGGGCATCGACAAAGCCGTATTTGCCGATGTCGCAGGACAATCGCTCGGGCGGGTTCTGGCAATTCAGAAGCGACAGGCCCTGCAAGATTCAGGGCTTGCGTGGGAGACGCCAGACAAGTTCGGGCTAACCCCGGAAGGGCTGATGCTGCTGGATGCCAACATCCGATATCTGCTCACCTGAATCGGCATCCGGTCCCAGGCGTGGCTAATCAGGATGCCGATCTTTGTCGCGGAAATGCTAATTTTGGTTGTTTTAAAGAGAATATTTTTT
This sequence comes from Alphaproteobacteria bacterium, assembly GCA_038135395.1. GTDB lineage: Bacteria > Pseudomonadota > Alphaproteobacteria > Bin95 > Bin95 > JACKII01. The sequence goes on along the minus strand of JAYPXD010000017.1, from coordinate 10,095 downwards.
ATTATTGATTGTGTCGATAATCGACTCAAAAGCCAAGCACCGCTTTGCTACGAACTCCCATCACTATTGCTGCAGCCTCCGCTCGTGAGGCTGCAGCCTTTATCGCTCGCACCTGAACCGACAACCCATTGCAGGCCCACACCTGGAGTATTCTCGGATCAATCTGATCGGAAACCGGCCTAATTCGAACGGGCGAAGGCGACGGCGGGGACCTGGATACTGGGGGCCGATGGATCGTACGCAATCTTTCGCCGGACAACACGCCCATGCCACATCAGTGGCTCGCGGTGAATCTCGCTTGTCCGGCCAAGCCGGTCGACATTCAATTTGCAAATGGACTGGGCGAGCCGGGTGCCGACTTTGATAGAAACTGCCACATTGGTGAAGGGCGTCAGGATCAGCCTGGCCCGATAGACGTCGAAAGACCGTACAAAGCCGGTCTTCTCTTCCGATTTTGCCGTCACGATCTTGACCGGGGTTCCATGGTAGATACTGAAATGAAAGGCATAACTCTGATCGACAATGTCCCAGTCGCGACGCAATTCCGTTGGCCGGATCAAACGGTCCGGAGGCAACGGCAGGTTGGCGACATCATCGAAATACACCGGCGCGATATAGTAGCGTCGGCCTTTCTGATACAGGTCGAACCGCACAATTTCCCCAAAGGCAGCGACTCCGCCTCTAACACCCATTCCTTCACGCGGCCTGCCGCCATAACCGGATGATAATAGACGGACCCGCCGCACGACATCGCCGGAGGGCAAACGCGGCGGATCGTGCTTGGGCTGGCCTGCCTCGAACCAACGCGATAGGGCTTGTATCAACGGCTGATTTACATGGGGATCCGGGATCCGAGCCAAATCCGGCAGGCGCAATTCCGATACGGGCCGGCGCTCGAAGATCATCGGACGGCCATCCGCATCCACCCTGACACGGTGCAAGGTCATGCCATGCAACGGCCCGCGGCCTCTACGATTTTCCGTGCGGCTGGCGCAAATATTGGCCACCGCAGCCTTGGCATCGTCCGCAAACGTCGGCCACGGCAACGGCAATTCTACGCCAGCCACACCGGCGCCGTTGCGGTAAGCACGCGCCAGTTCCGACATCGTCCTGTGGCTGGCGCAAGCGACGACGATTGCATCAAGGCTATGGTTACGCGGGTCATTTGCCTGCTTCGACACGCCCCACGCTTTGCGCAACTCGGCCGTCAGCTGTCCCGGTCGCGCCACCAAACGGCTACTATGGCCCCCCTCGGGATAAAGCGCCCGCAACGCGGAAATCAGGCAACGGCTCGCATAGCGCGTGTCGTTTAGATTCCGCGGCAGGATCCGGGCCTCCCGTTCAGAGAAAAAATCAGTCAAAAGCCGCCGCTTTTTCGCGACGGAAAGCG
>JAYPXD010000017.1:6774-8695 GCA_038135395.1 Alphaproteobacteria bacterium | reverse complement strand
ACCTTCTCCACAAAGGCCCGCCACCGGCTAAGGTCATTTCCAAGCCACTCGTATGGCGTCAGCTCACCCTTTTCCTGGTTCTGCTCGGCAAAACACACCACGCAGTTGTCGAGGGAGTTATCGCCGCTGCGGCTGCGGGGCCAAATATGATCCACCTGAACGCTGACGCCATCAATCAACTGCCGGACAGACATACTGCGACCCGAGTAGAGGCAAATGCCCTCCTGACTTTGCCACAACTGATAACGTACGATTTTCGCCTCGGTCACGTTGGCGGTGCCAACCAACCCCGCCAGGACGATGCGGGCGTCATCGCGGCGCACGCGATCCGCCTGATGCAGCGCGGCGCGTCTTTGCCTCTGAATATGGCTGGCCCCCAACTCATTAGCCGTTTCTATGTGAATGCGTTCCGGCCGAACTCCGCGCTGCTCCACCATCACTTTGATCTGCAACAATGCCTCTCGCAAGGCGCGAGAAACAATCGGATTGCGGATGTTCTGGAGCAGCACGTGGTCCGGAGCCCGAGGATCGAAACCCGCCGCTTGCGCAGCGTCGAACATCAATTTGCCCTGGGCAAGAAATGGCGAAATTTTAGCGGCTGCGACGGCCGATATGGCTGCTGTGCCTTTGAACATTTCCAGTTCCCCAGCCCGATAGGCAGCGCAGATACGGCGAACCAAGTCCAACCGCATCCCATAATTCCGCAACCCATGGGCAATCGCTGCTTCAGTATGCCGGAAGGTCAGAATTGTCGCCACGTCATCGAGAATTTCTGGACAATACCGCAGGAACCGGCGCGCCGAATCCCCCAAAGTTCGCACCAACGCCGCCGTTCAGGCGGTCGCTCCTCCCGCAGCCACCAAATCGCGCTGCAGATCGGCACCATGGGGAAATTGGATTGTATTCGGCCATTGCAGGATCTGCCGGACGCTCGCCCGCGTCATCCCACTGGCGGCGCCAAAATCTCGCATCAGAACGGAGAGTTCCGTGGAAGATAGGCGGCAAACCCGTCCTTCGTCCCAAACTTTGATTTTCGACAAAGCGTCCAAAAGAGAGAACCGCTCGACAGACGGCGAACGCTGAGCTGCCCTCGGAATGGTGGGAATGTAGGGACAAGAGCCCACCAAATGTTGGAAGCCCTGACTATTGGTCGATTCAAACGCCAGGTGCAAATACCGTATCTCGAATTCCAAGGTCATTTCCAGAAACCCAAAACTCCTCTGGGTCTCAATCAATTGGGCAGCCTCACGGCGGTAGAGATGCTGGGTGATTGTACCGTGGAAGAGACCGTCCTTGTTTCGCTTGCGAACCGACCAAAAACCATCCAAGGCAAACATCTCGCCCACGGAACGGTACTGCCGCCGGCGCCAGTCCAGCCCAATCGAGCAACCCCAGGTTTCAGGAGCGGCATTCGGTTCATCCAGTGCCGCCGCCCGCTTTTTCACAACCATGGAGGGCATACCGCGCCGCTTGCATAACCCGTACAAGACCACGCTCAGTTCCGTCGCCGAAAGCAGCCGGTCCAGTCCCTCAGCCCTTACGCGATAAGGATCGATGCCCGGAGGCGACATGCGAGGATCGGGGAAGCCTGCCGACAGCAGCAGGCGCCTTACAGCTGACAAACGATTGCGGCGGCGGCGCAAACCACGGCGGGCGGATTGAAGCCGACGTCGCCGCCGGTGCTTGGATTCGCCTGCGTATGAGTGACTATCTGTATTGAACAGTCGAACGGTGCAACCAGATACCGTTTCATCGTTTATCCATGCCACTCCCACGGATGACGCGCCGAGATCAACCCCCATGATATTGTCTTTTTGTATTATATACTCAGATCCTATATTTTTTATTTTCTGTATTATATTCCCTATATCGAATTTTTTATTGACTCCATTAACGCTCCCATTGATATTATTGGACTGGA
>JAYPXD010000017.1:6122-6764 GCA_038135395.1 Alphaproteobacteria bacterium | reverse complement strand
TGCCCTTCAAACGGCAGGGAGGGGATCCCTTGTTGGAAACTTCGGATTGCCGGTCCCACGCCGCGATTTGAGGTTGTCATGCCGCCGCCTCTCTCTCCGAATCATACCATACACAAAACACACTCATAAGTTTTATTGCACACTATAATGCTGAGTCGAATTGGCGTAATAGGCATTTCATATACAACTTTTAATATTTTCCACTTCAAAAAATCACACCCCATTTGCCAAAAAAAATCCGTGCTCGGCGACCGGACACGGTTTGGCGTTAGCGATGACCATGGAGCACGCCCGATCCTTTCGGATCGGGCTCATCGGGTCAATTTGTGGAGGGTGCAGCGAGGCTCAGCGACAGGCCACTCACATTGGGGCAAAACCCCATTAGCCAGCCACGACTGCAACGCCGCCGGCAAGCTATTCTTTTGGCAAATCCGGAGTTCCCTGGGATTTCAAACGGGCGAGAACAGACGCTCCCGAAGCGGCGCCGGGCTGGATCCCAGCGTCGCGCAGCCGGGCCTGCAGGTCTCCCGACGGCCCCTGCGCAATTTCTTTTGCCGCCTCGAACCGCGCCGTTTGTTCCTGCTGCCGCGCCTTGATCTTTTCCAATGAACCCAAGGCAGTATTCATCGAGGACTGAGCGCC
>JAYPXD010000017.1:0-6112 GCA_038135395.1 Alphaproteobacteria bacterium | reverse complement strand
CGCTGGACACTGTCCGTGACTTTGACTGTATCCACCTGCTGTTTGAGGCGGCGCAGATTGCTGTCCGCGGACTGAATGGCCTGCTTGGCGTCCTGCTCCGACGCACGGTATTGCGCCGCGAGATCCTGCTCGGTCGCCAGCTCCGCTTCGATCTCTGCAACCCGGTTCGCGACATCCATAGCCAGCGACTCGTCGCCTTTCGCCAAGGCCTGCATCGCATAACCTTCGTACTCAGTCCGTTGGCGGGTCAGGTCGCTGATCTTTTGCTCGATCACTTTGCGTTTGGCCATCATGCCGACCAATGCGTCTTTCGACCGGACAAGCTCTGCGTCGGCATCGCGAATTTCCTGGTCCAAAATTCGCATCGCCTGACTATCGACGATCGATTCGCCCAGTTCCGTTGCACCGCCACGCATGGCTGTAACCAGTTTCGTCAAAATTCCCATCGGTCCGATCTCCTATTCTGGCCGGTCTATTTGCGAAAGGCTTCGTAAGCCTGCGCGGCTTCGATTGCATTGTCGGCCAATGTCTCAAGTTCCAACACGACATTGTCCAGCTTGGACGAAGCCGACAAGGCGCCGAACAGTTCGTAGTAATCGCTGCCATCCGGGCCTTTCGTGATGCCGAAGGTCGAAAGAGGCATCAATTTGTGCGTCCGCAACGCCATATCGGCAAAGGCCGCCGGGTCCTTGAGACTCGCCAGTGGCCAAAGCAGGACCTGTGCGAGGATCTGTTCCGCACCGACGCTCATAACGATTGTAAGATCGCCAAACTCAACCATTGTCACGGCAATACCGTCGCTGGTCCCACGTACGAGATCGATACAGATCGTACCGGACTTCACCGGTTCCGTGCCGCTTAACGCCAAATGCAAACTATCGGTTGTCCAGGTTTCACTGGGCATAAAGGCCTCCATTCTCTAACGACGGAATCTCAGTTTCGCATACTCAAACGTTTCACACACACTGCTAGGATGGTACACCATACTGTGAGTGAATTTCTGTGGCATTGCGAGGGCAAATGCGCAACCCTTCAGGGTCTCCATGGCAGGTCCACACTCCCAGGCAGCTTGCTGCGCTGGGGCGCATCATCTATCGCCATATCGCGGAGGTTACCTGGCCGGCAATCGGCATTATCGCACTTGTGCACTATGGAACATCCTGGGGATTGATGGCGCTCACCGAAGGCGAGGACATCGCTGCGCCATCGGTTTATTGGTACTTTTATCTGGTGACGTCCACGACGGTTGGCTATGGCGACCTTTCGCCGAGCACGACGTTTGGCCGATTCGTCGCTGTATTTTGGGTAATGCCGGGCGGCATCGCTTTGTTTACCAGTGTTGTCGCCAAAGTCGTACAATCGGCCTCGGGATATTGGAGAAGACAGATGCGTGGCCTGGGTGACTACCGCGAATTATCCGATCACACGGTGATTGTTGGCTGGGCCGGCGACCGGACCCGTCGAATGGTGAGTTTCCTCAGGGGCGATTCCGACGGGCATGCTATTGTCTTGGTGGCAGACCAATCGATGGAAAACCCGATGCCGGACCAGGTGCAGTTCGTCAGGGGTGAAACGCTTACCGATGCCAACGTGCTGGATCGGGCCGGCGTCGCATCCGCCGGACGAGCCATCATTTTGGGCCGCGACGACAACGAAACACTGGCGGCGGGCCTAGCGATCGCCGCACGCAACCCGCGATTGCACATCGCTGCATTTTTTCACGACGAGGCGGTATCCGACCTGCTGAAAGCGCATTGCCCACGTGCCGAATGCTTGCTGCCGATGTCGATCGAATTGCTGGTCCGCACCGCGAACGATCCCGGGTCGTCGCGCGTGCCGAAAACCTTGCTGTCGACCCTGGTTCACCCAACGCTTTACAGCTTGCCGGTGCCGGAAGACGGGCTGGAAATTGCCTTTGGCAGCCTGTTCCGGGTGCTGAAAGGCCGATACCATGCAACCGCTTTAGGCGTCGCCTCCGGCCAAGGAAACGATGCGTTGATGCTCAATCCGCCGGACGACCGGATCGTTCGCAGCGGCGACGTCATCTACTATATGGCGGACCGGCGCCTCAACATGGCCAGCATCGACTGGCGTAGCTTTACCGAGAAGGTCGGCTGATGGTGTTTGGCTCGTTTCGGAACCTGTTCGGCGACCACAAGTCGTCGGCGCCGGCAACCGGCCCTTTGGGATTGCGGATCGGCGCCGCCGTCGAATTGGACATGCTGCGCTTCCGCATGATAGCGGACCGGCTCAAATTTGAACTTCCCGGCGACACCTTGTTCATTTCGGCCATGGGGCGGGTTGACCTGGGCGATGGTTCGATTGTGCTGCGCTATTACACCGATCAGCACGCCATGTTCCAAATCCTCTGCGTCGGCGGGGAAACGGACGCGCATATTCAGGAGGTAACCCTCTACGCGCCCCACACCAGCTTTTATCCGGAAGGTCCGGAATGGAGGGAATGGGAGGGCGAGGGCGGCAAGATCGGGCAACTGGCCTACACGCTGGACGACGGCACCGTCTATGACCGCATCTGGTTCAAAGAAGACCCGGACTGGAGCAGTCCGGTTCGGTTCCAGGAAACTGTGGTTGACGACGAAAACGAGGCCAGCTCGATTGGGCAGGAGGTTATGCTGTTTGGTCGGCAAATTCCCGGCGACCCGGCCTATGGCGAATACCTTCTGCTCGCCATCGAGCGGCGCGACGACGGCCGCAGCGTCGAAGTCATGTTGGGAGTCGATATGGACCGCGGCATGTTCAAGATCATATAAGCCTACTCAGCAGAAGCAACACACAGAGCCGAAGGATTCAATCCATGGATTTTTCCATCGCCGCATCCATCAGCGGACTGCCCGATTTTCTCATGTATCTCGGCGCTTCACTGATCCTGACGGTCGTTTACGCCGTACTCTACGGCGTCGTCACCACCCATAACGAGTTGAAGCTGATCCGCGAAAACAATACCGCGGCAGCTATTGCGTTTAGCGGCAGCCTTCTGGGCTTCGTCACCCCCCTGGCAAGCGCTATCCACAACTCGGTCAGCCTGGGCGACTGCATTCTCTGGGGTCTGATTGCGCTGGTTGTGCAGGTGCTGGCATATTTGCTGCTGCGGATGGCGATGGACGGCCTATCGCAACGCATCGAAAAGGGACAGATTGCAGCCGGCATTTGGCTTGGCGCCGGGTCGTTGGCGGCAGGCATGATCAACGCCGCCTGCATGACCTACTGAATTCGCTCTCTGCCAACCAATCCGTGTCTGTAACTCCGAGAAGGAGAGAGGCCGATGAAACGATCGAAAGCCGTCGCCCTAAGCCTAATGAGCGTCAGCGCCGTTCTGCTGCAAGCCTGCGATGAACCGGAGGCAGAAGCGCAGGTCTATAAAGATGTCCGCAATTGCATCGATTCCGGCGAATTGAGCGAGCAGCAATGCGCTGCGCTCTATCAACAGGCGGTTGCCGACCATTTGCGCGATGCGCCGCGATTTGCCAGCCGGGATGACTGCTATGCGCAGTATGGCGCCAACCAGTGCCAGGCATTTCAGTCCTCATCCGGCGGCAGCATCTGGATGCCGTTGATGGTCGGATTCATGGCGTCGCGGATGCTGGATAGCGTCTCCGGCAGGAACAGCACACCACTCTACCGCTCCTCGTCTACCCCGAACGGCTTCCGCACCGCCAGCGGTTTTGATCTGAACTCTGGTTATGGATCCAAAACCAAGCTGCCGGAGTGGGCGACCCAGCCCAACCGCGCCCGCACACAAACCGTCAGCCGTGGCGGCTTCGGCTCACGCTCCTCCGGCTTCGGTGGCTAAGGTCTATCGCAACGTTCCGGCTCGCGTCCGCTCGATGATGCTGTATAAGCGAGGCTAATTTGTCTCAATGCAGCCTCTAGGAGCAACCAAATGGACGGTGGACAGGCTCTGGTCCGAACCTTGATCGAACACGGCGTCGATACGGCATTTTCCGTGCCCGGCGAAAGCTACCTGCCGATTTTGCGCGCAATCCAAAATGCCGGGAACGCGATCAAGTTGATAACGCCCCGGCATGAATCCGGCGTCACGTTCGCAGCCGAGGCTTACGGAAAGCTGACAGGCCGGCCGGCCGCCGGGCTGGTCTCGCGCGGTCCCGGCGCAACCAATGCCTCCATCGGGGTGCACACCGCCGCCCAGGATTCGACGCCGCTGCTGCTGTTCGTCGGCCACGTGCCGACCACGAGCAAAGGCCGCGAAGCGTTCCAGGAAATTGATTATCACCAGATGTTCGGCAAGGTCGCCAAAGCCGTGCTGGAGCCGGAATCCAGCGCGCAAATTCCTGAAATCGTGGCGCGCGCTATCACATTGACCACAGCGGGCCGGCCGGGACCAGTGGTCGTCGTTATGCCGAAAGACATCACAGAGGGCGATGCTGGCGATGCCCAACCGCCAGCGCCTCGCCCCCGCGCCCGGGCGGGCATGGCCCCTGACGATGTGATTCAGGCTGCCGCGTTGATCAACAGCGCCGCGCGGCCCTTGGTGATTGCGGGTGAGATGGTCTCCATCGACGATGCCACTCCCGCACTGATCGCCTTTGCAGAAGCCAGCGGCGCTGCCGTATCCGCCGCCTATCGCCGCCAGGACGCCTTTCCGAACGAGCACGCCGCCTATATCGGCCATCTCGAAATCAACCGCGTGGCGTTCCAGGAAAAAGCCTTTGCCGAAGCCGACCTGATCATTGCCGTCGGCTGCCGCATGGATGGGATTTCCACCCAGGAATTCGCCATTCCCCGCGCCGATCAGAAATTCATTCACATCTTTCCCGACCGCGAAGTTCTGGCGCGCTATTCATCCGATGTCGCATCGCCCGCAGACGTAGTGCCAGCGCTACAAGCCCTCACCGACGCGGTCGCGCGGCCGACTTCCAGCCGGCTGGAATGGCGGGACGGCCTGCATGCGGCGTTCGACGCGTTTGCCCGGCCGGGCTCGATCCACCTTCATGGCCCGGTCGATTTGGCAGCCTGCGTGGCAGAGATGCAAAGCCAGGTGCCCGACGATGCGGCGATCCTATGTGACAGCGGCACGTTCGCCCGCTGGGTGCATCGTTACTATCGCTTCAACGCTCCCCACACTCAGGCCGGCCCGATGTCGGGCGCGATGGGCTATGCCGTGCCGGGCGCCGTCGGCGCGGCGCTGGCCAAACCGCATGCGCCTGCAGTTGCCTTTGTCGGCGACGGCGGCTTTTTGATGAGCGGCCAGGAGTTGGTCACAGCCGTGCAGCATCGTCTCAAGCTGATCTGCGTGCTGTGCGATAATGGCGCATGGGGATCGATCATGGTTTCGCAACAGCGGCGGTATGGCGAAGAGGGCGTGCACGGCACCCGCCTGCAAAGCCCGGATTTCGCAAAAGTCGCAGAGGGTTACGGCCTCAAATCCTTCCGTGTCGAACGGACCGCCGATTTCGGCCCGGCCATGGCGGCCGCGCTGGCCACCGATGGCCCGGCGCTGTTGCACCTTTTATTGGACGATCGGGACGTCAGCCCTTTTACCGATGAAGTTAGTGTCTAAATAGAGCTAAGGGGCAACATTTTATCAACTGATTAGGGGAATATTTAGAATGTCTCTACAAATCGACATCGGTATCGAAGCCAGCGACCGCAAAGCCATCGCCGACGGCCTGTCCCGTTTGCTGGCGGACAGCTATACCTTGTATCTGAAAACCCACAACTTCCATTGGAACGTTGAGGGGCCCATGTTCAACACCCTGCACCTGATGTTCGAGGGACAATATACTGAGCTGGCGCTGGCCGTAGACCTGATTGCGGAGCGCATTCGCTCTCTCGGCCATCCAGCCCCCGGCAGCTACCGGGCATTCGCCGACCTTACCTCCATCGCTGAAGCGACGGACAAAGTGGCGGCAGAGGACATGATTCGGCAGTTGGCCCGCGACCATGAAACCGTCGCCAAAACGGCGCGGTCCGTCTTTCCGCTTTGCGACGCAGCCAACGACGAGCCGACCGCGGACCTGCTGACCCAGCGGATGCAGTTGCACGAAAAAACCGCGTGGATGCTGCGAGCGATGGCAGCTTAGAGCAGATCCCGATCCGATAGGATCGGGTGAATCTGCTCTAACTCTATGAA
>JAYPXD010000016.1:21226-24083 GCA_038135395.1 Alphaproteobacteria bacterium | reverse complement strand
GGTGGCATTGCTGGTGCCGGCCATCATCAAGCTGGGCGTGCCGCTGGAGGCCGCGCACATGTTCGTGTTCTATTTCGCCATCCTCTCGGCGATTACGCCGCCGGTCGCGATTACGCTTTATGCGGCGAACGGGCTGTCAGGCGCGGGCCTGTGGGACGGCGGCATCGCGGCGATGAAGCTGGCGGCTACCGGCTATATCATCCCCTTCATGTTCGTCTATGGGCCATCCTTGCTGCTGATCGGCGAACCGGTCACCGTTGCGGTCGCATGCGTCACCTCGGTGATCGGCGTGGTTTGCCTAGCGGCGGGGCTGCATGGCTATTTCCTGAGGCGCGCCAATGTCATCGAGCGTTTGCTGCTGGTCGCAGCAGCGCTGTCATTGATCAAGCCGGGAATAACCACCGACCTGCTGGGTGCGGCGCTCATCGGCGGCGTTGCATTGCTGCAACTGGTCATCATGAAGCGCGCGCCAGCAGAGGTTTAGGGCAACCGCGGTAGGCGGTGAGCGGGTCAGCGCCCCCTCGCCGCCCAAGCCGTCGCCCCTTCCTCCAGAGTCAGGAACTGCGCCCCCTGTTCCGTCAGGTTCTGGATCAGCCGTTCCAGCATCAGCATGCGATGGCCGCGGCCAATCACAAACGGATGCATGGTATAGCTGAGCAGGCCCCAGTCGGTGTTGCGGGTCATGTAGGTAAACTCGTCACACCAGTTTTCCAGCACGTTGTTTGCGTTCTGTAGCCCCGGAAACAGCATGTTGGGCAGACGGATGTATTCGAAGTGGGGGAAGTCATCCAGGCTCCAGGAAATCGGCAGTTCGATCAGAGGCGTTTCCGGGCCGAACACGGTTTTTTCCGAATCGTGCACCTTGTCGCCAGTTCGGGCATAGTAAGGCATCCAATCATGGCCCATCATCGAGCTGTCGTAGACAAATCCATGCTTCAATAGCAGGTCGACGGTCTGGTCCGACAAATCCCAGGCAGGCGAGCGGTAGCCACGCGCCTTCTGTCCCGAAACTTTCTGGATCAGGTCATTGGCGCGGACCAGATGAGCCTCTTCTTCCCCAGGTTTCAGATTGGCGGGCGGAACATGGGTCCAACCGTGGTGGCCAATTTCATGTCCGCCTTCGAGGATCATCTCGGTCTCACGCGGGTAAGTCTCAATTGTCATGCCAGGGACGAAAAACGTGGATTTCACCTCGTATTTCTTCAGCAATGCCAGGATGCGCGGCATTGCGACCGCGCCGAACTCACCGCGGCTGACTGGCGTCGGCGTTTTCATGCCGCGCGCGGTCCAGCCGGAGATGGCGTCGAAATCGAAGGAAAGATTGGCAAGATGAGTAGGCATAGCGAACGGGCATCCTTGGCGAATGGAAAGCTGCCGCGTATCATCCGCGCCAGAACTGACACATACAAGTGAGGATACGCCCCATGGCGGAGGAAATTCTGGTCGGTGACCTGGTCGCCGAGTTCTTGCAGGCGGCTGGAGTCACCACGGCCTTTGGCGTGGTTTCGGTGCACAATATTCCGATGCTGGACGGCATCGGTCGGCGCAATGCCATTCGCTTTGTTCCGGCGCGCGGAGAGATGGGGGCGGGCCATATGGCCGATGCCTATGCCCGCGCCAATACCGGCCTGGGCGTGGCCTTCACCTCGACCGGCCCGGGCGCAGCGAACATTACCGGCCCGCTGATCGAGGCTGTGTTTGCGGGGTCGCCCATGTTGCATTTCACCGGGCAGACCGCCACCGGCAACATCGACAAGCGCCAGGGTGCCGTGCATGACGTCGCCGATCAGCTTGGCATGCTGGAGAGCACCAGCAAGACTGCCTTCCGCGTCCGCTCCGCCGAAAGCGCGCTGGGCACCCTGATGCAGGCGGCGCGCGCAGCGATGACGCCGCCGATGGGTCCGGTCAGCGTCGAGATTCCCATCGACATCCAGCGCACAAAGATTCCGCGCCCAGAATTGCTCGATTCGCTGAAGATCGCGCCGCCCGCGCCCGATGCCGGCGACGAGGCCAGCCTCGACCTGATCGCAGAGAAATTGCTGAAATCCAAGCGCCCGCTGCTTTGGACCGGCAATGGCGCAAAATTCTCCCGCCAGGCGGTGCAGCGCTTTGTCGACATGGGCATCCCGCTGATCACATCCGGCCTCGGCCGCGGCGTGGTGCCGGAAACCGATCCGATGGTCCTGGGCGCCTTCAATGCCGTGCCGCGTATCGAAGCCTACTACAAGACCGTCGATTGCATGCTGGTCGCCGGATCGCGCATGCGCGCGCAGGAAACCCGCGACATGAGCGTGGAACTGCCGGCGAACCGGATTCACATCGACATCGACCCGGCGGCAAACGGGCGGACCTATAGCTCTTCCCTGTTCCATGTCGGCGACGCTGGCGCCGCGCTCAACGCATTGGCAGACCGGCTGGAAGGCAAGCTTGCTACGTCTCAGGCCTATCGGGACGAGATGGTGCAGCTCAAAAAGGACGTGCACGCCGACTATAAGAAAACGCTGGGCGTCTATGCCGATTTTTCCGAACAGCTGCGCAAGGCCATGCCGGACGATGCCATGTTCGTGCGCGACATCACCAAGTCGCACACGACCTGGGGCTATCGCCTGTTCCCGTTCCTGTCGCCGGAAACCAACATCTACCCGGTCGGCGCGGCCATCGGCCCGGGGTTCCAACTGGGCATGGGCGCGGCGATCGGGTCGGGCAAGAAGACGGTGGCCATGACCGGCGACGGCGGCTTTTTCCTCAACATCGGCGAAATCTGGACCGCGGTGCAGGAGAATATCGACTGCTGCATCCTGGTGATGAACGACCAGCAATATGGCGTCATCAAGGATATCCAGTCTGCGATGTACGG
>JAYPXD010000016.1:10706-21216 GCA_038135395.1 Alphaproteobacteria bacterium | reverse complement strand
GCACATCCAGGACAGCCTCTATGGCGGACGGCACTTCTTCGCCGACCCGGTCGGCCCGCCGCTGGACAAGCTGGCTGAGCTGGCCGGCATGCCCTACTTCAAGGTGTCCGATGGCGCCAAGTTTGGCGAGACCGTGGCAGAAGCCTTGAAGGTGAACGGCCCAACCATGGTAGAGGTCGACATGGTCAGCATCGGCGAGTTCCCGCGCTACTTCGTGCCGCCGCCGTACGCCGCCAAGACGTAACGGCTGGCAGCCCCAAGCCCCGGCCCTCGAACGCGTCTGCGAAGTTGACCGATTGGCTCAACCGATCGGACGCTGTCGAGGGCTGATTTGCTTTGGAGCGGACCTTTATTTTTTTGAGGCTTACCGGCTTCAAAGGTTCCAGCGGATGAACAGACTAGGCGTTATGGCAGCGATGACCCTCAGGGTCGGATTGGCGATACTGACGTCGGCACTGCCTGCCTTTGCCAGCAAGTCTTTGGGAGAAGTTCAGACGGACCAGCATCGGGTTCGTATTGTCGAGCTGGCCGACAACTTGGAACACCCATGGTCTATGGCCTTTCTGCCGGACGGTGGTTTTTTGGTTACCGAGCGGCCTGGACGGCTCTGGCGTTTCAGCGCCGATGGACGCAAGCGCCAACCGATATCGGGCTTGCCGGATGTCTATGCCTCCGGGCAGGGAGGGTTGCTGGATATCGTTGCCAGCCCGGACTTTGCCGACAGCCAGACCATTTATTTAAGCTATGCTGCCGGAGGCCTTTTCAGCGGCGCGAACACACGGCTGGCACGTGCGCGCTTGTCGCAAAACCGATTGGAGAACCTAAAAGTCTTGTTCAGTGCGCAGCCGAACCACCAGGGCGGTCTGCACTTTGGTGGCCGGATTGTCGTGCTCTCAGATGGCAGCCTCACTCTTACCATCGGCGAGCGCGGCCAGAAAACGCCGGCACAGGATTTGATGGACCACAGCGGCTCTGTCATCCGCGTGATGGCGGATGGTCAGGTTCCGGCGGACAATCCGTTTGTCAGGCGTTCGGATGCGCTGCCGGAAATTTACTCCTTCGGGCACCGCAATCCGCAAGGTGCCGCAGTTCACCCAAAAACCGGACAGCTTTGGATCCATGAGCACGGGCCACGTGGCGGCGATGAAGTGAATCTCATTCATGCCGGCGCCAACTATGGATGGCCGCTGATCAGCCATGGCGTAAACTATAACGGCTCACCCGTTGGAACCGGTAACCCCACGGCGCCCGGCATCACCGACCCGATCTATACATGGGTTCCCAGCATCGCGCCCTCTGGCATGGCGTTCTACCAGGGCGACGCCTTCCCGAAATGGCGCGGCAACTTGCTGGTCGGTGCGCTAAAAGACCAATTGGTGTCTCGCCTTACGCTGGATGGCGATCGGATCGTCAGCGAGGAACGCTTCCTGCAGCGCGCCGTCGGCCGCATCCGCGATGTACGCGTCGGCCCGGACGGCCTGGTCTATCTGCTGACCGATGCACAGAACGGCCGCCTGTTGCGCCTAGAGCCAGCCGACTAAAGCGGCCAGCCCAGCCATTTGCAGAGCGATTCGCCCATCACTTCCGGCGGAATCCCCGGGATGTGTTTGGTGAACAACTCCACGTGCTGCCTGTACGTGATCGGCGAGCGGGTGATATCCGTCCCCCAGAAAGTGCGCGCCGGCCCAAACGCCTCCAGCAGGCGTAGCACCGATTCCTGCAACTGGCCCGGATAGGGATAGGCCGCCGTGGTATAGCAGGGAAAGGCCGAGACCTTGGTCGCCAGGTTCGGATAGCGCGCCATTTCGCACAGCGCCGGCACATGCCCGAACGCCGCGTCATCCTTGCTCTGCGAAGGGATGGCGGAATGATCCAGCGTAATTTTCAGGTCGGGATGGCGCTCACAGATGCCGGCGACTTTGTCGAGCTGCCCCGGCGGCAACATCATAATATGCAGGCCGTGCTTTTCGGCGGCGGCCCAGAGCCAGTCGACGGTGCCCTCCGCCAGCCAACGCCGTTGCTCCGGCGTGTGGAAGGTATAGCGCAGGCCCAGCATGCCGGGCTGGTCCTTCCAGGTCTCGAACAGCGGTTCGGACTCGGCCTGGTTGACGCTGGCGCGGCCCATGATGGCAAAGCGGCCGGGATAATCCTGCACCGCCTGGATCGCGAGGTCGTTGTAGTCGCCCTCCCAGCTTGGCGGCACCAGTACGGCGCGGTCGATACCGCCTTCGTCCATCAGGCCGATCAGTTCCGGGGCGAGATAGGGCACATCCCGTTGCGGTTTGCCACCGCGGCCAGTCGGCCACGGGCGGTCCGGACGGTCTTCGTCCCAGATGTGGATTTGTGCGGCTGCACTCCGCATGGGTAAACGTTTTGCGATCTCACCAGGAGCAGCGCCCCAGCCACTGGCCGGGGCCGCTCAGGATCAGAGGGAATAGGGAAAGATTTCGGACCTACCCGAACTGACGCAGGGTCCGCCGCGCGATCACCATGCGGTGCACCTCGCTAGGGCCTTCGTAGATGCGCATCAGGCGGGCCCGTTGCGCCATCAGTTGCAACGGCAATTCCTTGGTCATGCCCATGGCGCCGAAGGTCTGCATGGCGTGGTCGAGCACTTCCGTCACCATCTCGGTCGCATAGAGCTTGATCATGCTGGCCTCGGTGCGCAGGTCGGTCTCGCCCGCATCCTGTTTTTCCGCGGCATCCAGGATCATCAGCTTCGTCGCGTGGATCTTGGTGGCGGCATCGGCAATCCACCATTGGATGTTCTGCTTGTCCGCCAGCCGCGAGCCGAAGGTCACGCGCTGCTGCGCGTGCTCGCACATCATCTGCAAGGCCCGATTTGCCATGCCGACGGCCCATGCGCCGATCTGGAGACGGCGGACGGTCAGGCGCAACTGCATCGGGCCGAAACCGTTGCCGACCTCGCCCAGCACCTGCCGCTCGTGCAGGCGCATGTCGTCGAACACCAGTTCATAGGTGCGGGCGCCGGCCAGCATCTTGATTTCCCGCTCGATGGTGAAGCCGGGCGTGTCCTTGTCGACGATGAAGGCGGTGATGCCACCGCGGGCCTTCTTGGCCGGATCAGTCAAGGCCATCAGGATCATAAAGTCCGCCTTGGGCACGCGGCTGACCCAGATCTTGCGGCCATTGATGACCCAGTGGTCGCCATCCTTGACCGCGCGGGTGCGCATCTCCGCCGGGTCGCCACCGGCGCCGGGCTCGGAAATACCCATGGCCGAGCCAAAATCGCCCTTCACATAGGGGTCCAGGTATTTGCGCTTCTGCTCCTCGGTCGCGACCTTGACCATCATATGCATGTTCGGCGCATCCGGCGGAAAGACGAAGGGGATGCAGGTGCGCCCCAACTCGAAATTCACGCCCACCAGCGCCAATGCCGGCAGATTGGCGCCGCCCACTTCCTCTGGCGCATCCAGCGCCCAAAGGCCCAATTCCTTGCACTTGGCGAACAGTCCAGCCTCTTCTTCCGCCGAGAGGCCGCCGAGGCCGCCGGTGGCCTCGCGTTCGAGGACATTCTTCTCCAGTGGCATCAACTCCTCATCGACGAACTTGGCGACGAGGTCCTGGAGCATGCGGTGTTCTTCAGCGATTTGAACCATGGTGTTGTGGTCCTTCAGGGTTAGAGAAGATCGGCGACGGCGGCACGGTATTGCACCATCGCTTGCAAATGGTCGGCCAATGAGCGGCCCTCGATGCGCTTGTGGTGGTAGCGTCCGAATGAGTTGTTCACGGTCACATGGGTCACGCCGACGCTCTTCCAGTAGGCGATAGCCTTGCGCCAGTCGGCCGGCCCACCCTCCGCATTCGAAACCCAGACCGAGAGGCCCGGTTCGCCCTTGCGCCCGGCTTTCGACCAATAGCCGCGCAGCGTGTCAAAGGCCCGCTCAGCCTCAGGCCCTTCGGGATGCGAAAGCATGATCCAGCCGTCGCCGTACTGCGCGATGCGTTGCAAGGTGACGTCGGCATGGCCGCCGAACCAGACCGGCATGCGGCGCTGCAGCGGCAGCGGGTTGATGCCTGCGTCGTCGATCTCATGCCATTGGCCTTTGAACGTCACATGCTCGTCCGCCCAAAGCGCCTGCATCACCTCCACTTGCTCCGCCGAGCGCCTGCCCCGGTTGGTGAAGTCCATATCGAGGCCGACATACTCGACCGGGTTCCAGCCGACCCCGACGCCGAAGCGGAAGCGGCTGCCCGACAACACATCCAGCGAAGCCGCCTGTTTGGCCATCAAGGCTGCCTGGCGTTGGGCGATGATCATCACCTCGGTCGAAAAACCGATGCGGTCGGTGCAGGACGCGAGATAGCCGAACAGCACGAACGGATCGTGGAAGCAATCCGCCGAAGTGTTGCGCGCGCCCCAATCCGGCCGGCTGGCGGCGTTAACGCCAAGCACATGGTCTGCGACCGCAATATAGTCGTAGCCGATGCCTTCCGCCGTTTGCGCCAGGGTTTTGACGGCGACCGGATCGCCGCCGATGTCGATGGTGGGCAGGGTGATGCCAAGTTGCATATGACAGGTTCCTGTGGGGATAAAGCCAGACTGGCGGCGGTCAGAACAAGTCGGCCACCGCTGCGTGATAGCGGATCATTGCATCCAAGTGCGCCGAAACCGTCCGGCCCTCGATGCGGGTAAAGTCGTTGCGGGCGTAGGCATTTGCCAGCGTGAAATAAGTGACGCCGTTCGCCTTCCAGAATTCGATGGTCCGCCGCCAATCGTCTGGCGTGCCGGAGCCGGCGGAAACGCGGACGCTGAGGCCGGGCTCGCCGCTGCGGCCTTCTTTCGCCCAGGCGACGCGAAGGGTGTCGAAGTCGCGCAGCGCCGCGTCGCCCGGCGGGTGGTTCAGGTACATCCAGCCGTCGCCGTATTTTGCCAGCCGCCGAATCGTCTGCGGCGCATGCCCGCCGAACCAGAGCGGCACCTTGCCCGACGGCGGGCGCGGGTTGATGCCGGCGTCCTCGATCTCGTGCCATTCGCCCTTGAAGGTCACGTGGTCGGCGGCCCAGAGCGCCTGCATCACCTGCACCTGCTCCTCCGACCGGCGGCCGCGGTTGGAGAAATCCATGCCCAAGCCCTGGAACTCCACCGGGTTCCAGCCGATGCCGACGCCAAAGCGGAATCGCTCGCCTGAGAGCGTCGCCAGCGAGGCCGCCTGCTTCGCCACCAGCGCGGCCTGGCGTTGCGCCAGGATCAGCACTTCTGTGGTAAAGCCGATATTGGGGCAAACACCGGCCAGATAACCCAGCAGCACGAAGGCATCGACGAAGGTATCCGCCGAGGTGTTCATGTTGCCCCAGCCGGGCCGGCTGGCGGCGTTCGCGCCCAGCACATGGTCCGGACAGGCCAGATAGGAGAAACCCAACCCCTCCGCCGTCTGCGCGATGACTTTGACATCGACCGGGTCGCCGCCGAAGTCCGCATAAGGCAAGGCATAGCCGAGTTGCATGGGCCAGGTCTCCTTCGCGGACGGCTAGCGCTTGATCGAGCGCAGGAAGCCGGAGCGGGCCTTGGCCGCCTGCATCATCCAGCCCAGGTCCTGGCCGGACAGGATCATCTGCGCGCCCTTCTGGATGTATTTGGTTGCCAGTTCCTCGTCATAGACGCCGCCCATGCCCAGGAACTTGCCATTGTTGCGGCAGGCCGCTGCAGCGGTGTCGTAGGCCTTGGCCACATTCTCGTGCCCGTACTGGCCGTGAATGCCCATCTCGGCGCAAAGGTCGTTCGTGCCGATCAGCAGGCAGTCGATGCCAGGAACGGCGGCGATGGCGTCGGCATTGGCGATGGCCGTCGGCGTCTCCAGCATCACCGTCACCAGCAGGTTGTCGTTGATCACCTCGGCCATTTTCTTGATGGGCATGCTCTCATATCCCAGGACCGGCTGCGTGCCACTGATCGAACGGTGACCGAGCGGCGGGAACAACGCCTGGTCGGCAACGCGCTTGGCTTCTTCGACTGTATCCACGTGGGGTACGACAATGCCCTGGGCGCCGCCGTCCAGCGGGCGGGACGTCTGGAAGCGTTCATGTGCGCTGGCGCGCGGGATCGGCGTGATGCCGGCGTCGAGCGCCGCAACCGAGATCTGCACCGCCATATCGATGGACATGGTGTTGTGCTCCAGGTCGATGAACAGCCAGTCGAAGCCACAGACCTTAGCAATCTTGGCGATATCGACGCTGCGGGCGTTGCGGACGCCGAAGCCGAGCGCCAACTCGCCGGCTTTCATCTTGTCTTTGGCAATGTTGGGAACGATGGGCATGAGATAGGTCTCCAGAAAGAGGGATCGCCTGCAAGTCTAGCGGCTCTGGCGGAGCGTGTAAGAAAAATTCCGCCCCCTCCGCCAGCGTATTAAGTCGATTTTGACTGACATGGCCCGAAAGTGGCGACCAGCGATGTTCGACACCCACTCATGCTGGAACCCCATGGCAGACCAACTTCAGCCCAAATCCACCACCAGCGAACAAAACCGCAGAGTGATCCGCGGCAAAATCAATAAAACGATCGACCGGTTCGAACGCTATCCCCTGTTGGATGTCGTCTGGGACCAGTTGATCCGCCGTCTGATGCAGCGGTTGGCCCAGGTCTATGGGGTCACGGTGGAAGCGCAGGTAATGAGCAAGGATATCATACGCTTCGGCCATTACATGGAGGACCTGCCGTTCGCCGGTCTTTTGTGCGTCTTTCGTGCTGAGGAATGGCACGATCATGGGCTCGTCGTTATCGATGGCGGCATCGCCGAGGCCAATCTGGAATTCCTGCTGGGCGGCGATGCGGAAACATCCTTCGATCCGGAACCACGCAACGCAACACACCTCGATCGTGCATTGGCCCGGCAATTGGTTGACGCCGTTCTGTGCGAGCTGGCCGACGCATTTACGGCGGCGCGAACCGAGATCGGCGCAGTGGACATGCATTGTGAGCGTATCGAGACCTCGCCCCAATTCGCTGCCATAACCCGCCCGCAAACACCAGCATTCCTGGCACGGATCCAGGTGGATATCGGCGACACCGGTCGGTGCGGCCAGATCGACGTGGTGCTGCCCATGCCGATGCTGGAGCCGATCCGCCGCTATCTGACAGAGGCCTATCGCGGTGATCAGAAGGCCAATGACCTGGTCTGGGCCCGCCATATCACCCAAGCGTTGCTGGCCCATCCCCTGCCTATCGATGCAGAGCTGGAGCGGCTGACCATACCGTTGGACCGGGTAATGCGCTGGCAGGTCGGCGATGTGCTGCCGCTGTCTGCAGACGCGAACACGCCGGTAGAATTGCATATCCGCGACACCAGCGGCCACGCCACACGGCTTCGCGGCCGATTGGGAGCGATGCGCGGCAACAAAGCGCTGCGATTGTTGACCGATGCGGCCGCGAAATTCGGACGGCCATTCGGTGAACTGGCGGACGAACTAAAAATTGATGCTGTTAAGATATCCAATTCGATGACGGCAGCCGGACCGATGGAACCCACGACGCACCCCATCGGTAAACCGACCCGCCATGCCAGCCAGGGCGGGCAGGCCTGACAGGCCATCAGATCGGCGGCGAGCCGGTCAACCGTGTCCCCAGCGTCAAAGGCGCCTTGATGCCCAAAAGCTGCAATGCCCACCAAGCGCTGGCCAGATTGGAGGTAACCACCGGTTTGCCCAAATCACGCTCCAGGGACTGCACGACAGTCAGGCTGGCCATGGCGGTGCAGGACAGGAACAGCACGTCGGCATCGGGCCGGTCGGCCTCGCGCCCCAGGCGGTAGCACACCTCCGGCGGAATGCGGTTGATGGCGCGGCGCTCCGCTTCTGTCTCGCCCATGTCCAGGCCCAGCGCCGAGGCGACTCCGAATCCCTCCGCCTCCAGCCAGGCGACCTCGCCGTCCGTGATGAATTGGCGATAAGGCGTCGCCAGGGCGACCCTGCCCGCGCCCAGCGCCCGCAACGCCGCCAGCACACAGGCCGCCGTCGTGGTGGCCGGCACGCCCGCGATTTCCTGGAGGCGCTGCACCAACCGCTCGCCATCGGTCATGAAGCTGCCGGACGTACAGCCGTACAGCACCAGGTCGACCTCCGCGCTGGCAAGGTCCTCTGCCGCCGCCTCCGTACCCGCCGCCATGGCATTCAGGCTATCCTGCGAAGGCACGCCGGGGACCGGCGTCCGGGCGCCATGCCAGGTCACGCCTGCCGGCGATAGGCGGGCAAGCTCCGGTTCCATCACCCTGTTGGCCGACGGCAAAATCACGCCGATCGTGGCGAGCCAGCCATAGGGACGGTAGCGGCCCATTGCTTTGAGGGAATTGGTCATGGTCGGGACATTCTGACTGCTTTGCCTGTGAAAAGCGAGCCTAAGGCAGGGTAAGACCGGAGCAAAGCTCTTGGCTCAAGAGTTTCGCCTGACCTATGCTATCGCCCAACCAACCCCGACACCGCGTTGAGCGCCCGGGGCCACCTAGGACAAGAGATTCGCTCCATGACCGCCATCAGCATTGATCCGGCCACAGGCCGCAAGATTTTTAATACGCGCGCAGCCAAAGCCTCCGACAAGATCCGCGGCAAGGGCTATTCCGTCATCACCGACAAACGCCTGACCACCCTACCGGAGCCGCCGCCCGGCGCGGTGTTCAACGCAGAGGAGCAAGCGCGCTATCGGGCCAATAAGGAAGCCCGCAGCGGCGCAGCCGACTACATCGCCATGGAAGGCGAATTCGCCAAGTACCTGGAGGACGTCTACTCGGAGCCGCCGGTCCAGCGCGAAGCCCTGACGGACGAATGCGAAATCCTGGTCGTTGGTGCTGGCTTCGGCGCGATGCTGCTGTGGTACCGGTTGCGCGACGCGGGATTCACCGACGTCCGGTTCTGCGAGAAAGGCGGCGACGTCGGCGGCACCTGGTACTGGAACCGCTACCCGGGCATCGCCTGCGACGTGGAGAGCTACAGCTACCTGCCGTTGCTGGAGGAGATGGGCTATATCCCGTCGATGAAGTTCGCCTCCGGCTTTGAAATCCTCGAATATTGCCAGTCGATGGCCGAGCGGTTCGGCCTCTACGACCGCACCCTGTTTCACACCACCGTCGAGGAGACCAATTGGGACGAGAGTCTGGGCCGCTGGATCGTCAAGACGGACCGCGGCGACGCAATGAAGGCGCGCTATGTCGTCCTGGCGAACGGCATTCTGACCACGCCCAAACTGGCCAAGATCGACGGGATGGAGACCTTCAAAGGCGATGCTTTCCATACGTCGCGCTGGAACTACAACATCGACCTGGCAGGCAAGCGCGTCGGCATCATTGGCACCGGCGCAACGGCGGTGCAGATCGTGCCGGAAATCGCCAAAGTGGTGAAAGAGCTCTATGTTTTCCAACGCACGCCGTCCTCCATCGACGTCCGCGACCAGCGCGAGACGACCGAGGAGGAGCGCAAAACATGGCCGAACGAAGCGAACTGGGCGGTCAAGCGGCGCGAACGGTTGGCCCTGATCTCCGCCGGGCGCGCGGCTCTGCAGGGCAACGACGATTTCCTGGCGGGCAAGGTCGAAAGCGTAAAGAAACCGCGCCGGCACAATGCGGAAATCTCGCCGGAGGAGCTAATCCAGAAACAGCTCAACACCAATTTCCGCATCATGGAGCAAATCCGCGCCCGCGTTGACAGTATCGTCGAGGATCCGGACACCGCCGCTGCGCTGAAGCCTTACTACCCCTACGGCTGCAAGCGTCCGACCTTCCACGACGAATACCTGCCCACCTTCAACCTGCCGCACGTGCATCTGGTGGATACGGCGCCGACCGGCGTCGCCCAGATCAACGAGCGCGGGGTCGTGCACAACGGCACGGAATATCCGCTGGACGTGCTGATCTACGCCACCGGCTTTGTCTGGATGGGCACCGGCTCTTTCAACATGATCCGTGGCCGCAATGGCCAGACCCTATCGGAAAAATGGCAGGAGGACGGCACTAAGACCTTCCTCGGCATGCATTCCGCAGGTTTCCCCAACCTGTTCATCATGAACGGCCCGCAGGGCGGCGGCGGCCAGTTCAACTTTACGCGCGTGTCAGAAATGCACGCCAGCTACGTCACCTGGATGCTGTCCGAAATGCGGGAACGCGGCGCACGCTCGGTCGACGTGCGAACCGACGCGGAAGAGGAGTATGTCCAGCATTGCGCCGATATGGATACCCTGTCCGCCCCGCTTCGCGATTGTAACTCGTATTACAATGGCGACGGCAACGCCAAGCCAGGCTCGCTGGCCTACTATGGCGGTGGCCAGCGCTGGCATGAGCGGCGGATGCAGGCACAGGAAACGATGGCGCCCTATATCTTCGACAACGGCCCGAACCGGCAGGACGCGGCGGCCTGAGACCAGAACGGGCGAGGCTGCCGGATCAGTCCTCGCCCATTTTCAGGGCGGCGATAAAGGCGCTTTGCGGGATTTCGACGCTGCCGAACTGGCGCATCTTCTTCTTGCCGGCCTTTTGCTTTTCCAACAGCTTTTTCTTGCGGGTGATGT
>JAYPXD010000016.1:0-10696 GCA_038135395.1 Alphaproteobacteria bacterium | reverse complement strand
CACCGGCTCGCTGTTGACCAGGATCGACAGCTTGACCAGGTCGCCCTCTTCATAACCATCAATGTGATAGTCACAGCTGGCATAGCCGCGGCTGATGGATTTCAGGCGGTCATAGAAGTCGAAGACGATTTCGTTCAACGGCAGGCGATAGACCAGCATAGCCCGGTTGCCGGCATACGTCAGTTCCTGCTGGATGCCGCGTCGTTCCTCGCAAAGCTTCAACACGCCGCCCAAATGCTCGTCCGGCAGCATGATGGTGGCTTGGATCCACGGCTCTTCGATGTGGTCGATCCGCACGACATCCGGCATATCCGCCGGGTTGTGCAATTCCTTCATCGTGCCGTCGGTCATGTGCAGGCGATAAACGACGCTGGGCGCGGTTGCGATCAGGTCGATATCGAATTCACGGTCCAGCCGTTCCTGGATGATTTCCAGGTGCAGCAGGCCAAGGAAACCACAGCGGAAGCCAAACCCCAGCGCCGGCGAGCTTTCCGGCTCGAATTCGAAGCTGGCATCGTTCAGACGCAGCTTGGCAAGGCTGTCGCGCAGGTGTTCGAAATCGGCGGCATCGACCGGGAACAGCCCGCAGAACACCACCGGCAGGTTCGGCTTGAAGCCTTCCAACGCTTCGGGAGCGGGCCGCCGGTCGTCGGTGATGGTATCGCCGACATTCGTATCGGCAACTGACTTGATCGCCGCGTTGACCCAGCCGAGTTCGCCTGGCCCCAGTTCGCCGGTCGAGAGGCGCTTGGGCGAAAAGACGCCGACGTCTTCGACCTCGTAAACAGCGCCGGTCTCCATCATCCGCATGCGCATGCCCTTGCGCAGCACGCCGTTCATCACGCGCACCAGGACGATCACGCCCAGGTACTGGTCGTACCAGCTATCGACCAGCAGCGCCTGCAATGGCGCGTCGGCGTCGCCCTTCGGCGGCGGCAGCCGGTGCACCAGCGCCTCCAGCACCTCTGGGATTCCCAGGCCGGTCTTGGCGGAAATCATCAGGGCCTCAGAGGCGTCGAGGCCGATCACGTCTTCGATCTGTTCCTGGATCTGCTCCGGCTCGGCGGCAGGCAGGTCGATCTTGTTCAGAACCGGAATGATCTCGTGGTCATTTTCGATGGCCTGATAGACGTTGGCCAGCGTCTGCGCCTCTACGCCCTGCGTTGCATCGACCACCAGCAGCGAGCCCTCGCACGCCGCAAGGGACCGGCTGACTTCGTAGGAGAAGTCCACATGCCCAGGGGTATCGATCAGATTCAGGTAATAGGTCTCGCCATCCGCCGCCGGATAGACCAGGCGCACAGTCTGCGCCTTGATGGTAATGCCGCGTTCGCGCTCGATCTCCATGTTGTCGAGCACTTGATCGTGCATTTCGCGGTCGGTCAGGCCGCCGCAATGCTGGATCAACCGATCAGCAAGAGTGGACTTGCCATGATCGATATGGGCGATAATGGAGAAATTGCGGATGCGGGCGAGGTCTGTCATGGCCGCTGATATAAGCGATCCCAATCCGGCTGGCGAGTGTCTTTAGCGGCGCAACCGGCCAGTCGCCAATGCGCCGCGGCAGGGCGGGTTATTCCACCGTGACGCTCTTCGCCAGATTCCGCGGTTGGTCGACGTCGGTCCCTTTGGCCACCGCCGCATGGTAGGACAGCAACTGCACCGGGATGGCATAGAGGATCGGCGCAACGAACGGATCGATCTCCGGCATTTCGATGGCATGAACTGCATGCGAGCCGATCCTGGCAATGCCCTTTTTATCGGCGAACAGGATCGGCTTGCCGCCCCGCGCCACCACTTGCTCCAGGTTCGATGCGGTTTTGTCGAACAGGGCATCGCTGGGCGCGATGAACACCACCGGCACGGCATCGTCGATCAGGGCAATCGGGCCATGTTTCATCTCGCCGGCGGCATAGCCCTCGGCATGAATATAGCTGATTTCCTTCAGCTTCAGCGCACCTTCGAGCGCAATCGGATAAGACGAGCCGCGGCCGAGATACAGCACGTCGCGCGCCTCGGACACCCATTGGGCAATTTCCTGGATACGGCCATCGTGATTGAGCACCTCGGCGATTCGCGCCGGCACCTCCAACAGCGAATGCGTCAGGCGCGCCGCGCGATCCGGACTGATCGCACCACGGGCGACGCCGGTGGCGATGGCGAGGGCGGCCATAACCGTCAGCTGCGTCGTGAACGCTTTGGTCGAGGCGACACCGATTTCCGGTCCGGCCAGGGTCGACAGCGTCGCGTCGCTTTCGCGCGCGATGGCGCTCTCCAACACGTTCACGACCGAAATAATGGTCTGACCCTCGCGCTTGGCGTAGCGCAGCGATTCGAGAGTATCGATAGTCTCTCCCGACTGGCTGATGCACATGGCGACGCCGTTTTCAGGCAGCGGCGCCTCGCGATAGCGGAACTCGCTGGCGATATCGACGTCGGTCGGCACACGGGCGATCTGCTCCAGCCAGTATTTGCCGACCAGGCCGGCATAATAGGCCGTGCCACACGCGTTGATGGTGAAACGCGAGACCTTGGCCAGATCGATCGGCAGCTCCGGCATCTGTACCGAACGGGTGGAGGGATTGAACAGCGCGCGCAGCGTGTCGCCGACGACGCTCGGCTGCTCGTAAATCTCCTTCAGCATGAAATGGCGGTAATTGCCCTTGCCGATCATCGCGCCGGAGATGGCGCTTTCCTTGATTTCCCGGGTGACCGGCTGGTTGGTCACGTCATAGACCTGGGCCTTGTCGCCCCGAATTACGACCCAGTCGCCCTCTTCCAAGTACGAAAGCCGGCGGGTCAGCGGCGCCAACGCCAAAGCGTCCGAGCCCAGGTACATCTCGCCATCGCCATAGCCCAAGGCCAAGGGGCTGCCCTGGCGGGCCCCGATCATCAGGTCGTACTCGCCCGTAAAGATGATAGCCAGAGCAAAGGCGCCCTGAACCCGCGCCAGCATGGACCGTACGGCTGCAACCGGATCGGAGCCATCGATCAACGAACGAGTCAGCAGATGCGCGATAACCTCCGTATCGGTTTCGGTGTCGAAGGTGTGGCCTTTCGCCTCCAACTCGCCGCGCAACTCCTGGAAATTCTCAATAATACCATTGTGCACAACGGCAACACGATCCGTTGCATGCGGGTGTGCGTTGGTTTCCGTGGGCGCGCCGTGCGTCGCCCAGCGGGTGTGGCCGATGCCGACAATGCCGCCGATCGGCTTGGTCTCGACCCTGGCCTCCAAATTCACCAGCTTGCCTTCGGCCCGTCGCCGGTCGATGCGGCCTTCGACCAGCGTCGCGATGCCAGCCGAGTCATAACCCCGGTACTCCAACCGTTTCAGCGCGTCCACCAACAGGTTGGCAACCGGGCGCTGGCCAACGATTCCGATAATCCCGCACATTGATTGAGAACGCTCCGTCAGGTCGCGTGGTGGTTTACAGGCGTTAATTAGTCGGCGGCGTGATCCTGCTTGGCGCGCAGCTTGCGCGCACGGAACCGCGCCACCCAACCGGGTTTTTGCTCTTGGCTTGCACGCTCGATCGCCAGTGTATCGGCCGGAACGTCGCGAGAGATCGTAGAGCCCGCAGCCGTCATGGCACCGTCGCCGATGGTCACGGGCGCAACCACCGAGTTGTTGGTGCCAAGGAACGCACCGGCGCCGATGTTGGTGAAATGCTTGTCGAAGCCGTCATAGTTGCAGGTGATCGTACCGGCGCCGATGTTGGCCCCCGCGCCGACCCGTGCATCGCCGATGTACGACAGATGATTGACCTTGGCCCCGGCTTCGACCGTCGCCTTCTTAATTTCGACGAAATTACCCAGGTGCGCGCCCTCGCCGATTTCGGCGCCGGGGCGCAGGCGTGCGTAGGGGCCCAGGATCGCGCCATCAGCAACCTTGGCTCCCTCGAAATGGCAAAAGCCCTTGATCTCGACATTATTGCCGATGGCGACGCCCGGGCCGAATACCGTGTGCGGCCCGACATACACATCCTGGCCAAAACGGGTATCGCAGTTCAGGTAGACCGTCTCCGGCATCGGCATCGTAACGCCGGCCAACATGGCGACCTCACGCAGCCGCCGTTGCAGGATCGCCTCGCCCGCGGCCAGCTCGACACGGGAATTGATGCCCAGCAGTTCCTCTTCCGAGCCCTCTACCACGGCGCAGGCTGCTCCGTCCGCCCGGGCCAGGGCAACGATGTCGGTGAGGTAGTATTCGCCTTTGGCGTTCGCGTTGCCGATCTGATCCAGCCACCCGAACAGGCGCGCGCCATCGACCAACATCACGCCGGAATTGCAGAGCGGCGCGGCCTTTTCCGCATCGGTCGCGTCCTTGAACTCGACGATACGCTCAAGCGACCCATCCGCCGCCTGGATCAGGCGGCCATACGCATTCGGGCCAGCAGGTCGCATACCCAGCACTACGACGGCAGGCGACGTAGCCGAGCGGCGGGCCGACAGCATGGCTTGCAGTGTCTCCGCCGTAATCAGCGGCGTATCGCCGAACAGGATGAACACATCGCCGGTGAAATTCCGCATCTCCGGCGCAGCGCTGAGCGCCGCATGCCCGGTGCCCAAAGCCTGCTCCTGGATTGCCGTCCGATACGGCGCAACCGCAGCAGCCACCTGCGCCATGCCGGGGGCGATGACGACGCAAATCCGCTGTGGGGCCAATCGCTCAACCAAATCCGTAACATGCCTGACCATCGGTTTCCCGGCCAAGCTATGCAATACTTTGGGCAAATCCGATTTCATCCGTGTACCCTTGCCCGCGGCAAGAATGATGGCGCCAATCGGTGTTTCAGACATTTTGATGACCCAATCGTCTGCTGTTTTGTGGGCGTCGACCCAGACCGAAGAGATGTGCCATATTCCTTCGTGGCCGGGTGGTGACATCCATCACCTATTTGCCAGATATAGGCAGTGTTCTGAAATGGTTCGATAGGACTAGTGCTGCGCCAATCACGACTGATGTCCGTTTCTGCCATTTGCATTAGCGTGCGGAAATTAACTAATTGTTTCGGAAAGTTGCAAAATCGATGCGACCTGACGCGCTCATCTTCGATTTGGACGGCACGCTCATCGACAGCGCGGCTGACCTGGCTGTGACACTCAACCTATTGTTGAGCGAACACCAACGGCCGGCGGTTACGCTGGAAGCCGTTCGGACTATGATCGGCGACGGGGTCGGTCGATTGGTACAACGCGGTTTCGCAGCAACCGGAACGCCGGCGGCGGCCAAGGATCAACCAGCTCTAACCCGCCGGTTCCTGGAGCTTTATACGGATCCGACACGCGACCACGTCGCCCGCCCCTATCCCGGCGTTCTGGAAACGCTCCTGCAATTTGCGGCGCAAGGCCTGCCGATGGGCGTTTGTACCAACAAGGCGCAAGTAGCCACTGAAATGGTGCTTCACGAAGCCGGTCTCAGCCGGTTCTTCAGCTGTGTGGTCGGGCATGACCGGGCGCCAGCGCCGAAACCCGACCCAAGCCATGTTGGCGCGGTTTACAGTGCATTGGGACATCCTGGCTCAGCGATCATGATCGGCGACAGCCGGAACGACTTGCTCGCAGGGCGAGGCTTTGGACTAAAAGTTGTATTGGTGACGTACGGCTATGGCAGCCCCGAAGCCTTGGCCGCCGCCGATGCAACGATTGATCGATTCGACGATTTGCCATCTGTTTTCGCGGCTTTGGACTGAGACGAAAGACCTGGCTGCGAATCGCAGCGTC
Source organism: Alphaproteobacteria bacterium (assembly GCA_038135395.1). Lineage (GTDB taxonomy): Bacteria > Pseudomonadota > Alphaproteobacteria > Bin95 > Bin95 > JACKII01. Next base: position 4,969 of record JAYPXD010000016.1, on the reverse strand, counting down.
CCGACGTAACGTCCCAACCTATTGCTTGGCCAGCACCGAACGGACCAGCGACGCCGCCAATGCAATGTCATTCGCATTGACATCGAGGTGGGTGACGGCACGCAGCGTCTGCGGCCCCATTGACCCAATATCCACCCCTGCCGCCGCCAGAGGCTCGATGATACTGGCCGCATCTTGCCCGGGCACATCGAAATAGACGATGTTGGTCTGAACGCTGGTCAGGTCAATACGGATGCCAGGGCAATCAGATAGAGCCAGAGCAAAGGCACGGGCGTTCGCCTGATCTTCGGCCAAGCGCTCGACATGATGATCGAGCGCATAGAGGCCGGCGGCCGCCAAAATTCCGGCCTGCCGCATCGCGCCGCCCATACGCTGCTTCCAGCGCCAAACCTCGTCGATGAAGTCGGATCTGCCGGCCAGAACCGCCCCAACCGGGCAGCCCAACCCCTTGGAAAGGTCGATCCAAACCGAATCGCAGAGACGGCCGAATTCCACCGGTGCTACGCCCAAGGCGCAAGTGGCGTTCAACAGGCGCGCGCCGTCCATGTGCACCGCGAGCCCGGCGGCCCGCGCGGCATCGGCAACGGCGCTCGCCTGATCGACGGGCCAGACCGTGCCGCCGCCCAGATTGGCGGTCTGCTCCATCGCCACCACACGGGTGCGCGGCAGATAGCGCGAGACCGGGCGGATTGCCGCCCGCACCTGCTCCGCCGTAAATCGCCCGCGGTCGCCGTCCAGCCCGGTCATCACTGCGCCGGCCAGCGCACTAGGGCCGCCGCCCTCGATGTTGAGGATGTGGGCGGTCTTATCGCAAAGGATTTCATCGCCCGGACGGCAATGCACCAGCATGGCAATCTCATTCGCCATCGTACCGGAGGGCAGAAACACCGCACGCGGCTGACCCAGCATCGCGGCGACACGCTCGCACAGCCGGGTTACGGTCGGGTCCTGGTCGCGCTGCTCGTCGCCGACCTCGGCATAGGCCATCGCCTCGCGCATCGCCGGCGTCGGGCGGGTCTGGGTGTCGGAATACAGATTGATGGTGGGACGGTTGCTGGTGGGCATGGCGCGCCGGGCCTCCCTCATAGGGTCTACTGGGCTGGTGCAGCCGATACCATGTGAATAATGGCAGTACCATAGGTGGTCTCGACCTGAACGCGCACCGGCAACAACGGCAAGCCGTCCGCCAGGTGCTGCAGCCAGACCTTGCCGGTAATACCCTTCCAGCGCTTTGCATCGGCTTTGTACCCGCCGCGCCGCTCGAAATGGAATTCGCAGACCAGGCTGTCCCGCACGCCGGCCGGGCCCCGATATTGCTCCCGGCCTGCACCGGTTAGGACGGTGTCGTAGCGCCGGCGACCGTCGAACACCGGCACCTTACCCTCGCAGCGGTCGGCAGCGGCTGCGATCTGACCCAGCCAGAGAACCCCGGTTAGCGGATCGACGACACCGCCAAGCAATTCCGGCGCAATCGGCGAGCGCGTCGTCTCTGTTTTCGGATCGGGCTTGGCATCAACGATCCGAACAGTATCGGGCGAGAAAGCCAGTTCGATCCAACTTTGCTTTTTTCCGTCGGCATTATGATTGCGATGATGTTCGGCCACTGGCGATGCGGCGAGCCGGCCTGACGATTCGGCGGATTGGTCGATCGACATGACCCAGTCCAGCATCCCAGCCGTGCGCGCCTTGAAGTCAATCGCATATAAGCCGCCGCCCCAATGCAGCCGGCCATCGCCCGCGCCAATCTTAAATCCGCCGAAATACCCATCGAAGCTGAAGCGATAATCTAATGCTCGACCGGAAGCGTCCGTGGACAGCATTGGCGCGACTGTGGATGCCGCTGCAATCGCCATGCTCGGCGCCCAGACCAGGGAAACGCAAAAGCAGATCATCCTGTAACAACGAAACACGGCAAAACCCTCCTTAACTCTGCGGCCGCAAGCCGCTTGACGCGGTCCAACGGCTTCGGTATCTACCGGCCTTCGTTTCCGGGCGCGTAGCTCAGCGGTAGAGCACCACGTTCACACCGTGGGGGTCCGTGGTTCGATCCCACGCGCGCCCACCATCCGACCACATGGCACCGGCAGGGCATAAATGCCAGCCTGCGATAGCAAACACCATCGGATGGCCCCGGACCCTGGCTGAAATCAGCCAAATTCTCGGATCAAGAATTTGTGTGCTCCAAGCGAGAGCAATAAGCTATCGTCCAGCGATTGCATCCTCCAACCTGCGAATGTCGTCGTAACCGACGCCGCGTAGTTGAGAGCCCCTATGCCGTTTATTACCAAGCCGGCCACTGGCCCGTTCACCTCCACCGAACGGACGATCATCACCGTTCCGGTGCTGGCGGCGTCGTTGCTGCACTCGATCAACATGTCGAGCGCGTATGTCGCCTTGCCGCAAATGCAGGGCAACCTGTCGGCGACACCCGACCAGATCGGCTGGGTCATTACCGCATTTGTCGTGGCGACGGCCGTGGGCACGATCCTGACCGGCTGGTTCAGCCAGCGCTTCGGACGCAAGATCGTATTTCTGGGGTCTATCGCGGGGTTCACCGTCACCTCGATGCTGTGCGCGTTTGCCGATGGCCTGGGCGAGCTGGTGGCCTACCGCGCCATGCAAGGGTTCGTTTCCGCCCCCCTGCTGCCCGTCGCGCAATCGATCATGCTGGACACCTACCCGCGCGAGAGGCACGGCTTTGCCATGTCGATCTGGTCGATGGGCATGATTCTAGGGCCGGTGGTTGCGCCGACGCTGGGCGCTTTTCTGACGGACGAATTTGGCTGGCGGTACTTGTTCTACATGAACCTGCCCATGGGCGTGTTGGCGTTCGTTGGCATCTGGGCGACCTTGCCGGTGGCGGAAAGCCGCGTTCAGCGCATGGACTGGCTGGGCGTCATCACCCTGATCGTCGGCGTTTCCTGCCTGCAATTGGTGCTGGACCGCGGCGAGCGGCTTGGCTGGTTCACGTCGGGCGAGATCGTGGCAGAGGCCGCGGTGGCGGCGCTCTGCCTCTATATATTCGTCGCGCACTGCCTGACCGCCAAGCAACCGTACATCAATCTGGCGATGTTCAAGGACCGCAATTTCGTTATCGGCCTTCTGCTGATTTTTGCGTTCGGCGTGGCCGTCTTCGCCAGCCTGTTTATCCTGCCGTTGTTCATGCAGAACGTGCAGGGCTATCCCGTGATGACGGCCGGCTGGGTGGTGTCAGCGCGCGGCGTCGGCACGATGATCGCGATGCTGAGCGGGGGCTTTCTCGCCGACCGGTTCGAAGGCAAATACCTGATCCTGACCGGGTTGGTCTCGGTCGCTGTCTCTAACGCCTGGATGACCACCTGGACATCCGAGGTACCGATGGACGAGATCGTCTACCTGACGGTATTCAACGGCTTTGGGATGGGCATCATGTGGGTGTCGCTGGCGACCGTCACGTTTTCCACCCTCAACCCCGCCTTGCGGGTCGAGGCGGCGTCGCTGTTCGCGCTGGTCCGCTCGATTGGCGCGTCGATGGGCACCAGCGCCATCGTTACGACGCTCACCCGATCCTCCCAAACCAACTATGTGGAGTTGCGCGCACACATCAGCCCGTTCAGCGAAGCGTTCCAAGGCATCGGCTCTGTGCCGTGGAGCCTCGATACCGCCAGCGGCCTGATGGCTCTGCGCGGGTTGGTGGTAAACGAGGCGCGGATGATTGCGTTCCTGAACGATTTCCTATTGCTGGTGGTCATCGTGATTATTCCCATGCCCTTGGTCTTCCTGTTGCGAAAGTCGCAGGCGAAATAAGGTATTCCGGCGCTGGTGGCTTCGCATGCGGGCAAAGATAGGGTAATGCTGGGGCGTCCAGTTTGCCCGCGATGGAGACGGTTTCAGCAATGTCCGGAAGCAATACCCTGACAGTCAACGGCAAGGCCTTTGGCCTGCCCGACCAAGTGACGCCCGACACGCCACTGCTCGATATCCTGCGTAATACCCTCGGCCTCACTGGCACGCGCTTCGGTTGCGGATTAGAGCAATGCGGCGCATGCATGGTGCTGGTCGATGGCCAACCGGTCCAAGCCTGCAACGCGGCGTTGGACTCGGTTGCCGGCAAGGCGGTCACGACAATTGAGGGCCTCGCCGGCCCGGAGGGCAAACTGCATCCGCTGCAACAGGCGTTCCTGGATGAACAAGCCGGCCAATGCGGCTATTGCCTGTCCGGGATCTTGATATCGGCGAAAGCCTTGCTGGACCGTAACCCGGCCCCATCGCGAACCGAGATCGCGGCGGCGCTGGACGCCAATCTTTGCCGCTGCGGCAGCCACATTCGGATCCTCAAAGCGGTTGAGCGGGCCGCGGCAACCTTGCGGGCGGAGGGCTAGGCCATGAACGACACCGTCAAACTTCCCGCCAGCCTGACCGGCAATCCCCGGCTCGACCGTTGGGTAAAGTTCGAGGATGACCGCACGGTCCGCGTCGCATCCGGCAAGGTGGAGATCGGCCAGGGCATCGTCACCGCATTGGCGCAGATCGCAGCGGATGAATTGGACCTGCCACTCAACCGGGTGACTTTGCTGTCCGGTAGCACGGAGCACGGGCCGGATGAGCAGTATACGTCATCCAGCCTTTCGATCATGGTTTCCGGCGCGTCGATCCGGCTGGTCTGCGCCGAGGTGCGGGCCATGCTGACCGAACAGGCGGCGCTGCGCCTGAACTGCTCGCCGGAAGATTTGGGCGTCAGCGACGGCGCGTTCGTCCGGGACGGCGCGCCGACCGGTCTGGACTATTGGGACGTGGCTCCTGCGCTGGACCTGAGCCGCGCGCCCACCGGGCGGGCCAAGCCAAAGGCCGCCTCCGCTTATCGCCTGGTCGGCCAGGACGTGCCGCGGGCCGACCTGCCGGGCAAGGTGACCGGCGCACCGGATACCTACCTGCACGACATGCGGCCGCAAGGCGCGGTGCCTGCCCCCACCGTGCGGCAACCGAACCC
>JAYPXD010000015.1:9154-24117 GCA_038135395.1 Alphaproteobacteria bacterium | reverse complement strand
TGGTGGTGCGGGGAAGTGTTCGCCCGGCGGAATTGCGACGCCTCCTGTCCGAGGCAGGCATCAATTCAACAATAGTTTCGTCAGGAAGGCTGGGACCTTCGCTTCTCCCTATGGATCATACGGTTGTTGCGGCGATGATCCTAGTGGGACAGTTGGCTTTGTTAAAATGGTCTTTCGGTGTTCACTGGGATCTTGCCTTTGCCGCTCAGGCAGGCGCGTCGCTTGTTGTGATGGTATTTCTCGGGTTTCCGCTGATTAGGGTATCCGCAACCTGTTTGTTAAAAAAATAATCAGTATTGAGTTGGTTATTGTATTTGGCGCGATTTGTGCCTGGATCGCCGGCGCATTGTCTGCGATTCGCCTGGAGGATGCCAGTCAACCTTATTCCGTACTTTCAACTATTTCTATCGTGTCCGGCCTCTTTGCTCGGTCGGTTGTCAACATCAGTCGGGCCGGCGCTTCCGAACGTTTGCGGCGGATTCTCCATCTGGCACCGGAGCGCGCAACGATAGAAACCCGGAATGGCACGAAGGAGGTCCCGGCCAAACGGCTGCGTGCCGGGCGCATAGTGCGCGTCGGATCCGGCCGTCGTTTTCCGTTGGATGGTGTCATTTTGTCGGGGGTCGGGGATGTCGACGAAGGCGTGGTTGCCGGTGGAGAGGCGCTATATTCGTGTGGCCCCGGTGATGCAGTCCTGGCAGGGTCGGTAAATTTGGGTGAGCCGCGTCGGGTCGAGGCGACATCGAGCCAGCGCGGCAGTGCCGTTAGTCAATTGGCGACCCTGGCGATTGGCGCCGGCTCCAAGCGTCCTATGGCAAAAAATCGTTACCACCGCATCGTGATGGCTGTTTTTGCAGCCCTGTTGGTGGTCGCGGTTGTGGTCGTGGCGGCGAAATGGCTGCGCGTTGAAAATCATCTTGCGCTCATTGAAACCGGATTTCTGATCGTGGCGTTAGGCGCGCCGGCCAGTTTTATCGTGGCCGCGCCATTTATCTATGTCCTGACTATCGCAATGCTGCGGAGATGGGGAATTTGGGTCAGAGACCCCGCCGCCGTAGAAAGCGCTGTCTCGATCCGCCTGTTGGCCATCATCAGCCCTGGTATTTTGAGTGAGGGCGAAAAACGCGTTCTGAGAACATTCGCGACCAGTGGGGACGAGCGTCGCGTTCTGGCGTTCGCCAACGCTGTGCTGGCCGGCAGCAACCACGCTTGGGAAAGCAAAGTCCACAACGCGTCGATGCGGGCCAACGCCGAGCCATTCGCCCAGCAACGCCTGGAATTGACTGAGGACATTGGCCTGATAGGCTATGTCAATGATGGCGTCAGAACCTCCCGGGTCACCATCGGGACGGGTGAGTTCATGGCTCGGGTCGGTGTGTCGATCAACCCGAATTTCATAGAGACCAAGCTCGCCGATATTCCGGATGCTACAGCCGTGTTTGTGGCGATCGACAGCCACATCGCCGGCACCATTTGGATGACAGACCGACTTCGCCAGACGGCGCATGGCGCGGTCCGTAGTATCCGAGCGCGCGGGTTGGAGACCTGCTTGGTGGGTGACGAAGACCCGGTGGTTCTGAAGCAGCAAGCGTCTTTGATTGGGGTCGATAGTTTTCTCACGGCAAAGGACAGTGATGAGCTGATTGCGCAAATTGAAGGGTTGCGCGCAAAGGATGGCGGCGTCGCGGTGGTCGGGCATTCGGTTGACGATGCTGCGGGATTGGCGACCGCTGACCTTGGGATAGGATTTGGCGAACTGACAAGCCCTGCTTCCGCGCGTCCCGGGTTTTTGCTGCGGCACAGGGATCCATTGTTGGTTTCGTCGTGCTTTCTTGCGGCGAGGGCAGTTCGCCGGCGCATATGGCAATCCATGGCGTTGGCCTCGTTGCCGGCTCTGGCCGCGATTGGAATGTCGATTGCCGGCACGATTTCGCTCAAAACCGCGCTGGCGTTCACGGCGGCCGGCTTGTTGTTGGTCGCTGGCAACAGTGCCCGGATGCTGTTCTGGCGGCCAAGGTTTCGACTGGCGAAGCGATAGCGGCGCTGTCTTTGTGCTAGCGTGTTTTTGGGTATGATCCATAATGCCTGATAGGAGGAATCGGCGTCTGGCCGGGCCGGCGCTGGCAAAGCCGCCGCGCAATTGCAGGAGCGCCGAGTGCTTTAAGTTCTGATCGGGATCTGTCATGGACACGTTCGACTACATCATCATTGGTGCTGGCGCCGCGGGCTGTGTCCTGGCCAACCGCCTGTCGGAGGACGCCAAGTCGAGTGTGTGTGTCTTGGAAGCCGGGCGCGACGACAAGCATCCTCTGATTCATATTCCGGCTGGTTTCGTCAAAACCCTCTATGGCGACCGCTTCCTTTGGACTTTTCAGACAGAGCCCGCGCCGGGCCTTGGCGGGCGCTCTATCGCCATGCCCCAGGGCAAGGTGGTGGGCGGCTCCAGTTCCGTGAACGGCATGGTCTATAATCGCGGCCAGCGGGCGGACTTCGACGTCTGGGCGCAGATGGGCAACCGCGGCTGGGGTTTTGATGACCTGCTGCCCTATTTCAATCGGTCCGAGACCCGCATTGCTTCGGGCGACACCAGCCGCCGCGGCCAGTCCGGCGAATTGCCGGTGACGGACATCGACTGGATCAATCCGCTGGCCGAGGCATTTCTGAACGCCGCGGCCGGTGCGGGCATCCCGCGTGCGCCGGACTACAATTCCGGCTCCCAGTTCGGCTCGGGTTACTTCCAGCGCTATATTCACAAGGGCAGGCGGGTGAGTTCTGCCAAGGCTTTCCTGCGGCCGGCGCTGAAACGGCCCAATGTTTCGCTCCGCACCCACGCCCAGGTCGTTGCGTTGGAGATGGAGGGCGCGCGCGTCACCGGCGTTCGCTATCGCGACGGATCCGGTGCGACCCAGACAGTGAACGCAGCGAGGGAGGTTATTCTGGCCGCCGGCGCTGCGAACTCTCCGAAACTGCTGCAAATCTCAGGGATCGGCGCGCCGCGGCACTTGCAGGACATCGGCGTTCCGGTCCGCCACGCCTTGGCAGGCGTCGGCGAAAACCTGCGCGACCACTATTCCGTACGCATGACCGCGCGCGCCAAGAACGTGCGCACGATCAACGAGTTCGCCCGCTGGCCGCGCCTGCCGGTGGAGGTGGCGAAATGGGCCCTGGGGCGGCCCAGCGTGCTGGCGCTCTGCCCGACCATTGCCTTTGTGCACGGCAAGAGCCATCCCTCTTTGGAGGATGCTGACCTGCGCATCCTGTTCACGCCGGGCAGCTACCAGGATGGCAAGGTCTATGTGCTGGATGAGTTTCCCGGCCTGACCTGCGGCGCCGCCCAGCCGCGGCCGGAAAGCGTCGGCTATGTCCGCGCCCGCTCCGCCGATCCGGCCGAGCCGCCGGCGATTCAGCCGAACTACCTCGCTGCGGAGACCGACCAGCGCATCACGCTCGCCGGCCTGCGCCTGGCGCGTGCAATCCTGAACCGTCCGGAACTGGCGCACTATTTCGACCATGAGACCCTGCCGGGCCCCAAGGTTCAGAGCGATGACGAATGGCTGGATTTCGCCCGGCGTAAAGGCAATACCGGCTATCACCTTGTCGGCACCGCCAAAATGGGCCCGGCGACCGACGCGCGCGCAGTCGTCGATGATCAACTGCGGGTACACGGCCTGCAGGGCCTGCGCGTCGTCGACGCCTCGGTCATGCCGCTGCTGCCGTCCGCCAATACCTTCGCCGCCACCATCGCTATCGCTGAAAAGGGCGCAGACCTGATCCGCGGACCCAGCGCGGGATCTGCTCTAACTCTATGAATGGCGAGCAACTTCCCCCGATCAAATGACTCCATTTGATCGGGCGTTGCTCTAGGCGTTGTGCCCCAGCCAGCTTGGCCGGTTGCTGCGTTCGAACGAGTCGATTTTGCTGGTCTGCTCCAGCGTGAAGTCGATGTCGTCCAGGCCGCGCACCAGGCAATATTTGCGGAAATCGTCCAGTTCGAACCCGTGCGCGATGCCGTCCGGGCCGGTAACGGTCTGGGCCTCGGCGTCGATTGCGATCTCCGCGCCGGGCGCATCGTGCAGGTCCTGGCGCAGCTTGTTGCAGACCTCCGTGGCAAGCCGGATCGGCAGGAAGCCGTTCTTGAAGCTGTTGTTGAAGAAAATATCGCCGAAGCTCGGCGCGATGACGGCGCGGAAGCCCCAGTCCTGCAAGGCATAGACCGCGGCCTCACGCGACGAGCCGCAGCCGAAATTGCGGTCGGCTACCAGGATCTGGCCTCTGGACTTGTAGGGCTCGTTCGAGAGGATGAAATCCGGGTTCTCGGTTCCGTCCGGGCGCAGGCGCAGGTCGTGGAACAGATAGGTGCGGTATTTCTCGTCGCGCGGGTATTTCAGGAAACGCGCGGGGATCACCTGGTCTGTGTCGACATTGGCGGCATCCAGTGGCACGCCGGCGGCGGAGAGCTTGGTGAACGGGGTTTGCGGCATGAAGGTCTCTCCTAATATCAGGCGAAATCGCGCGGGTCGGCGAAGCGGCCGGTGACGGCGGCAGCGGCGGCGGAGGCCGGCGAGACCAGGTGCGTGCGCACGCCCTGGCCCTGGCGGCCGCGGAAATTGCGGTTGCTGGTGGAGGCGACGCGCTCGCCGCGCTCGGCCAGGTCGCCGTTCATGCCGGCGCACATCGAACAGCCGCTCTCGCGCCACTCGAAGCCAGCCTCGCGGAAGATACGGTCGAGCCCCTCGTCCTCCGCCTGTTTCTTGATCAGGAAGGAGCCGGGGGAGACCAGCGCCTGCTTCACCTGAACCTGCCGGCCTTTCACCACCGCGGCGGCGGCCCGCAGGTCTTCGATCCGGCTGTTGGTGCAGGAGCCGATGAACACCTTGTCCACGGCAACGTCCTGGAAGCGTTGGCCGGGGGCAAGGCCGATATAGTCGAGCGCGCCGCGCCATTCCTCCGCCTTTTCGGCGCTAGGGGCATTGGCCGGGTCTGGCACGGATGCGGCCAGCGCGGCGGCCTGCTCCGGGCTGGTGCCCCAGGTCAGCATCGGTTGGATGGCCGCGCCGTCGAGCCCGACCTCGGTATCGAATGCGGCGCCGGGGTCGGACGGCAGCTTTTGCCATTCGGCCATGGCCTTGTCCCAGTCCTCGCCCTGGGGCGCGTAGCGGCGGCCCTTGATGTAGGCATAAGTCTTTTCGTCCGGCGCGACCATGCCGGCGCGGCCGCCGGCCTCGATGGTCATGTTGCAGACGGTCATGCGGCCTTCCATCGAAAGGTCGCGGATCAGCGAACCGGCAAACTCCACGGCATGGCCGGTGGCGCCGGCGGCAGAGATTTCGGCGATGATCGCCAGAATCACATCCTTGCCGGTAACGCCGGCGGGGCGGGCGCCGTCCACTGAGATGCGCATGCTCTTCGGCTTGATCTGCCAGAGCGTCTGTGTCGCCAGCACGTGCGTCACCTCGCTGGCGCCGATGCCGAAGGCGTAGGCGCCGAGGGCGCCATGGGTCGCGGTATGGCTGTCGCCGCAAACCAGCAGCAGCCCAGGCAGGGTCAGTCCCTGTTCCGGTCCGACCACATGGACGATGCCCTGGGATTCGCTATCGATGCCGAAATGGGTGACGCCGTGCCTGGCCGTGTTCGCCGCCAGCCGCACAACGAGACTGCGGGCGACATCGTCGTCGGCGTCGGCCAGGTCGCGGCTGGTGGTGGGGATATAGTGATCCGCCACGGCAAAGGTCTGGCCGGGCCGGCGCACCGGCATGTTGCGTTCGTCCAGGTATTCGAAGCCGTGGAATGATCCCTCGTGCAGCAGGTGGCGGTCGACATAGAGCAGAGTCTGGCCGTCGGGCCGGGATTCGACCACATGGGCGTCCCAGATCTTTTCGAACATGGTTTGGGGCATGGCGGGCGTATCTCCCTGGGGCCAAATTGCCGGTTTGGTGTGCATTTTTGCGAGTTTAACCACAGAAGGCACCCGCTGCCAGGGGCGTTTGGCGATTAATGGCGCCGCCTGCGCCGCAGGCGGCGAATCCAAAGGCCGTCGCCATCATCATCCTTTGGAAGGGGAGGGGAGGACGGGTCTACAGGCCTGTAGGCGCAGACTTGGCCTCCCAGGCGCGAATCACGACATAGCCGGGGCTAGGCTGCACCGATTGCAGCGTCCCCAAAAACACCCGCCGGTTCAGGTGCTCCCATGGTCCGGGCGGCGCTGTAGGCTCAATACGCGAGAAGGAATGGCGCACCGGCTTGCCGTCGGCATCGCTGAGCACACGGTTGGTGACCGAGATAATCGTGCCGTCCGCCACCTGCATTTCGTATTCCGCCGTCAACTCGCGGATGCCATCACTGCGCAACAATTGCCGGTCGGCGCCCCAGGGCGCGACTGTGCCATGAAACGCCGGCATATGCGGGCCGCCCCGGAACCAGCCGCCGCTGATCGGCACGATGAAGCGATGCCCCTTTGGCCCTGCTCCCAGGTCCTGGCGGCCTGTCACGGTCACGACAGCTTCCCAGGCGAGGCGTAGGACGGGTTCTGCCGGGGCAAACTTGACGAGGATCTGTTCGAATTCGGATTGGTCCATGATTTCGGTTCCTCGATTTAGCCGCGTCTCGCGGCAGCCTGTTCCACCTGTTGCTGCACCCTGGCCATCAACTTCGGGCGCTCCAGGCATTGTGACGGTCCTGGGCATAGGCGAGGGCGTTTTCGTAGTAGATCAGGGCGTTGCGGTGGCATTGGCGGAAGTTGTCCCGCGTCGCCACGACCTTGCCCGGCAGTCCCATAACCACCGAATTGTCCGGTATCACTGTCCGCTCCGTCAGAAAAGCGCCGCCGGCGATGACACAGTTTCGTCCTATCTTCACCCCGTCCATCAGCACGGCGCCGATGCCGACCAGCGTGTTGTCACCGATCTCCGCTCCATGCACGACGACGCGGTGGGTGATCGAGCAATAGTCGCCGATCACCGTCGGACCTTCGCTGCCGACATGCAGCATGGCGTGGTCCTGCACGTTGCTGAAACGGCCGATGCGGACGCCATGCATCTCTGCCCGCACCACGGCATAGGGCCAGAAGCTGGCCCCTTCGCCCACCTGCACGTCGCCAAACAGGCGCGCGGTCGGGTCGATATAGGCCGGGCGGTCAAGCGTTACCGACGGACCGAAAGGCGGGGCGCCGTGGCTCACGAGGTGTAGGCGCCCGGCGGGGCGGTGACGATGGACTTCAGCACCGGCGCCGGCTGGCGCAGTTTCGAGAAGTCGGGCACCGGGCGCGCCGTCTCCGGATTGCCGGCCATTGCGGCCTCCATCGCCTGGGCGGCGGCCAGCAACTCGTCATCCCGGCCATAGCGGCCGACAATCTGGAAGCCGAACGGCATGCCGTTCTGGTCGGCGCCGCAGGGCAAGACGATGGCGGGATGCGCGCTCATGGTGACGCCGTAGGCGGTGCCCATCCACGTGTAATATTTATCGAATTTAACGCCGTTCATCTCCATCGGCGCCAGCGTCTCCCAGGGGAAGGGCGACATCGGCGTGATCAGGGTGATGAACAGGTCATAGCGCTCCAGAAAGCGGGCATAGCGGCGGTAGTGCGCTGTGTGTTCCGCATGCGCCCAGGCGACATCCGCCAGCGAATAGGTGGTGGCGAGCTCGTAGTTCGCCCGCGTGTTCGGGCCCAGCAGCGCCGGGTCTTGATCGTACATCGCCTTGTAGCGCTGGGCATAGGCAAGCGCCCGGATGATGTCGAAGGCGCGGTCGACGCCGCCCGGCTCCGGATGGGCCTCGTCGCAGGAACGGAAAAAGCCCTGGATCGCCTTGATCTTGCGCTCGAACACCGGGCGGTAAGCTGTCTCTACCGGCGCGAAGCCCTGATCGGCGCTGAAGGCGATGCGCAGGGAGCCCAGATCGACGCGGTCGGGATAGAGCACGTCCTCCGGGAACAGGCCGCGCGACAGCGGGTCGGCGCCGGCCTCGCCGACCTGGGCGGCCAGCAGCAGCGCGGTATCGGCGACGGTCCGGCCCATCGCCCCTTGCACCGATAGCGGGCTCCAGCCGAAGGCCGGCTTGTCGTTCGGCACGGTGCCGGGGGTGTTGCGGAAGCCGACGACGCCGCACCAGGCTGCCGGGTTGCGCAGCGAGCCGCCGGTGTCGGAACCCGTGGCGATCGGCATCATATCGCACGCCAGCGCTGCCGCCGAACCGCCAGACGAGCCGCCTGCCGTCTTCATCGTATCGAATGGGTTGCCGGTCGCGCCCCAAACGGGGTTACGGGTGTTGGAGCCGGAGCCGAATTCCGGTGTGTTGGTCTTACAGAACAGGTTGGCGCCGGCGCCCCGAACCTGGGCGACCATGAACTCGTCGGCAGCGGGGATGTTGTCCTTATGCACGGGCGAGCCGTGGGTGGTGAGCAGCCTGGCCGTGGAGCTCAGGTCCTTGACGCCGCAAGGCAGGCCGTGCAGCAGGCCCAATTCCTCGCCGGCCATGACCGCAGCCTCGTCGCGCTTCGCCTGGGCGCGGGCGCCGTCGAAGTCGGTGGCGCAGATGGCGTTGACGCTGGGATTGACCGCCTCGATCTGCGCGATGAAGGCATCCAGCACCTCGACCGGCGAAACCTGCTTGGCGCCGATCATGCGGCGCAGTTCGAGGGCGGAGGTGCGGACGAGATCGGAGGCGGGCATGGCGTATCCTTGTTGGCGCGCGAACGGCGGGAAGGGCTTAGGCAGGCAATCCACCCCGGAACCCGGAAAACGTCAACGCTATATTGCGGCGGGCAGGACAGATTCACGGCTTCCCACCGGCGGCCCGGTGCGGCTAGAGTGGGGGCATGAGCAAAGACGACACCCCCCGCCAGCCGCTTCCGCCCGATCGCTCGCACCCGACCGAGCGTTCCGTTGCGGATTTGGGCGGCCTCGCCGACGCCGGCCCGGTGGTCCGCGAAGAATACGACGCCAGCATCAAGGACAAGCGCATCGATGCCATGAGCATGCTGTTGCGCCAGGTGGACAACCGCCTGACCTCCGACACCTCGCGCCGGGCGCAGGAGGAGTTGGATGAAAGTATTTATGACACAATTCATTATTACGACCGGTGGCTGCTGGCGATGCGGACCAACCTGATCAATCTTGGCTATCTGAGCGAGGATGAAATCGCGGCCAAGATTGCCGAAATCAAGGCCCGCGCATCAGGCTGAGCTTGCGGCTGGTTCTGGCAGGGCAGAGTGCGGTATGCCGCTGTGCCGGCGAAAGAACTGCCCGCGGGGACTATTTCGGCCATTCTTGCCGCATGGATGACGGGATATTGATGCGCTGAGGCGGGAATTGGTCGAAAGCGTGGGATTACCTGGGGTGTAATATCGTGTAAGCATCCTATATCTTGCGCATTGATATGCAAAATCGATGTACGGAGCGGACCCTTTATGGCGCGACAAGCCATTTTGATGATCGACGACGATAACGCCTTGCGGGAATCCCTGGCCGAACAGTTGCGGTTGCACGAGGATTTCGACGTCGTCCAGGCGGAGACCGCGACCCTTGGCCTGCAACGTGCGTCGGAACAGCATTTCGATGCGATCATTCTGGATGTCGGGCTGCCGGACATGGACGGGCGCGATGCCTGTCGGGTGTTGCGGCGCAACGGCATTACCTGTCCGGTGTTGATGCTGACCGCGTCTGGCGGCGATGCGGATACGATCCTGGGCTTCGATTCCGGCGCTAACGACTATGTGACCAAGCCGTTCCGCCTGGGCGTGCTGCTGGCCCGGCTGCGGGCGCACCTGCGCCAGCATGCGCAAAGCGAGGACGCAGTCTTCTCCATCGGCCCCTATTCCTTCCGCCCGGCGGCCAAGATGCTGGTGGAAAAGGATACCGAAAAGAAAGTGCGGTTGACCGAGAAGGAAACCGCCATCCTGAAATATCTCGACCGGGCGGGCCAGCGGGTCATCGCCCGCGAGACATTGTTGCATGAGGTCTGGGGTTACAACCCGGGCGTGACCACCCATACCCTGGAGACGCATGTCTACCGGTTGCGCCAGAAAATCGAACGCGACCCGTCCGAAGCAAAGTTGTTGGTGACCGAGACCGGTGGATATAAGCTACAACCTTAACGGTTCGGTGTCTTGATAGTGCTATCAAATTCAATCCAATGTTGTGGATCGGATGTTCGAAGAGGGTCCAGAGTTGATCAAAGAAGGCGCAGGCGCCGGTGACTGAATCCGAGGAAAAAGCGGCCGCCGAATCGGCTTTTAACGTCCGGTTCTGGGGTGTGCGCGGCAGCGTGCCGACGCCCGGCGCCAGCACGGTGCGCTATGGCGGCAACACCTCGTGCGTTGAGGTGCTGTGCGGCGGCAGGCGGATTATCATCGATGGCGGCACCGGCCTGCGGGTGCTGGGCCAGGCGATGATGAAGGAAGGTGCGGTGGAGGCGGACATTCTGCTGTCCCACACCCATCTGGACCATATCGAGGGCTTCCCTTTCTTTGTGCCGGCCTTCGGCGCCGGCAACCAGTTCCGTATCTGGGCCGGGCATTTGCTGCCGGAGACCACGCTGGAAAAGACGCTGGGGCGGCTGATGTCCGCGCCGCTGTTTCCGGTGCCGCTGGAGGCGTTCGGCCAGCAGGTGCGCTATTACGATTTCCGAGCCGGCGACCGCCTAATCCTGAGCGATGCCATCCGGGTCAAGACGGCGATGCTGGATCATCCGAACGACGCCGTCGGCTATCGCATCGAATTCGGCGGCCGGTCGATCTGCTATATCTCAGACACCTGCCACCGGGCGGGGCAGACCAACCACAATATCGTCAACCTGATCCGCGGTTCGGAACTGGTGATCTATGATTCCATGTTCAACGAGGTTGAATTCGCCGACCGGCCGCATTGGGGCCATTCGACGTGGGAGGAGGCGATCCGCCTGGCGCAGCTGGCGGGGGTCAAGCGGCTGGCGCTGTTCCACCACGATCCCATTCGCAGCGATGACGACCTGGACGTGCTGGCGGCGACGGCGGCGGAACTGCGGCCCGGAACGCTGGTGGCGAAAGAGGGACAGACGCTGGATATCTGCGCCATCGCCGCCTAAGGCTGGCCTCTCCCCTCTGCCCCACACCGCATTACCCCCATCCATCTCACCCTGAGTAGCGCGCAGCGCGTGTCGAAGGGCGTCCCTCGATACGGCCCTTTGGGCCTACTCGGGATGAGAACAGTGGGAGGCGGCGCGACGGCATGAAAAAAACCGGATAGCGCGGGCGCGCCGTCCGGGTTCGGGTGTTGGGGGCTGAGCGCCGCGCCAGCCCAGGGGCTGGCTTGGCCCGCGCTTACAGATAGTCCTCCGCCAGCGCCTGGGCGATCTGGACGGCATTGTAGGCCGCGCCCTTGCGCAGGTTGTCGGAGACCACCCACATGGTCAGGCCATACGGCACGGTCGTATCCTCGCGCAGGCGGGAGACGAACACCGCCGGGTCGCCGACGCAATCCACCGGTGTCGCATAGCCGCCGTCTTCACGCCGATCCAGCAGCACCACGCCAGGGGCTTCCGACAGCGCCTCATACGCCTGGTCGATGTCGATGGGCTCTTCGAACTCGATGTTCACCGCCTCCGAATGGCCGACCAGCACCGGCACGCGCACGCAGGTCGCGACCACTTCGATCTCGGGATCGAGGATCTTCTTGGTCTCGTGCACCATCTTCCACTCTTCTTTGGTGGAGCCGTCCTGCATGAAGACGTCGATGTGCGGGATGACGTTGAAGGCGATCTGCTTCGGGAACTTTTTAGGCTCCACATCCTCCAGCTGATAAATGCCCTTGGTCTGGTAGTAGAGCTCGTCCATGCCCGCCTGGCCGGCGCCGCCCGCGGCCTGGTAGGTGGCGACGACCACCCGCTTGATGCTCGCGATCTCGTGCAGCGGCTTCAGCGCCACCACCATCTGGATGGTCGAGCAGTTCGGGTTCGCGATGATGTTGCGGTTGGCGAAACCGGCCAACGCCTCGCGGTTCACCTCCGGCACCACCAGCGGAATGTCCGGCTCCATGCGGAAATGGCTGGTGTTGTCGATGACGATGCAGCCGGCCTCCGCCGCGCGCGGCGCATGGATGGCCGATACCTTGCCGCCGGGCGAGAACAGGCCCAGGTCCCAGCCTTCGAAATTGAATTTCGCCAGGTCCTGCACTTTCAGAGTTTTATCGCCGAACGAGACCTCTTTGCCGACCGAACGCTCGGAGGCGAGCGCAACGATGTCGTCAACGGGAAAGCCGGTCTCTTCGAGGGCTTCGAAGATTTGATGGCCGACAGCGCCCGTGGCGCCGGCGACAGCAACTCTATAGCCCATAGTAACGTGTACCTTTCGGCGATTGGAATGAAGACGCCTCAGGTACGCGGTCTGGACCGCCGATGCAAGATGCGGTTTGTCAATCGCCCGCGAATTTCTCGCGCAGTGCTTGGGCACAGCAAGCGGGCAAGGTCCTCGCGCCGCGAAAACACTGCGATAATTACGGGCTTAGCTGTCCGGCCCTACTGGAGCGGGATCAATGCTTTTCTGCTCGTCCGAACAGGCGGACACCTGCAGGCCATCCGGCAGCTTGGTTTTGTCGTCGCCGCACGCGCCATCCAGCTGCGATTGGTGCAATCCCCGCGCGTTGCTGAGGTCAGCGCTACTGAGGTTGGTGGCGCGCATGGAGGCGCCGGAAAAAATCGCGTTCGACAGGTCGGCGCCGGTAAAATTCGTGCGCTCCAGGTGGGTGTCGCTGAGGTCCGCGTTTGACAGGATAGCGCCAACCAATTGCACCCGCTCCAGGTCGGCCTCACTGAATTCGGCGCGGCTTGCCTTGACGCCGCTGAGGTCCGCGCGCTCCAGCTTTGCGTTCGCCAGGCGGGCGCGCGTCAAGGTCGCGTCGCGCAGGTCGGCGCGCTTCATCAGCGTGTGGCGCATGTCGGCGTCCTGCAGATTGGCCTGTCGTAGGCTAACCTTGGTCATATCGGCGTCACGCAGATCGGCGCGGATCAGGTTGGCGTTCGAAAAGTTGGCCTTTTCCAAGTCCGCGCCGGCCAGACGAGCACCTTCTGCCTTGGTATCGGCGAGGTTGGCCTTTTCCATGCTGGCGCGCCGAAAGTCGGCGTTCGCCATGTCGCTGCCGGCAAGGGTCGTACTTTTCAGGCTGGCTTCCCGCAAATTGGCGTAAGCTAGGCGCGACTTCGGCAATGATAAGGTGGAAAGCTGCGCGTTGCTAAGATCGCATTGCTCGCAGGGCTTCCCGGCGCGTAATTTTTCAACATCGCTTTCCCTGAATGCGACAGCCGGCGTGCTGACGGCCAATCCTCCGATGGCGACGGCTAAACCCCAAATTGTGGCAAACAAAACTGGCCGCACGGCAATCCTCCCACGGGTTTCGGTCGTTGGGCCGGCTGCAGGACAGCCTGTTCCAAGTATCTACGACATCGGCGCAATTTATTCCAGGACTCGCGACGCTTGACGCCGTCGTTCGTGTGCGCCATAAGGCACGATCTTTCGACCACGTCAGTCCGCGAGGGTTCGCGCGCTGGCGCGTTTGCGTTGGCGGGGATTGTTGGCCTGCTGGCCGGAACTGTGATCTAACGGCTGCTCAAGGGACGTGGAAACACCCCATGTTTGATAGCTTAACAGGCCGCCTCGGCGATGTCTTCGACCGGTTGCGCAAGCGCGGCGCACTGTCGGAATCCGACGTCAAGGCAGCGATGCGCGAAATCCGCGTTGCGCTGCTGGAAGCGGACGTTGCGTTGCCGGTCGTCAAGTCTTTCATCGACAAAGCGACCAACGCAGCAGTCGGGCACGAGGTGTTGCGCGCTGTCTCTCCCGGTCAGCAGGTCGTCAAGATTGTGCACGACCAATTGGTGGAGATGCTGGGCAAGGAAGCCGCCGAACTCAACGTTCGCGGCAATCCTCCGCAAGTGGTGATGATGGTCGGCCTGCAGGGGTCGGGTAAGACCACGTCCACGGGCAAGCTGGGGCTCCGGCTCAAGAACCGCGACAAGAAAAAAGTGCTGATGGTGTCGGTCGACGTGCACCGTCCGGCCGCGATCCAGCAGTTGCAGCAGCTGGGCCAGCGCGCCGGCTTGGATGTCGTGCCGCCGATCTTTGGCGAAATGCCGACGGCGATTGCCAAGCGGGCGCTCGATAGTGCGCGCAAGGGCGGCTATGACGTGCTGATGGTCGATACAGCCGGCCGTCTGACCATCGACGAAGCGATGATGCAGGAAGCCGCCGCGGTGCGCGAGGTGGTCAAGCCGAACGAGGTGCTGCTGGTCGCCGACGCGATGACCGGCCAGGACGCCGTGCAGATCGCCGATACCTTTCATAAGCGCCTGGGCGTCACCGGCATTATGCTGACCCGCGTCGATGGCGACGCGCGCGGCGGCGCCGCGCTGTCCATGCGGGCCGTGACCGGCCAGCCGATCAAATTTCTGGGTGTCGGCGAAAAGCTGGAAGAATTGGATGTCTTTCACCCCGACCGCATCGCCAGCCGCATTCTGGGCATGGGTGACGTCGTCAGACTGGTGGAACGCGCCAGTGAAACGATCGAGCAGGAAGAGGCCGCCAAGCTGGCGGCCAAGGTGCAGAAAGGCCGTTTCGACCTGGAAGACCTGCTGGGCCAGCTGCGCCAGATGAAGCGCATGGGCGGCCTTGGCGGGCTCATGGGTCTGCTGCCCCAGATGGGCAAGATGAAGCAGGCGATGGCCGACGCCAATATCAATGAAAAACTGCTGGCGCATCAGGAAGCAATCATCCTGTCGATGACTCCTCAGGAGCGGCAGCGGCCGGAAATCATCAAGGCCAGCCGCAAGCGCCGCATTGCGGCCGGCTGCGGGTTGGACGTGCAGCAGGTCAACAAGCTGCTGAAGCAACATGCGCAGATGCAGGATGTGATGAAGAAGATGAAGAAGGGCGGCGGTCGCGGGCTGGCCGGCCTTCTCGGTGGAATGGGCGGTGGCGGCGGCATGCCGCCGATGGGCGG
>JAYPXD010000015.1:0-9144 GCA_038135395.1 Alphaproteobacteria bacterium | reverse complement strand
GCCCCGGCTCGGACGCTAACTCGTTTCGCGTAACTCTGAGACAATCATTGAAGACACTCTAAGGAGACACTTTTCGTATGGCTTTGAAATTGCGTTTGTCCCGCGGCGGCTCGAAAAAGCGCCCATATTACCGGATCGTTGTGACCGAGGCAACCTCGCCCCGCGACGGCAACTTCCTGGAGCGCGTCGGCACCTACAACCCGATGCTGCCGCGCGAGCATGAAGACCGCGTGCGCCTGTTCAAGGACCGCATCCAGCATTGGCTCGACCACGGCGCGAAGCCGACCGATCGGGTGCAGCGCCTGCTGGCTCAGGCCGAGATGATGGAAGCGCCGGCCATTCCGGAGCAGACCAAGAAGAACCAGCCGAAAGCCAAGGCGCAGGAGCGTCTGCGTGAGGCCGCCGCCCGGGCGAAAGAGGCTGCGGATGCTGCCGCCGCCGGAGAGGATGCCGCCGCTGAATAGCGGTTGCGTCTGACGGTACGAAGCTTTTCGAACAGGAAAAGGCAAGGTTCAGGCACGGTGTTGGCCATGACGGAGCAACGGGTCCATCCCTCCGGCAAACCTGCGGGTCAACCGTCGGCGCGTATCTGCGTCGCGGCGGTCGCCGGTGCGCATGGAGTCATGGGGCTGGTGCGGTTGAAGGCTTTTACCGAGGTGCCGGAGGATTGCGTCGCCTATGGGCTCTTGTCCAACGCTGACGGCAGCCGCACGTTCAAGGTAAAGCTGACCGGGCAGGTCAAAGACCTGCTGCTGGCGCGGCTGGACGGCATCACCGACCGCAACCAGGCGGAGGCCATGCGCGGCACCCGGCTGTATGTGGAGCGTTCGGCGCTGCCGGAGCCGGAAGGGGACGACGAGTTCTACCATGCGGACCTGATCGGGCTCGCGGCCATGCTGCGCGATGGAACGGTTCTGGGGCGGGTGCAGGCGGTATACGATTTCGGTGCCGGCGATACGCTGGAACTGGCCGAAACCGCCGATGGCAAGCCCTTGCTGGTGCCGTTCACGTTGGCCGTCGTGCCGGAGGTGGATATCGCCAACGGTTGCCTGACTGTCGATCCACCGGACGGGCTTCTGAATGGCGAACCGCCGGAAGGGGAGGCCGCGCCATGACCTGTCAAGCCGCTCCCTGGCGGGCTGTCGTCCTGACGCTGTTCCCGGAAATGTTTCCGGGGCCGCTCGGCCATTCCCTGGCCGGCAGGGCGCTGGAGCGTGGCGACTGGGTGCTGGACGCGGTCAACATTCGCGATTTCGCGACTGACCGGCATGCCACCGTGGACGACAATCCGTTCGGTGGCGGCGCAGGCATGGTGATGCGGGCGGATGTTCTGGACCGAGCGCTGGAATCAGTCGCCGATCCGCGCGGGCCGGTGATCTACCTCAGCCCTCGCGGCGCGCCATTGAGCCAGGACCGGGTCAAGTCGCTGGCGGCAGGAGGGGCGGTGACGCTGCTCTGCGGCCGTTACGAAGGGGTCGATCATCGCCTGATCGAAGCCCGCGGATTGGAGGAGGTCAGCCTCGGCGATTTCGTCCTTTCCGGTGGCGAGACGGCGGCGTTGGCGTTGTTGGATGCCTGCGTCCGCCTGTTGCCCGGTGTGCTGGGGGCCCCGGAATCGCTGGCGGAGGAAAGCTTCGAGCGCGGGTTGCTGGAATACCCGCATTACACCCGTCCGGCAGAATGGCAGGGCCGGCGCGTGCCGGACGTGCTGCTGTCGGGCAATCACGCGGCGATTGCCGCATGGCGGTTGGCGCAGGCCGAGGCCATTACCAAAATACGACGACCAGACCTGTGGTCCGCCTATCTGGGCGCGGCCGCAGCGGTCAGCTAACACGAGGAAAGTGGTAGGATACCATGAATATAATTGAACAGATCGAAGCGGCGAACATCAAAAAGCTGACGAGCGAGCGTCCCGTGCCGGAATTTCGCCCGGGCGACACGGTTCGGGTGAACTACAAGGTCGTCGAAGGCACGCGCGAGCGTGTGCAGGCCTATGAAGGTGTCTGCATCGGCCGCAAGAGCGCCGGGATGAGCTCGTCCTTCACCGTGCGCAAGATTTCGTCCGGCGAGGGCGTCGAGCGTGTGTTCCCGCTGTATTCGCCAAATATCGACTCGATCGAGGTTGTCCGCATGGGCCGCGTCCGCCGCGCCAAGCTGTACTACCTGCGCGAGCGTCGCGGCAAATCGGCCCGTATCACCGAGCGTAGCCGCGCTTCGCGCAACGCGATGGCAGCCAAAGCGGCGGCCCGCGCGGCCGATAGCGACTCCGAGGAATAGGGCCAGATTGGCCCATTCCTGCCATACAGGATTGATTGTTGCGCCAAACGCTCTAGTGATAGGGCGCTTGGCTGTTTGCGTATGTGAAGCTTGTTAGGGAGAACACGGCGATGGCGTCCCCGCGCACCCTGTTTGACAAAATCTGGCAAAACCACCTGGTCGCTACTCAGGAAGACGGCACCTGCCTGATTTACATCGACCTGCACCTGGTCCACGAAGTCACCAGCCCGCAGGCGTTCGAGGGCCTCCGCGCCGCTGGCCGCAAGCTGCGCCGCCCCGACAAGACTCTGGCGGTCGCCGATCATAACGTACCGACGACCAATCGCGCCGGCGGTATTGCGAACGAAGAGTCGCGCATTCAGGTTGAAACCCTGGAAAAGAACGTCAAGGAGTTCGGCGTTCCCTATTATCCGGTCATGGATATCCGCCAGGGCGTCGTCCACATCATCGGGCCGGAGCAGGGACTGACCCAACCGGGCATGACGGTTGTCTGCGGCGATAGCCACACGGCGACCCATGGCGCGTTCGGCGGTCTGGCGTTCGGCATCGGCACCTCCGAGGTCGAGCATGTGATGGCGACCCAGACGCTGATCCAGCGCCCGGCCAAGAACATGCGCGTCACCGTCAACGGCAAGCCGCCGGCGGGCACCAGCGCAAAAGACTTCATCCTGGCGATTATCGGCAAAGTCGGCACGGCCGGCGGCACCGGCCATGTGATCGAGTTCGCGGGCGAAGCGATCCGCAACCTCTCCATGGAAGGCCGCATGACGGTCTGCAACATGGCGATCGAAGCCGGCGCGCGCGCTGGCATGGTCGCCCCGGACGAGACCACCTATGCCTATCTGAAGGGCCGCCCGCATGCGCCGAAGGGCGCCGCATGGGATGCCGCCCTGGCCTATTGGAAGACGTTGCCGTCCGACGAGGGCGCAACCTATGACAAAGAGGTCGTGCTGGACGCATCCGAGATCATTCCGTTCGTCACCTGGGGCACCAGCCCGCAGGATGCGCTGCCGATCACCGGCATTGTGCCGGATCCGGCCAGCATCGCCGATGAAGGCCGCCGCGCCGCTGTCGAACGCTCCATCGAATACATGGGCCTGACTGCCGGACAGAAGCTGACCGACATCAAGATCGACACGGTGTTTGTCGGCTCTTGCACCAATGGCCGGATCGAGGACATTCGCGCTGCGGCCGCCGTTGCCAAAGGCCGCAAGGTCGCGTCCGGCGTCCGCGCTCTGATCGTGCCCGGCTCCGGCCTGGTTAAGGAGCAGGCGGAGCAGGAAGGCCTGGACAAGATCCTGCTGGATGCCGGCTTCGAATGGCGCGAGCCTGGCTGCTCCATGTGCCTGGCCATGAATGACGACAAGCTGCGCCCGGGCGAACGGTCGGCCTCGACCTCGAACCGCAACTTCGAGGGCCGTCAGGGTCCTGGCGGGCGCACGCACCTGGTCAGCCCCGCCATGGCGGCGGCGGCGGCCGTGACCGGCCATCTGGCCGACGTAAGGGAATTCCTCGCATGAACGTGCCCATGATGATCGACTTTGACGGCGAATGGCTGGACGATGACGAGGATGAGGAAGAGGACGACTCCCTCGGGGAGTTGTTCTATCGCAATGCCGAAACCGGCATCTATACCCAGGTCGATGCGATTCACCTGCCGCACTTCATCGCGCTTTACGAGCGGGATGAAGATGTCCTGAACTAGTTCCGTGCGGAGATGTAAGAGCTATGAAAAAATTTGAGACCTTTACGGGCGTCGCAGCACCGATGCCGTCTCAGAACATCGATACCGACAAGATCATTCCCGCCCGCTTTCTGAAGACCATTCAGCGCGCGGGTCTGGGCAAGAGCCTGTTCAACGATCAGCGCTACAACGACGACGGCAGCGAAAAGGAAGGCTTCATCCTGAACCAGCCGGCCTATCGCAAGTCGGAAATCCTGGTGGTGGGCGACAATTTCGGTTGCGGTTCCTCGCGCGAGCATGCGCCCTGGGCGCTGACCGACTATGGCATCAGGACCATTATCGGCACCGACTTTGCCGACATCTTTTTCAACAACAGCTTCAAGAACGGCATGCTGCTGATCAAGTTGCCGAAGGAGATCGTCGACGAGCTGATGGACGACGCTCAGAAAGGCGCGAACGCGCGCCTGACGGTTGACCTGGAAGCCCAGGAGATCACCCGTCCGAATGGCGATAAGGTGAAATTCGACGTCGACCCGTTCCGCAAGCATTGCCTGCTGAATGGCCTGGATGACATTGGCCTGACAATGGAAAAGCGCTCGGACATCGATACGTTCGAAGGCAAGGACGGGAACGCCCGTCCGTGGGCGCCCAGCATCGCGGCGGAATAACCTCTCCGATCCTGTTGATTGCGACAGACGCCGCGCCGCTTCGTCCCGGCGCGGCGTCTTCTGTTTTGAGAGGGTCATAACGGCATGACTGGCGCAGCTGCGCATTCCGGCGGGTATCGCGCGGACGTCGATACGTTGCGCGCCCTGTCCGTTATGGCCGTCTTCCTGTTTCATTTGGATTTCGAGATCGTCTCCGGCGGGTTCGTCGGCGTCGATGTGTTTTATGTGATTTCCGGCTATGTGATCTTCCGTTCGGTCCTGGCAGATGCCGACGCCGGGCGGTTTTCCCTGCGGGCGTTCTGGCGCCGGCGTGTTTGCCGGATCTTGCCGGCGTTGGCGCTTACGGTGCTGGCGTGTATCGGTGCGGGCTGGTGGTTGATGACGCCGGCAGAGTATGCCGAGTTCGGCAACAGCGCTTTGGCTGCGATGGTTTCGGTCTCAAATTTCTATTTCAACGACCGTTTGCAGTATTTCGGCGATAGCGCCCGTGAGGTGCCGCTGGTGCATACTTGGTCATTGGGCGTCGAGGAACAGTTCTACCTGACGGCGCCGCTGCTGGTGATGTGGTTGGTGCGGCGGCGCGCAATGGGGCGGCTAGGGCCGGTGCTTGCGGCGATTGCCGTGTTGTCGTTCGCGTACAATCTGTTCGCGCTCTATGGCCTGTCGGACGAGCGGCACGCGTTTTACCTGCCGATGTCGCGGTTTTGGGAGATCGCCGTCGGCGGCTGCGTCGCGTATTGGGAACGGCGGCGACATCGGGACTTGCCATGCTCTCAATTGCTGGCATGGTCCGGCGTTGCCGGGATCCTGGCAGCGACGGTCCTGATCGACACCAACACGTTGTTTCCAGGCGTAGCCGCGGCGTTGCCGGTGGGGGCCGCCGCGCTTTTCCTGGCGACTGGGCTCCCGGCCTCCGGTGTCGGCGGTCGGTTGTTCCGGGCCCGGCCGTTGGTGTTTCTTGGGCGCATCTCCTATTCGACCTACCTGTTTCACTGGCCGGCCATAACCTTCTACACGATCGCGACGGGTCAACCGCTAACCCCCTGGGTTGGAGTGGTGATTTTGGTCGGGACGCTGGCGCTAGCCGCGCTCAGCTGGCGTTTTGTCGAGACGCCGTGCCGGCGTGCGCAACCGGCGCGGGCAATTTGGGGCGCGGCCGTTGCGGTCGCGGCAACTGCCGTATTGCTGCAACTTGCCGACGGTGTCCCGACGCGGATGTCGCCTCAGGCCCAGTCGGTTTTGGCGGCGATTGCCGCGGCCCCGAAACCGCAGGCGGAGACCTGCCGCTCCGGCGGCGGTTTGCCGTCGGTCCCGCGCAGCACGATCTGCGCCTTCGGCGACCGGGCAGGGCCTGTAGACTATGTACTGTGGGGCGACTCGCATGCCGGCATGTATCGCGAGGCATTGGCGCGGGGCTCGGATATGACTGGCGTATTGGCGACCATGCCCGATTGTCCGGCGCTGGTCGGCGTCTATACGTCGAAACGCAAGAACCGCAGCGAATGCAAGGCTCTGCAGCAAGCCGTTATCCAATTGGTCAAAGACCGGCATATTTCAACCGTAGTGTTGGCGGGGCGCTGGGCGAACCTGGCCTCGCCGGAGCGGTCGCCGGGAGATGGCGGACTGCCGAAGACGATTTATGACGGCGAGGCCGGCGGTCGGCCAATACCGTTCTCGGCGGCGCTATTGCGCACTGTGCAGCGCCTGCGCGCAACAGGCGCGCGGGTCGTTGTTGTCGGACCGGTTCCGGAGGTCCCGTATTCGGTGCCGTCGATGATGGTCCGGGCAGCACATCTGGGCCATTCGCTTCCCGATGTCTCTCGGCCTGATTTTGATCGGCGGCAGGCGGACGTTCTGGCCGCACTGTCGGCGTTGACCGATATGCCCGATGTGGTCGTGGTGTATCCGCACCGGCAATTGTGCAGCCCATCGACGTGCCGAGCCAGCGAGGGACCGCATCCGCTATACCGGGATGACGATCACCTGAGTGCTTATGGCAGCGACCTGATTGCACCGCAGATTCGCCGCGCTATTGCGCCGTGATGGGGCCGGCGACATTGTAGGCGCCAGGACGTCTGGAATTCTGGTGGTTTCGAATCTGATGATTGCCATGACCAACCGCACACAGGCCTTGGAATGGCTGTCTCGCCAACGGGTGGCGCGTCTTGCCACAGCCGACAAGACCCTGGCGCCGCATGTGGTGCCGGTGTGCTTCGTTCTGGCCAGGGAGGGCGGTTCGGCCTACATCACCATCGACGAGAAGCCGAAGGATAGCGACCGGCCTCTGAAACGCATCCGCAATATCCTGGAAAATCCGCAAGTTGCCTTGATCGCCGACCGATGGGACGAAGATTGGAGCCAACTGGCCTGGGTGATGGCGCGCGGGTCGGCAGACATCCTTCACGATGGGACGGAGCATTGCGCCGCGCAAGCGGCGCTGCGAGAGAAATACCCGCAATATCAAAGCATGACACTGTCGGGACTACCGGTGATCGCGATCCGGATCGAACGAGTGACATGGTGGGGGCGTCTCGGCGGTTGATTTTATCCGCAATATGGAAACAATTCGCGCCAAATTGTGATTTCCCGCTCGGAGCTATTGTCCATGACTGCGTCTACCGTACCCCGTAAAGCCGCCCCCAGAACCATAGACGCTGTTGTTGTCGGCGCCGGTTTTGGCGGCCTCTACATGTTGCATAACCTGCGCAAGCACGGATTCAGCGCGCAGGTGTTTGAGGCCGGCACGGACGTTGGCGGCACCTGGTACTGGAACCGTTATCCAGGCGCACGCGTCGATATCGAAAGCATGCAGTATTCCTATTCCTTCTCTGAGGAGTTGGACCAGGAGTGGAAATGGACTGAGAAATACGCGCCGCAGCCGGAAATTCAACGGTATGCCCGCCATGTGGCCGAGCGGTTCGATTTGCTGCGCGACATCCAATTCAAGACCCGCGTGACCGCTGCCCACTATGACGAGCAGGCGAAACGCTGGACGGTCGTGACAGACCAAGGCGATACGGTGATCGCCAAATTCTGCATTATGGCCGTCGGCTGCCTGTCGGCTGCAAACAAGCCGCCGTTCGAGGGGATCGACGACTTCAACGGGCCGATCTACCACACCGGCGAGTGGCCGCACGAAGAGATCGATTTCACCGGCAAGCGCGTCGCGGAGATCGGTACAGGCTCCAGCGGCATTCAGTCGATCCCGATCATCGCCAAGCAGGCGGAACAGCTCTACGTCTTCCAGCGGACGCCGAACTACACTGTTCCGGCATGGAATTCGCCGGTCGATCCGAAGTGGGAAGCCGAAGTCAAGGCCGACTATCCTGCCATGCGCGCCAAGGCGCGGGCGCGGCCGACCGGGTTTTACTTTGAGTTCAACACCAAGCCGGCGCTATCGGTCGATGAGAGCGAACGGCGCAAGACTTACGAGGAATTCTGGTCCCGCGGCGGCCTGCCCTTCCTGGGCGCGTTTGGCGACCTGTTGTTCAACAAGAAAGCCAACGACACCATTGCCGAATTCGCCCGCGAGAAAATCCGGGAGATCGTGAAAGATCCCGAGACCGCCGAACTGCTGTCGCCTAAGGACGTGTTCGGCTGCAAGCGGTTGTGCGTCGATACCGGCTATTTCGAGACCTACAACCGGCCGAACGTGAAGCTGGTGGATATCTCGAAAGCGGGCATTGAGCGGATTACGCCCAACGGCGTTGTCGCCAATGGCGAGGAGTACGAGGTGGATGTCATCGTCTGCGCCACCGGCTTTGCCGCGATGACCGGTTCGTACGACAAAATCGATATCCGTGGCCGCAATGGCCAGAAACTGACGAAAGCCTGGGAGGCAGGGCCGCGGACTTATTTGGGGCTTTCCACCGTCGGCTTCCCGAACTTCTTCATGGTGACCGGGCCGGGCAGCCCCAGCGTGCTGGCGCAGATGATTCAGTCGATCGAGCAGCACGCCGACTGGATGATCGACTGCATGGCGCACATGCGCGATGTCGGGTTGGAGGAAATCGAGCCGACGCTCGACGCCCAGGATGCCTGGGTCGATCATGTCAACGAAGTCGCGGCAATTTCGCTGCGCTCCACCTGCTCCAGTTGGTATGTCGGCGCCAATATTCCTGGCCGGCCGCGGGTCTTCATGCCCTATATCGGTGGGTTCCCCATCTATGTGCAGAAATGCAACGAGGTGCAGACCAACGGCTATGAGGGCTTCACCTTCGACACCACGCCGCCGACAAATGCCGAGCCGACCGTGCGGGAAACCGAGCGCTGGCGGGTGCCTTTGGACGTGGATGTGATCTCGCCGGCGATGCTGGCTTCCGGCCAGGTTCCGGTAGTCTGACGCGCGGAATTTTTTTTTCCCAACTGCGGCATTCCGGGCGCTAAATCGCGCTTGGCAATGCCGCGGTCGCCGACTAGTATGCGCGCTCGTTCAGAGAAGCGGCAACGCCCTGACGTCTGGTCCGCGGTAGCTCAGTGGTAGAGCAATCGGCTGTTAACCGATCGGCCGTAGGT
>JAYPXD010000014.1:22413-24611 GCA_038135395.1 Alphaproteobacteria bacterium | reverse complement strand
ATAGCGACCTCACCGCGGCGTTGGTCACCGCCGACCGCAGCCTCGCCCGGCGGGTGGCGGCGGAATTGGCGAGATGGCAAATTGCGATCGACGATTCCGCCGGTGAGCCGCTGTCTGAAACGCCGCCAGGCGTCTTTCTGCGGCTGGTGGCTGAGGCGGCTTGCAGTGGCCTTGCGCCCGTGCCGCTGTTGGCGATGCTGAAACATCCGCTTGCGGCAGTCGACCCCGCCCAGGTCCGTATGTTGGAGCGGCTGGGCTTGAGAGGGCTTCGTCCCGCGCCGGGGATGTCGGGTTTACGGGCCGTGGTCGCAGGCCTGAAGCCGAATTTTGCCGAGGCCGCGGCGGCCCTCACGCCGTTGCTCGATTGGATTGAGGCTGGGCTTTTGCCATTGTTGGCGCTGGCTGACGCGGGGCCCGCGTCGCTTACGGACTGGTTGACTGCGCATATACAGGCTGCAGAGCGATTGGCGGCCGTCGCGGCGGGCTGCGAGAATGCGTCTGCCGGTGAAGAATCGGCTGGCGCTGACCGCTTATGGGCTGACGAAGCCGGTGAGGCTGCGGCGCTGGCGCTCGACAGTTTGTTGGCGGCGTCCGATGGCTTTGCCGACCTGGAGGCGCAGAGCTATGGGCCGGTGTTCGAAAGCCTGCTGTCCAGTCAGACGGTGCGGCCAAGATACGGCAAACATCCGCGGCTTGCTATTCTCGGCCCGCTGGAGGCGCGGCTCCATTGCCCGCAACTGGCCATTTTGGGCGGCTTGAATGAGGGCTCGTGGCCGCCGGAGCCCGAGCGGGACCCGTGGATGGGCCGCCATATGCGCAAGGATTTTGGCTTGCCGCTGCCGGAATGGCGCATTGGCTTGGCGGCGCACGACTTCGCCCAGGCGCTGGCTGCACCCGAGGTCATACTAACCCGGTCGGCGCGGGTTGGTGGCGCGCCAACGGTGCCCGCCCGTTGGCTCGCACGGCTGGAATTGACTGCACGTGCCGCCACCGGCGCCATTGCTGCCGACACGCCGAACCCGATTCATGCCGAAAGCGACAGCTGGCTTGAATGGGCCCAGCAACTCGACCAGGCGACACCGGCACTGCCCGATCCGCCGATGGCGATACCGCCTCTTGGAGCGCGGTTTCGCAATCTCTACGTCAGCGATGTCGAGCGGTGGGTCCGCGATCCGTATGGCCATTACGCCCGGCATATCCTGGGACTGCGCGCCCTCGACGCCATCGACCAACCGCCGGACGCGGCCGACCGCGGCGAGCGCCTGCACGCGATTCTGCATGAATTCGTCGGCAGTCTTGCGCCCGGCGTGTGGCCGGACGATGCGCTGGACCGACTGCTGGCGCTTGGCGTGAAGGCTTTTGCAGAACTCAGTGATCGTCCTGGCGTGCATGCGTTCTGGTGGCGCCGTTTCCTGCGGATGGCCGATTGGTACACCCAGCACGAGTCCGGCCGCTGGCGCGAGGTGGTATCGACCGCAACCGAACACAAGATGGGGCAGCCGATTGAGGCCGCCGGCCATAGACTTCAAGTGAACGCCCGCGTCGACCGTCTGGACCGCATGCGGGACGCGGGATTTGTCGTCATCGACTACAAAAGCGGCGCGTTGCCGGGGTTGGAGCCGCCTGAAGGCAAAGACTGGACTGCCAGCGCCGCCAAAGCCTGGTCCCCGCAATTGCCGTTGGAAGGCAAGCTGCTGCTGCAACATCACCCTGGGGCCGATCTGGAAGCGCTGGAGGCTTGGGCGGTCGGCGGCGGTGACCGCACTGGCAACGGCGAGGCGAAAGACCTGACCAACAAGACCGATCCGGCGGCGGTTGCCGACCAGGCCTGGAGCGGACTGCAACGGTTGCTGGCCCAGTTCGCCGATCCCACCATGCCTTACCTGGCTGCGCCAAGGCCGATGCTTGCGCCGCGCTATAGCGATTACCGCCATCTGGCCCGTATCGGCCAGGAGGAGGGCCAGGATGGCTGAGCCTCGCGCAGTCCTGTCCACCGCTCCACCCGATCCGACCGCCTCGCAGCGCCTAGCCGCTGACCCAAGCGTCTCGGCCTGGGTGGATGCCTCTGCCGGCTCGGGCAAGACCAAGGTGCTGACGGATCGCGTGCTGGCCCTGCTGTTGGACGGAGCCCGGCCGCACGGCATACTTTGCCTGACCTTCACCAAGGCCGCGGCGGGCGAGATGGCGAACCGCGTCGC
>JAYPXD010000014.1:18376-22403 GCA_038135395.1 Alphaproteobacteria bacterium | reverse complement strand
GTCTGGCGCTGTGGGCGCGGGCGGAAACCGTCGATCTGACCCGCCATCTTGCCGATCTGTTGGGCGAAGCGCCGGACGCCGCAACCATCGACCGCGCCCGCCGACTGTTCGCCCGGGTGCAGGAAGCCGCGGGCGGTGTGCGCATCGACACTGTGCACGCCTTTTGCCAGGGCGTGCTGCAACGCTTTCCGGTTGAGGCGGGCGTGCCGCCGCATTTCGATGTGCTGGATGATCGCGACCAGCGCCTGCTGCTGAATACCGCCCGCGACGACCTGGTGCGGGCCGTTACTGCCGAGCCTGACAGTGACCTGACCGTAGCCTGGGGGCGCGTGTTGGAGCGGTTGTCCGAAACAGGCTTTGCCAAGCTCGCGGTCGAGATCATCGGCAAGCGGACCCGGCTTGAGAAAATGCAACCGGCCCAGGTCGCCCGGCTGCTGGATACGCCGCTGGATGCGACGCCCGAAACCCTGTTGCGCGCAGCCTGCGCCGATGATGCATTCGATGCGGCGGCGCTGCGTCAGGCGGTCGGCCGACTTGCCGGTGCATCGGGAAAAACCGCGCCGAAGTTGGTTGCAGGGATCGGGGAATGGCTCGAATCGCCGGCATACAAGCGGAATTTCGATGCGCATCGCCAATTGCTGATTACCAACGACCTGACACCCAGGAAATTCGGAAAGTTATTCGACGACGCCGTCGTGGCGGATGCAATCGCGGCAGAAACCGACCGGATTCTCGGCATGATCGAGGCCGTGGCCAAGGCCAGGGCGCTGGCGGACACCGTCGCCCTGCTGACCGTCGCCCGCCGATTGATTGCTGACTACAGTCGTCTCAAGCAGAACCGGTCCTTGCTCGACTACGATGACCTGATCCTTGGCGTCGAGCGGTTGCTGATCAATCCCGGCGCTGCCTGGGTGCACTATAAGCTGGACCGCGGCATCGACCATATTCTGATCGACGAGGCGCAGGATACCAACCCGGACCAATGGCAGGTTGTGGCGCAACTGGTGTCCGAGTTCTTTGCGGGCGATGGTGCGCAAGCTGGCGCCCGGACTCTGTTCGCCGTCGGCGACCCCAAGCAGTCGATCTACAGTTTCCAGGGCGCTGACCCGCAGGGCTTCATCGACAACCGCGGCAAATTCCGCGCTGCCGCCGAGGCCAGTGGGCAGGAATGGCGCGATGTGCCGCTGAACGTCTCGTTCCGCTCGGCAGGGCCGGTGTTCGACCAGCCGCAACGGCTTGGAGTCGGCGATACGGCTGTTCGGCACACCGCTCACCGCCGCACCGCGCGGGGCCGGGTAGAGGTTTGGCCATTGCTGCCGCCGCCCGATGCCGACGCGATCGGCGATATCTGGGAACTGCCGCGCACTTACGACAGCGTGCTTGATGCCGAGGATAGGCTCGCACATGTCCTGGCGCAGCGTATTCGCGACCTAATTGCCAGTGGCGAGACCCTAGACGCCACCGAGGGCCGGCCGATCCGGGCCGGCGATATCATGGTCCTGGTCCGCCGCCGCCGTCGCTTTGGCCGCACTTTGGTGCAGGCGCTGAAGCGCCTGGGGGTTCCGGTTGCCGGCGTCGACCGCATGGCGCTGGCCCGACAACTGGCGGTGCAGGACTTGGTTGCATTCGGCCAATTCCTGCTGCTGCCGGATGACGACCTGACCCTTGCCACCGTGTTGAAAGGTCCGTTCTTCCAGTGGAGCGAGTCGCGCCTGTTTGATCTGGCCCATGATCGCGACGGCACGCTCTGGCAAGCGTTGCAGACGTCCGAGGCGGCGTCGGACCGGGCCGATGCCGGGCGTCTGGCGGATTGGTTGAGGCTGGCCGGTGGGACCGCGCCGTTTGCGCTCTATAGCCGTTTACTGACCGAACAGGGCGGGCGGGCGGCCATCCGTGCATTTTTGGGTCCTGAGGCGGACGATCCCGTCGACGAGTTTTTGGCTCTGGCCCTGGATTTTCCCAGGCATGGCGCACCGACGCTGCAACATTTCCTCGAATGGCTTGCCGCCGATGACGTCGAAATCAAGCGCGAGTTGGACACGGGCGACCGCGACGAGGTGCGGCTGCTGACCGTGCACGCCGCCAAGGGACTGCAAGCGCCCATTGTCTTTTTGCCCGACACCCTGCGCGCGCCGGAAGGTAGCGGCAACCAGCGCCCTCAACTGGTTTGGCACGACGAGGTTGCGATTTGGGCTGTGGGGCGGAGCGAGGATCGCGATCCGGTTTCCATGGATCTGCTCGGCGCCGGCGCCGGCGACCTGCGGGCGGAGGAGGCGCGCCTGCTCTATGTGGCGCTGACCCGCGCCGAGGACCGTCTCTATATTTGCGGTTGGCAGGGCCGGCAGAAAGCCAACCCCGATACCTGGTACGAACTGGTCAAGGCGGCTTGCGAGAGGCTGAGCGCTGCCGGCGAGATGCAGCCGCAGGATTTCACCATCGGCAGCCACACCGGCCCCGGTTTTGTCATGGGGCGGGAGCCGACGCTTGTCAGCGCATCGGCCGAACCGAAGGACGCAGTCTTGCCGCCTCTGCCTGACTGGGCCGGGATGCCTGCGCCGCTAGAGTCCTCACCCGGCCGGCCGCTCGCGCCGTCGCGGCCCAGTCCGATTGCGCCGGCACTGCGCTCGCCATTGCGCGATCGAGCCGCCTCAGAGCAACGCTTCCGCCGAGGGACGCTGCTGCACCGCCTGTTGCAACATCTGCCCGGAGTTCCGCCAGCGCAACGGCAGGCAACCGCGGTGCGACTGCTGCGGGATGCCGAGCTAGGCGACGACGCGGTGGCCAGCTATGTTGCCGCTATCGCTCCCATGCTGGATGATCCGCAATTCGCGGATGTCTTTGCGAAAGACGCCCTGGTCGAGGTACCGCTCACCGGCCTGATTGGCGGCGCGGTGGTCAGCGGCACAGTCGACCGATTGTTGGTCACGCCGGCAAAGGTGTTGATCGTCGACTACAAAACCAACCGCAATCCACCGCGCGACCCGGCGCGGGCGCCGGAGGCTTATGCCAAGCAAATGCGGGCCTATGCGGCCCTGCTGCGCGGGGTTTATCCGGACCGGGCCATAGAGGCCGCGCTGTTATGGACCGAGCTGCCGCGGCTGGATTTGGTCCACCTTGCCGATTGATCGCGGCGGCGACCGATTGACGAATGGTCTCTGGCTTCCTAGCTTCAGCGGTGACGCAAATAATTGCCTTAGACTTTGCAAAAAGGATGCCCCCAAGATGGCGACTACCCCCGTTACCGACGCTTCGTTCGAAACCGACGTTCTGAAATCCGAAACCCCGGTTGTGGTGGATTTCTGGGCGGAATGGTGCGGCCCTTGCAAAATGATCGGCCCGTCCCTTGAGGAAATCTCGGAGGCCATGGGCAAGAGGGTGAAGATCGTGAAGATCAACATCGACGAGAATCCCGGCACGCCCAGCAAATACGGCGTGCGTGGCATCCCTACCCTGATGGTGTTCAAAGGCGGCGCTTTGGCCGCGACAAAAGTCGGGGCTGCCCCGAAAGGCGCGTTGCAGCAGTGGGTCGAAGACCACGTCTAGGTCTCCAAACCCGGGCGGCTAGAAGGCCGCGCAGGTAATTTTCCAAGAAATACAACACCCTCCCGGCGATCCGCGAGGGTGTTTTTTCGTGTTGACTCGGGAGTTTATTCAATTGACGATATAATTGTATGTTTGGGTGTACATGAAGTGGGCAATCTCATGAATTGGAAAAATTTTGGCTTGGTATCGACTATTGCGTTAATGGCGCCGTACTACAGTATTCATGCGGCTGTTGTGACATCCGGAACCAATGTTTTCAATCCATTGCCAGGAGGTGACGGCTTTATTGGCATCGGGTTCGACACGATGGCGCCGGCGGCCGGCACATTGTCAGTCGATGGCGGTAGCGCGGTGGATGCGACAACCGTCCATATCGGCGCGACGACGGGCAGCGCCGGTACCGCTACGCTAAACAACGGCACGATTAACACCGGTGCCGCAGATACCTTTAACGAAGTGAAGATCGGCGACACTGGCACCGGCA
>JAYPXD010000014.1:8100-18366 GCA_038135395.1 Alphaproteobacteria bacterium | reverse complement strand
CGGGCGCCAAGCATCGTCGCATGGTAGTGCAACATTGGACAACAGCAGCATTTCCTTAAACGTGGACAGTGCAACTGACTTGGGGGGCAGCGTTCATATTGGACGAAATGGAATCGGCAGCCTGACGCTGAACAATGGTTCATCCCTGACCATTACCGACTCGGTCGGAACACCCGGGTCGCAAAGCACGGCTGGCGAAGGCATTCAGGTCGGTCGTGACGGCGGCCCCGGCACGTTTACAGTGGATGCCAGTACAGTGAACGTCAGTGGTACCGGCGCGTCGCTGCAAATCGGCCGGGGGGATGCGGTAGGAACTGTTATCATCCGCAACGGCAGTGCGGTAGACCTTACGTCTAGTTCCGACAACGCAAATGATTTCGCCAACATCCATGTTGGATTCACAGGCAGTGGCAATAACGCTTCATTGTCCGTGGAAGACTCAGTCGTTAGCCTCAATGGGATGGCGGGTGGAGCCAATATCTTTGTGGGAAGCGATAGCACCAATGGTGTTGCTAGCTTTTCTGGCGCAACCACTGTGGTCACATTGGATTCAACGGCCAGCACTGGGCTGGTTGTCGGCCGCGATACCAGCAATGGTGTTGCCAACATTTCGGATGGCGCCACCATCAACATCAATGGCAATATCGGGCGATTGGATGTGGGGCGCGTATGCGCCGTCGGTACCGTCAACATCACCAGTGGCGGTACGATCAATGCCATTGGCGCCAGTGACGGCGATGCCTTCATTGGCGCGGCGTTCACGAGTTTTGGGCGGCCGGACGGTGGTGTCGGCACGGTGATTGTCGATGGTGCCGGTTCGGAACTGAACGTGCTCGACCGCATCATTGTCGGTGCGCCGGAGGCTTTCGGCGGCGGCACCGGCACCGGCACGCTCACCGTACGCAATGGTGGCGTCGTCAACGCGACCACTATCAATGTTGGCACTGGCGGCACGCTCAACGGCAATGGCACGATCAATGCCAATGTCGTGGTCGATGGCGGCACGGTGGCGCCCGGCAACTCGCCCGGCACGGTGACCATAAACGGCGACTTTGACCTATTGATGGGGCGCCTGGTGGTCGAAATCGCGGGCACGGGCGCTGGCCAGTTCGATGTGTTCAATGTCCTTGGCAATGCCGACCTTTCGGGCGGCATTGTGGAGTTTAGGTTCCAGAATGGCTTTGCACTGACAACCGGCCAGACCTTAGATTTCTTCGACGCAACCGGCATTCTCAACCTGACCGGCGTTACATACGAGGTAAGCGGCTTGGAAGACGGCTTTCAGTTCGATATAGCGCAGGACGGTGGTGGCGGACTGGCGGTGGAAGCCCTGAACGATGGCGAGGCTCTGCCGACACCCGAGCCGGCCACGGCAGGCCTGATCGGCGCCGGTTTCCTGGCCCTGTGGAGCCGCGCGCGCCTCAAATCCCGCCGTTCAGCCTGAGCGCCGCGCCGGCCAGATAGAGCGAACCGGCGATCAGCACCGGCAGGGCCTCGCCGGCGGCTGCCGCCAGGGCCAGGGCGGCGGGCAGGTCCGGAGCAACCTCGGCGTTGAGACCGGCGGCGCGGGCGGCATCCGCCAGGGTCTCGGGCGGCAGGCCGGCGCTGGAGCGGGGGACTGGCACGGCAATCAGGCGTTCCACGTGTGGGGCCAGCAGGGCCAGCATGCCGCGGTAGTCCTTGTTGCCGAGCATTCCTGCCACCAGGATTGGCTTCAAAGGCCAGCCGGCCAATTCGTCGGCAAGGACGGCCGCGGCTGCCGGATTGTGCGCGCCGTCCAGCCAGACCAGTCCCGCCGGGTCTGCCAACTGCGCGAGGTAGCAGTCCATCGGCATGTGCTGCAGGCGCGCCGGCCACTCCGCCCGTTCCAGGCCACGGGCAACGCGCTCCCGGTCAAAGCCATCAGGCTGCAGCACCTCCAGCGCAGCAATCGCCGTCCCGGCGTTCTGCAACTGGTGCCGTCCCCGTAATGACGGCGTCGGCAGCATCCAGTCGAGCGTGTCGGTGACATAGCGGAAGCCGCCGTCCGGCTGCGGTTCCACCCTCCAGTCCGCACCGGCCTCGCGCCGCGGCGCACCCAACATTTCCGCCTCAGCGCGCAGCACCGCCAGCGCTTCTTCCGGCTGCGGCGCGAACACGGCGGGCGTGCCCGGCTTGATGATGCCGGCCTTCTCGCCGGCGATCTTGGCGAGGGTGTCGCCCAGGAACTCGCGGTGGTCGAGGCCAATGGGGGTGATGACGCTCACTGCCGTCCTGGGAATCACATTGGTTGCGTCGAACCGCCCGCCGAGGCCGACCTCCAGCAGCAGATAGTCTGCCGGCACCCGAGCGAAGGCCAGGGTCGCCGCGGCCATGGCCATTTCGAAAAAGGTGATCGGGGCTTCTCCGTTCGCCGCCTCGCATTCTTCGAGCAGTTCGACCAGGTAGGGCTCTTCGATCAGCTTGCCGGCAAGGCGGATGCGCTCTGTAAACGAGATCAGGTGCGGGGAGGTCAGCACGTGCACCTTGTGCCCCGCCGTCTCCAGCATGGCGCGCAGAAAGGCGACGGTGGAGCCTTTGCCGTTGGTGCCGGCGACATGGATCACCGGCGGCAGGTGATTTTCCGGATGGTCCAGCGCTGCGAGCAGGCGTTGCAGCCGCTCCAGCGTCAGGTCGATCACCTTTGGATGCAGGCGCGAGAGGCGCTGCACGATGGGGTCGAACGGCTCAACCGGGTCGAGAGTGGCGAGGGAGGGGGGCGGGGTGGTCACGGCTTGCGCATTCGCGTGTTTGGCTCAAAGCGGACATTGCGGCGCGGGGGCCAAAGCAATCCAGGCCGGCATATCTGCGTGGCGTCGCTTCCGCCTGGGTTGCTTCGTCGCCTTCGGCGCCTCGCAATGACGCCGGAGAAAGAAGGGGCAGCGATACCCTACGTCGAGTGAGCGCCGTCCGCCAGTTCGCGCACCAGGCCCAGCACATGCCCGACCAAGCCCGGCGTCGCCTTGCCGTTGGCATCCAGAGAATCACGCACCCGGTTTACGATGGCCGAGCCGACCACCACCGCATCCCCCAGGGCGCCGATGGCGCGCGCCTGGTCCGGCGTGTTGACGCCGAAGCCGATGGCAATCGGCAGGTCGGTGTGGCGGCGCAGACGCTCGACGACGGGGCGCAGCGCCTCCACCGTCGGCGACTTGGTGCCGGTGATGCCGGTGATGCTGACGTGGTAGATGAAGCCCGAGGCCGTGCCCACCACCTTGGGCAGGCGGTCGTCCAGGGTGGTCGGCGCGGTCAGGCGGATGATGTCGAGACCGGCGGCTTCGGCGGGAATGCGCAGTTCCGCGTCTTCCTCTGGCGGCAGATCGACGGTGATGAGGCCATCGACACCGGCGGCGGCCGCGTCCTTGGAGAACGCCTCACAGCCATAGATGTAGATCGGGTTGTAA
This sequence comes from Alphaproteobacteria bacterium, assembly GCA_038135395.1. GTDB lineage: Bacteria > Pseudomonadota > Alphaproteobacteria > Bin95 > Bin95 > JACKII01. The sequence continues at coordinate 14,944 of JAYPXD010000014.1, read as the reverse complement.
TAGCCCATCAGCACGATGGGTGTCTCACTATCCTGCTCGCGGAAGCGGCGGACCATGTCCAGCACCTTGCGCATGCTGGAGCCGGCCTTCAGCGCCCGCTGGCCAGCGGCCTGGACCGAGGGGCCATCGGCGGCAGGGTCCGTGAAGGGAACGCCCAGCTCGATCACGTCCACGCCGGCGCCCGGCAGGCCTTTTAGGATTTCGAACGAGGTCTCCAGGTCCGGGTCGCCGGCGGAGATATAGGCCACAAAGCCCTTGCGGCCAGCCGCTTTCAGATCGGCGAAGCGTTTGGCGATGCGGCTCATAGGGAAACTCCCAAGTGCTCGGCGACGCTGAACACGTCCTTGTCGCCGCGTCCGCACATGTTCATGACGATGATGTGGTCCTTGGGCAGGTCCGGCGCGATCTTGCAGACATGCGCCAGCGCATGCGCCGGCTCCAGTGCCGGAATGATGCCTTCGATCCGGGAGCAGAGCTGGAAGGCGTCCAGCGCCTCCCGGTCGGTCACGGGCACGTACTGCACGCGGCCCTGGTCGGCGAGCCAGGAATGCTCCGGCCCGATGCCGGGATAATCCAGGCCAGCAGAGATCGAGTGCGCTTCGGTGATTTGGCCGTCGTCGTTCTGCAAAAGATAGGTGCGATTGCCATGCAGCACGCCGGGCGAACCGCCGGTGATCGCCGCCGCATGTTCGCCGGTCTCGACGCCGTGGCCTGCGGCTTCCGCGCCGATGATCTTCACGTCCTTGTCGTCCAGGAAGGGATGGAACAGGCCGATGGCGTTGGAGCCGCCGCCGATGCAGGCGACCAGCGTATCCGGCAGGCGGCCTTCGGCCTCCAGGATCTGCTCCTTTGTCTCGCGGCCGATGATAGATTGGAACTCGCGCACCATCTCTGGATAGGGGTGCGGACCCGCCGCCGTGCCGATGACATAGTAGGTGTCATCGACATTGGCGACCCAGTCGCGCAACGCGTCGTTCATCGCGTCTTTCAGCGTCGAGGAGCCGCTTTTCACCGGCACGATTTCCGCGCCCAGCAGCTTCATGCGGAACACGTTCGGCTTCTGCCGCTCCACGTCCGTCGCGCCCATATAGACCGTGCAGGGCAGATCGAAGAGCGCGCAGAAGGTAGCGGTGGCGACGCCATGCTGGCCGGCGCCGGTCTCGGCGATGATCCGGGTCTTGCCCATGCGCTTTGCCAGCAGCACCTGGCCCAGGCAGTTGTTGGCCTTATGAGAGCCGGTGTGGTTCAGCTCGTCCCGCTTGAAGTAGATCTTGGCGCCGCCCAGATGCGCTGTCAGGCGCTCAGCGAAATACAGCGGCGAGGGGCGACCGACATAATGCTTGGCGTAATAATCCCACTGACGCCAGAATTCCGGATCGTTCTGGGCAGCGCGGAAAGCCTTTTCGACTTCCAGGATCAGGGGCATCAGTGTTTCGGCGACATAGCGGCCGCCAAAAATGCCGAAGCGGCCGTTGTCGTCCGGGCCAGAGCGGAAAGAATTCAGTGTGTCGGGCATCGCCAGGGTGCCTTACGAATTTAGGGAAACGAGATGACCCACGCTGGCGGAAAAAACGCCAGAATAGGCGGTTCAGTCTCTGCCACAGATCGCAGCCGGCGGCTAGGGTTGAGACGTTGCCGCGGCCCTAAGCCCCGCCAAGATTATTGTGCGCGGGCATTCAGGGTATCGTGGCGGGCTTGGATGTCGGCTGGCCAGGTGCTTTTGATATAGGCGAGCGAAGCGATGATCTCGCGGTCGGACAATAAGTGCTCGAAGGCGGGCATATCGCTTTCGATCGGCCGGCCGGCCACGCGCGACAGGCCGAATTTGGTGATGGCATAGAGCAGTGCGTCGGCATGGTGCCAGGTATGGCCCGTTGCATCGTGCGGCGGCGCGGGCATGCGGCCGGTCGGCTTGCGTTGTCGCCAGTTTGGCTCGCCCTGCAACTTGGCACCGTGGCACGAGGCACAGGAATCGGCATAAACCGTGCGGCCCAGCGCGACCAGGCTAGGGTCCGTCCGGTCGATGCGGAAGGCGGTAGCATCCGCGCCGGCGCGTTCCACCGGCCACAGCAATGCGCTGAGCAGTCCCAATGCGGTTGCGGCTATGGCAAATAGCTTCAGTCCCATCGAATTTTCAAATCCTGTGCGTTATGACCGAATCGCCGCGACCGCAGCGAGGAACGAGCGGATGCGGGCAGGATCTTTCTGGCCGGGTTCGCTTTCGACGCCGGAGGACACGTCGACGGCCTTTGCCCCGGTCAGGTGCACGGCCTCGGCAATGTTGCCGGCGTGCAGGCCGCCGGACAACAGCCAGGGCAGGGGCCATTCGGTTCCGGCCAGCAGGGTCCAGTCAAAGGTTACCGCGTTTCCGCCCGGCAGCTTGCTGCCCTTCGGCGGTTTGGCGTCGAACAGCAACCGGTCGGCGGCGCCGCAGTACTGTCGTGCATGGTCGACTTCCGCCGGTTCGGCGATGGAGACGGCTTTCCAGACCGGCAGATGGAAACGCTCGCGCACTTCGGCCACCCGCGCGGCGGATTCCTTGCCATGCAGTTGGATCGCATCCAGGGCGACTGTGTTCAATGTTTCGGCCAGCAGTCGGTCGTCCGGCTCGACGAACACGCCGACGCGTTCGGCCCTGTCCGCCGCCTGCATACTGAGCGCAACCGCCGCCGATAAAGTCACAAACCGTGGTGAGGGAGGGAAAAACATCAACCCCACCCACGCAGCTCCGCCCTCCAGCGCCGAAGCCATCGCCGCGGCGGATGTTTTTCGGGATTTTTTGGTTTGCACAGCAATATTATGGCGCCCGCGACTGGGGTCTATTCCGCGCGGCTTCGCCGGGATCGGCTGCGGCGGTGATCGGTCGCCCAATCACCAGGGCGGTAGCCCCGGCTGCCATGGCGTCGGCCGGTGTCATCACCCGCTTTTGGTCCTGACTGGCGGCGCCGACCGGTCGAATGCCGGGGACGACCAGGTCAAAGCCCGGCCCGATCTCACGCCGCAACATCGCCACTTCGGCTGGCGAGCAAACAACGCCGTCCGCGCCATTGGCCTTGGCCATGCGGGCCAGCCGCAACACTTGCTCTGCGGCCGGGCCTTGCTGGCCGACCGCTGCCAAGTCAGCGTCATCCAGGCTGGTGAGCACCGTCACAGCCAGGAGGCGTGTGTTTGGGCTGGCGGCGGCAACAGCTTCGGCGGCGGCGCTGACCATAGCCGGCCCTCCGCCCGCATGAATGTTAATGTACCGCGGCTGCAAGTGCGCCAGTACGGCGCGCAGGCCGCCGGCGACGGTGTTCGGGATATCGTGCAGTTTCAGGTCGAGAAACAAAGGCGTGTGCGCGGCCACTGTTCGGGCGCCGGTTGCGCCATGCGCATAAAAGAATTCCAATCCGACTTTCACGCCGGCCAGATGCGGCGCGACGGCCTTGGCCCAGCCTTCGGCCTGGCCCAAATCGGTAGTGTCAAGGGCGACGAAAACGGGAGCAGTCATTGTCTTGGCCTGAAATTAGGCGGCGCGGCCAGGCAGCCGGGCCGGATGGTGGGCAATTGCCCCCGCCGCGTGTCCCATGCCGGCGGCGGCAGCAGCCCGCGCCTGATCGGCCGCGTCCGCGGCCTGCCGCATGTCGGCGAGTTGGCCTTTAAGGTCATCTACCTCTTTTCGGGCCTGGTGCAGCTCGCTCAGGTAGCTGCGGCCCAGCCGCCGGCTGCGTCCGTCGCAGAACCACATCACCACCGCGCCGCCGAAGAACCCGACCAGCCATGCGCCAAGCACCGCCAGAAATAGTGGCATTTGGATTTGGTCCGGGATGCCCCATACAGCGAGCGTCACGGGCTCCCGCGATTCAATCACGAACAGGACAGCAACCAAACCGGCCGCCAATCCGATTGCCCAGCCGAACAGGCGCGTGAGGAATTGCATGGTGTGATGGTCCTTTTCTGAGCGTCCAGCCGGAGTTTCGACCAACCTAGGGATTTTGGGCGCGCGCGGGCACCAAAATATCGACGCAGCCGCACCGCCCTCTTCCCGAACGCGGGATCGGCTATTTTCGGGCGGCGCTCTGGCGGAGGGCGCTGAAGAACCAGGGCGCTAGTCGCTGGCGTTCAGGCGTTCCCGCAACTCCTTGCCGCATTTGAAGAACGGCATTTGTTTGGCGTCCACCGACACGGCCTCGCCTGTCCTGGGATTGCGGCCGACGCGAGCGTCGCGGCGTCTGGCGGAAAAAGCGCCGAATCCGCGCAATTCGATACGGTTTCCTTCCGTCAGCGCATCGGTGATTTCGTCAAATATCGCGTTCACGATCCGCTCGACATCCCGCAGATACAGATGGGGATTGCGGTCCGCCAACCGCTGTATAAGTTCGGATTTTGTCAAAGCTTTGTCCCTTCGACATAAGCATACTTCCACGCCGTCCTGGCGCAGCTTTAATGCTGCCTCCCTGGATCGGAATTCCGTCCACCGCCAGCTTATCCCTAAGCTCATACAAATTTTGTATTTGTTTATAAGCTAGGCTGCCAAAGCGCCAGCGGGCCGTCAAGCATTGGTTGAGCACCAAACAATCGGGTTCCGGTCAATTGTTCGATTAATTTTTTCAGTGGCACTTCCTCTGAGTCTGGCGATGCATCGATAATCTTCACATCTGCCGGAACGTTCGGTTGCTGCCTGAGCCATTCCATTGCCTTCGCCTCCCCGCCGATGGCGTCGATTAAGCCTAGCGGCAACGCTTGGTTTCCGGTGAATATGCGACCGGATCTGACCAGTTCCATTTGATCAGGCGCTAATTGCCGGCGGGTAGCGACCAACCCGACGAACTGGCTAAACAGATCCTGAACGATTGCTGTAGCCGCTTCTCTGCTGGCGGATGATGTTTCTTCAAATGGATTGGGAGTTGCCTTCAGCGGGGCGCTGCGCACCGCTTCGAAACCCACGCCGATATGATCCAAGAGGCCCTTCAGATTCGGCATTTGCATGATGACGCCGACGGAGCCGGTAATGCTGCCGGCACGGGCGACAATATGATTCGAGGCGATTGCAGCCATATAAGCGCCTGAAGCGGCGACGCCATCGATCACCGCGACTGTTGGCTTGGCGCTCGACAGCGCCGTCAATGCGGAATACAGGGCTTCGCTGCCGGCATAGCTGCCGCCGGGGCTATCCAGACGAAGAATGACCCCCAAGACGTTCGCACTGTTTGTCAGGCGGTCGATCTCATCTAGGAGCTTTTGATCGGTTTGGATGACGCCGGTTACCGCCAGGCGCGCAATATGAGGTGCGCCGGTCAATCCCGGCTGATGGTCTCCGCCGATGAACCGCAGCGCAAGGACGGTCGCCAGCACGGTCATCGCGATCAACGCGAGCGTCCGCCAGGTAACAACCTGCCGCTTCAGCCAGCGTCTATCCAGCAGAAGGTCACCATTGCCTCGGTCTGAAAAATGTTCCATCGCCTACAACCGCTGCACCTGAAGGAAGGGGGGCCTGATTGGGCCCCCCGTCCGGTGGTTTAGTCGTTGTCGTTGTTTTGGCGATTGCGCAAGGCTGCGCCCAGGATGTCGCCCAACGAAGCGCCGCTGTCCGACGAACCGAACTGCGCCATGGCTTCTTTCTCTTCCTCGATCTCCAAAGCTTTGATCGAGAGCGAGATCCGGCGCGAGCCCTTGTCGACCTGCGTCACCTTGGCGTCGACCTTCTCGCCGATGGCGAAGCGGTCCGGACGCTGTTCGCTGCGCTCGCGCGCCAGGTCCGAGCGGCGGATGAAGCCGACCAGATCGCCTTCGATGGCGAGTTCGACGCCGCCGTCATTGACCTGGGTGACTGTGCCGGTGATGACCGAGCCGCGGCGGAGGTTGTCTGCCGACTTCAGGGCGGAGGTGAACGGATCGTCGGTCAATTGCTTGATGCCGAGCGAAATGCGCTCCTTCTCCTGATCGACGTCCAGAACCTTCACCTTGACCATGTCGCCACGGGTATAGTCGGCGGCGGCCTCCTCGCCAGACTTCTCCCAGGAGATGTCGGACAGGTGGACCATGCCGTCGATATCGCCGGGCAGGCCAACGAACAGACCGAATTCGGTGATGTTCTTGACTTCGCCTTCCAGCTCGGTGCCGGCCGGGTTCTCGCGGGCGAACGTGACCCACGGGTTCTCGATGGTCTGCTTGATGCCCAGAGAGATGCGGCGCTTGACCGAGTCCACATCCAGGATGCGCACTTCCACTTCCTGAGAGGTGGCGACGATCTTGCCGGGGTGGACGTTTTTCTTGGTCCACGACATCTCGGAAACGTGCACCAGACCTTCGACGCCCGGCTCCAGTTCGACGAACGCGCCGTAGTCGGTGATGTTGGTGACGCGGCCCATGAACTGCGCCTGCGGCGGATACTTGGCTTCGATGCCTTCCCACGGATCGGCCATCAGCTGCTTCATGCCGAGGCTGATGCGCTGCGTTTCCGGGTTAAAGCGGATCACCTGGACCTCAACCGCCTGACCGATGGTCAGCGCCTCGGACGGGTGGTTGATGCGACGCCATGCAATGTCGGTGACGTGCAGCAGGCCGTCGACGCCGCCCAGGTCGATGAATGCACCGTAGTCGGTGATGTTCTTGACCACGCCGTTGAGCACCTGGCCTTCTTTGAGGCTGGCGACCAGCTCGTTGCGGGCTTCGGCGCGGGTTTCTTCCAGCACGGCGCGGCGCGAGACCACGATATTGCCGCGGTTGCGGTCCATTTTCAGGATCTGGAACGGCTGCGGCGTACCCATCAATGGGGTAATGTCGCGCACCGGACGGATATCGACCTGGCTGCCGGGCAGGACGGCCACGGCGCCGGATCGATCGACGGTAAAGCCGCCTTTTA
>JAYPXD010000014.1:5145-8090 GCA_038135395.1 Alphaproteobacteria bacterium | reverse complement strand
GGAGAGCACAGCCTCGCCGTTCTTGTCTTCCAGCCGCTCGACATAGACGTCGACTTTGTCGCCGACCCGCAACTCCGCATCTTGGCCGGGGCCGCCGAATTCCTTCAGCGGGACGCGGCCTTCGGACTTCAGTCCCACGTCGATCAGGGCCATGTCGTTGTCAATGGAAACGATGGTTCCCTTGACGACGGTTCCTTCAAAGCTGCTTTGCTCCTGAAGGCTCTCTTCGAGGAGCGCGGCGAAATCTTCGCCGGCGAATTCCATTTCCGTTGTGTTGGCCATTGACGGGTACTTAACTCCGAAAAATACTGGTTAGAGTGAAGCCAGCGGCCGCCCTCAATCTGACGAGCGTTTTGCTGACCTATGGATGGGTTAGTCGGCTGATGGGCGCTGGCGTAGCCGCTCGACCAAATCAAAAGCAACAGCGTAGACTGCCGCAGCGTCCATTTCGGTCGTATCGATTGCGATAGCATCTTCAGCCGGCCGCAGCGGCGCAGTTGCACGCTCACTGTCCCGGCGGTCACGATCCTCCACATCATTGAGGATTTCGCGGTATATACGCGTGTCGCCCGCGCGCTGCAACTCTTCGAATCGCCTTTTGGCCCGGACTTCCGCGGTGGCTGTAACATAGAGCTTCAGATCGGCGTCCGGACAAATGACCGTGCCGATGTCGCGGCCATCCAGGATGGCGCCAGCCGCTCCACCCGGTGGGGCGGTGGCGAACGAGCGCTGGAACTGAAAAAGCAGTTCGCGGACAGCCGGAATGGCCGCCACTTTTGACGCCGCTGCACCGACGATTTCGCCGCGCAAAGCAGACGCATCGGTCAAATCGCCCGCGGCAATCGACCGGGCGGCATCGGCCGCCTGGTCGGGCGACGGAACGTAGATGCCCTGGGCCAACAGTTTGGCGCCCACGGCCCGGTAAAGCAGGCCGGTATCGAGGTAGGCAAATCCCAGCGCTTGGGCCAAACGCCGCCCAAGCGTGCCTTTCCCTGCCCCGGCCGGGCCGTCAATCGCAATAATCATGCGCCCGCAGCCGCGCCGATGCGGATGTCCGCGCCCAGGCCGCGCATCAACGGCACAAAATCCGGGAAGCTTGTGGCGATCGGCGCAGCATCGTCGACTTTGACTCCATCCCGCGCCGTCAGGCCCAAAACAGCGAATGCCATGGCGATGCGATGGTCTAGATCGGTTTTAATCGCCTCGCCTGAGCTGCCGTTGCCGGTGACGTGATCCGCGCCATGCACGGTCAGGCTGTCTGCATCGGCATCTACGTCGATGCCACACTGGCCGAGGCCGGTTGCCATTGCCGCCAGCCGGTCGCTCTCTTTCACCCGCAATTCGCCGATCCCCGGCATGTGAGTCCTGCCGGCAGCGGTCGCGGCGATCGCCGCTAGCACCGGATATTCATCGATCATGCTTGGGGCGCGGTCCGCCGGTACGGTAACGCCGTGCAGCTTCGTATAGCGGACGCGCACATCGCCGATGGGTTCTCCGTTTTCCTCGCGCGCATTTTCGACCGCGAGATCAGCGCCCATTTCTCGGAGCGTCTGGATCAGCCCGATGCGTCCGGGATTCAGGCAAAGGTCGGTCAGCGTCACGTCCGAACCGGGCACGAGCAACGCCGCCGCCATCGGAAAGGCGGCGGAGGAGGGATCGGCCGGCACCAGTACATCCGCGCCCCGCAACACGGCCTCGCCCTGCAACTCGATGACGCCGCCACCGTCGGTTTCGGTGCGGACGACGCTGGCGCCGAAGTGCCGGAGCATCCGCTCGGTATGGTCCCGTGTCGCCTCCGGTTCGGTGACGCGGGTCGTCCCGGCCGCGTTCAGACCGGCCAGCAGGATCGCTGATTTGACCTGTGCCGATGCGACCGGCAGGCGGTAGTCGATGGCGACCGCCGCCTTTGCCCCAACCACAGCCAGCGGCAGCCTGCCGCCTTCGCGGGCAAAAAATTGTGCGCCGCAGAGGGCGAGCGGCGTTGTGACACGGGCCATCGGCCGGCGGCGCAAAGACCCGTCGCCGGTGAAGAACGCCGTGATGGGATGGCTGGCGATCAGGCCCATCAGCAGGCGGGCGCCCGTGCCGGCATTGCCCATGTTCAGCACGTCCGCTGGTTCCGCCAAGCCACCGACGCCGACTCCCTGCACCAGCCAGGCGCCATCGTCCTGGCGCTCCACTGAAGCGCCCAAGGCCCGCATGGCCGCTGCCGTTGCCAGCACATCCTCGCCTTCAAGCAGGCCGGTGATTCGCGTCTGGCCGATGGCGACGCCGCCCAGCATCAGGGCCCGATGCGATATCGATTTGTCGCCGGGAACCCGTACTCGTCCCTGCAGCGGCAACGCGGAGGGTAGCGCTAGGAGCATCCCGCCAAGGTGTGGAGGGGCGTATGACATCTGGTTCATTCGCAATTTCTTATGGGGTCGATGGTGATTAGTCTTTGACACCGTCTGCGGTTTCTGGCAATGGCGCAGCCCACCTTTGAATTCTAGATAGGATGATCGCATGGCCACGGCACGTGCCGAGCGCGGAACCAAGCGCACTTGCGTCGCTTGCGACGAGCGGTTCTACGATCTGAACCGGAACCCGATTGTTTGCCCTGCTTGCGGCAACGTTCACGGCCCCGAAGCTTTCGTGAAGCAGCGGCCCCTGGCCGATGTCGAGAAGGCCACTCCGGTTGCGGCCGCCAAAGCAAACAACGATGATGACGATCTGGATCTGGATGAAGCCGGGCTCGATGACGACGACACGCTGATCGACGACGGCGACGATCTGGATGACGACGACGACGATGGTTTGAATGAAGTCGTCGTAGATGTTGACGAGGACGAAGAAGACGTATAAACACCCGCTTCCTGATACGAACGGCGGCCCAACGCCGGGGCGGAAGCAGTGAAGTTTCGGGGCCATAGCTCAGCTGGGAGAGCGCTTGAATGGCATTCAAG
>JAYPXD010000014.1:0-5135 GCA_038135395.1 Alphaproteobacteria bacterium | reverse complement strand
CGGTTCGATCCCGCCTGGCTCCACCAACAAAAAAACCCTCCGGACGCCGATGCGCGGCGGAGGGTTTTTTTATTGGTTGCGCTGCAGGCCGCAGGGCTGGGCGGCCAGTAGCGCAGCTCCTCGTTATTTCCGTTCGGCCTGCTCCAAAGCCTGCTTGAACCGCATGCTGGTGCTGGCGCGCGTCACCGGGGCAGCCGACATCAGTTGTCCCGCGCGGAGAGCTTCGAACCGTTGGGCTTTGTCCTGAATTTCCGCCCACCTGGCAGCGACATTATCGCCGCCTTCGGACTTTTCGGTCTGCGGTTTCAGGGGTTGGTTATCCGCATACGCCGGTGACGACAGTCCAAGTGTCGCGGATATTGCTGCTGTTACGGCCAGCAGGCCAGCCATTTTGAAGCATGACATCGTTTTGACTCTCGCCAGTTTGGGCGGGGCGCCTGTACAAACTAACCGCACTTTAACATATTGCCTGAAAAATACCAGTGAACGGGCTCACAGGTGTGGCATGAGAGAGCCGTCGTCGGGAAATTCTACGCAGTCCCTGACGTTGGCGGCGTCCCAAAGCGGCGCAGAGGCTGGTCCCATCGGTCGCCCGGACCCCGCTGGCGCAGCACAGCTTCAAACGGGTCCAGCCCGAAGGTCTGCCAACGGATTGTCCCGTCGCCGATTTCCAGGGTCGCCCATGCCTCCGCTGCCGCTCCCCCCGTTGTAAAGCTCTCGGTCAGTGACTGAATTGTAATGTGCGGGATGCCGTCGATCGTATGCAGCGAATTCCAGTGCACATGGCCGGCGACGCAAAGAATGACCCGGCCGCTGGATGTCACAATGTCGCGGATTTCAGCGGCGTTGGGATAGGTTGCGTGCTCTGGATTGTTCTGAAACCAGTAGTTTCCCACCATGCTGGCGCCGCTGAACGGGACGTGGCTGAAGACGATGGTCGGCAAATCGGTCGCAGAAAGGTCGGCTGCGAGCCAGTCCAGGTCGGCTTCGGTCGCGCGGAAGGGATCCGGCCGGGGGATTTTCGTCGACGCGTTCCAGAATACCAGGTGGTAGCCGTTCAGGTCGCGGCTGGCATGACCGCCGGCGCCGAACGCGTCGGCATTGTCTTCCGGCAGCAGGAAATCGCTGTCGTGGTTGCCGTCCAGATGTGCGTGCGGCGTGTTCAGCCCCTGAAATTTCGACGCAACGTCCGCCAGCAGACGTCGGTCGGTCTGTCGGTCCTGATCGTTGATCCGGTCGCCCAGGTCCAGGATCATATCCGGCCCGTAGTCGGCACAGAACGCCAGGAACCGGTCCAGCAGGTCCAGCGCCCGGTCGCCGCGCTTGGTCAGCTTCGGGGCGCCGTGGTGGATATCGGTGACAATGGCGAGGCGTAGGTCGGCGGGCATGGGCGGCAGTCTTTAGGCTTTTGGAAGGCCAGAGGGCGGTTATACGGGACCTAGATGACAGTATCGCGTCGAACTGCCTTCCGCCATTGGCGAGATGCTAGAATAGGTCCCGATTCGGCCAGGAGCCTCATGGCGCCGGCAGGGATACGGACGGTTTTCGGATGTCGGATTCGTCCGCGCTCGCGTACCTGGACGCGTGCTCTATCGTGGAAACGAGTCGTTGTAGAGCAGGGCGCCGTTTGATCGGGCATCGTTCACTTGCAAGCGGTCCGGGCAATGGCTCTGGACATAGGCAAGGTCTTGCAGCCAGCGGGTGCGGGCGATGGCTACAGCGCCGTTTGGGCCCCAGGCGGCTCCGAAGGTCATGCCGTCGACCTCGTCCGGATTCTGGATGCCGGCGACGTCCCAGAGGTTGATCGGCGTGCCTTCCTTTGTGTGGGGAACGCCGTCGCCGCAATAATCGGCGCGCGCCATGCGCAGGCAGGTCTGGTAGAGCGCGCGCATATCGACGCCTGGCCGCCTGGCCCAGGGCGCGTAGCCCCAGCGGACGCATTTTGCGAGTACGCCATCGGTGCAGGCGAAGGTGAGGCCGTCCGGGCTCCAATTCATGCGCGAGTTCCAGGAGCCAGAAAGTGGCAGCGCCTCAATGGGCTTGCCGTCGTCGGCCACGCCGCAAAGTGGGTTCTGGCCGTCAGGGTCGGTGATGACGTAGAGGAGGCCATCGCTGTCCGGGTCGTCGCGGACCGAGGCGATCTTGAGGGCACGGGCCGGTTCCTGGCCGATTGAGCCGTGAATGACCAGGCCAGCACGGCTTTGATCGATCACGGTCTCGCGCTCGCCGGCCGCGAGAGGGGCAGACAGCGGCAGGCCTATGGCGAAGGCGGCGGCAAACAAAATGCCGGAGCGGCGCCGGTGGGTTTGGGGCGTGCGCTTCGGCATGGCTCTGTCAGTCCTGCACCAGCACGAGCTGGCCGTCGCGCGCTTCCAGCCGACCGGTGACCGGGCGGGGCAGGCGGAGGTGGGCAGGCGCCGCTGCGGTATGGCCTTGCAGGCTGGCGGCATTAAACTTCTGGGCGTTCCATCTGTACCCATTGAACTTGAACCCGTTCCACTGGAAGCCGTTCAGTTCCACGCCGTTGCCAAAGTCGCAGGTCGGGCAGCCCCAAGGGCTGCCGATGCGTTCCGCGGCGGCGGCGGTAGGGCCGAGAGCGATCAGGGCGGCGGCGATCAGGGGGAAGCGCATGGGAATATCCCTTCCTGGATCTGGTCCGGAAGCCGGGGCTCGGTTGGTTTCCCGCCTTCGATGAAAGGACAATGCGCCCGCTGTGTTTCAGCCGTATTTCGCGCAACCCGGAATTTGGTTTCAATTGTTTCAATCGGGCAGTGCAAACGAAGCAAAGTCGCTGGGACCGGGGATGCCCGGGGTTACGCGCCTTTTGATGCCATTCTTCGCGTCTTCGTTGCACCTGCGGCTGGGGCCTTAGAGCATCTTACCCGATCAAATTGACCGCCTTGGCGTTTCCATTTGACCGGGCGATGCTCGAGGGAGGCTGGATACCGCGGTTGCGGACTAAAGCGCCGCTTTCGGCAGCATGGCGTGCACGCCCTTATGCTGGTTCACAATCTGGCTGATGCGCAAGTCACAGGTAATGGAACAGAGAGCGTAGGCCTGTTCCCGGCTCAGGTTCTTGCGTTCGCAGATCAGGTCGATCATGGCCCGCAGGGCCTGCTTCGCAGCCTGATCCAGGTCCGGGTCCATGCCAAAGGTCATCAGGTGCGTTGTGGTTTCCGCCATCGGCATGAACAGATGCATGTCCTTGCGCACGGTCAGGCGGAAATGGCCGGTCAGTGAGGTCTCGATTGCGGTTACGTTGACCTCGCCATCGCCTTGCAGGGCGTGGCCATCGCCAGCCGAGAACAGGCCGCCGGACTGAAACACAGGCAGGTAGAGCGTCGCGCCGACGCCCAATTCCTTGCAGTCGATATTGCCGCCCATTGCACGGGGAATGATCGAGGTGACCATGCCCCATTCGCTGGGCGGCGCGACGCCCATGACGCCGAAAAATGGCGCAAGTTTCAGTTTGGTGCCCCAGGGCAGGTTGGCGATACCGTTTGCCTTGTCGAGCGGGATATGCAGCAACGTCGTTTCGTGGAAATCCTCCGGCAGCGCGCCAGCCAGCGGGCGGATAATGTTCCAGCCCCAGTTGGTGCGCAGGTCGATGCCAACAATATCGACCTGCAGAACATCGCCCGGCTCGGCCGTCTTGATGGCGACGGGGCCGGTCAGGATATGGCCATTGCCCAGCGGCAGCGGGCACTCGGCATGCACGGCGGCATGCTCTGGCAGCACATCCCATTGCGGCCCCTGCGGCAGCACGGCCGGTGCGCCGGAGATCGTCTCAATCGTGACGGTGTCGCCGGAGGCAACCTCCATCACCGGTTTCAGGTTCGGCGCGAAATAGCCCCAATGGCAGGTGGCCGGCGATGAGTGGAGCAGGTGCGACATTGGCTTAGCCCGCTACCAAGGCCACGACACCGACGCCGGTGGCTATGCCTGCGCCGGCCCTAACCCACATTGCCATGCGCACTGAGCGTTCGGCGGCGAGTTGCAGGCCCCAGGCGATAGCGCACTGGGTGGCGGCGAAGCCGATCAGATAGGCCAGGATCGGCGTTGCCTCCGCGCCGACCACGGCCTCGCCATAGGCATAACCATGGAACACGCCGGCGGTGGCAAAGAAGCCAGCTGCCGCCAATACCGGAAGGTGGGCGCCAGCCAGGCCCAGCACGCCCACCAGCAGAACACTGGCCGCAATCACCAATTCCGCAGCCGGCAGACTCACAGCCTGCAGGTGGATCAACGTGCCCACAACGCACGCTGCAACGAATGCTATCGGCATCACCCGCGGCGCTTTGGTCAACAGCGCCAGCATCGCCATGCCGATGATAAAGGCCAAATGGTCGAGGCCGATCACAGGGTGACCAACGCCGCTTGCCAAGCCTTGCCAGAGTGTGGCGGGCGTGGCTCCATCCATCGGGTGGTGGGCAAGTGCGGCGTTGGGCGCCAAAAAGGCAAGCAATGCGAATAGGCGGAGCATGGCGGAAGCCTCCCTTATCGAAGTCACTTAGTACAGCACAACGCTGCGGATCGATTCGCCGCTATGCATCAGGTCGAAGGCCTTGTTGATGTCGTCCAGCGGCATGGTGTGGGTGATCAGGTCGTCGATGTTGACCCGGCCTTCCATGTACATGTCGACGATTTTCGGCACGTCCGTCCGTCCGCGCGCGCCGCCGAATGCCGTGCCCCGCCAGGAGCGGCCGGTGACCAGTTGGAACGGCCTGGTGGAAATCTCAGCGCCGGCAGGCGCGACGCCGATAATGATGCTCTCGCCCCAACCGCGGTGGCAGCATTCCAGCGCCTGGCGCATGACGTTGACGTTGCCGATGCACTCGAACGAGAAATCCGCGCCGCCGCCGGTCAGCTCGACCAGATGGCCGACCAGGTCCTTGTGATCCTTCGGGTTGACGAAGTGCGTCATGCCAAATTTCTTGGCGATGTCCGCCTTGGCCGGGTTCAGGTCCACGCCGATGATCTGGCGCGCCCCGACCATTTTCAGGCCCTGAATGACGTTCAGTCCAATGCCGCCCAGACCGAACACGACGCAATTGGAATTGGCCGGAACCTTGGCGGTAAACATCACCGCGCCGATGCCGGTGGTCACGCCGCAGCCGATATAGCAGATCTTGTCG
>JAYPXD010000013.1:21678-24621 GCA_038135395.1 Alphaproteobacteria bacterium | reverse complement strand
GCCCTGGGCAGCGTCGGAGTGGCGGGCATGACATTTGCCTATTTCACCTTTGACCATGTCAAAAGCCGCATCGACCGATTTATCAGTCCTGAAGCGGGCGACACCTATCAAATCGACAAATCCATTGCCGCTTTCCAAAGCGGCGGATGGTTCGGGGTCGGGCCTGGCAACGGCTCCCTAAAGAGCCAATTGCCGGATGCACACGCTGATTTTGTGCTGGCCGTTGCGGGCGAAGAATTTGGGGCAATCCTATGTTTGGTACTTGTCTTGCTGATTGCCGTTGTCGTGTTTCGCGGGCTGCTGCGCGTCGCTTCGACCCGCAGCACGTTTGTCGGCGTTGCAACCGCGGGCCTGATCATCAGCTTTGCCCTTCAGGCGATGATCAATATGGCCTCCGCTTTGGAGCTGATCCCGGCAAAGGGAATGACCCTGCCCTTTGTCAGCTATGGCGGCAGCTCGATGTTGGCAATCGCGGTGAGCATGGGGTTCCTGCTGGCGTTGACACGCCGGCGCGTCGGATATGAGCCGGAGGACACAATATGAGCGGCGAACCAGTGCATATCGCGCTGGCGGCCGGCGGTACCGGCGGGCATCTGTTCTCCGCGGTCGCGCTGGCCGACGCCTTGCTGGCGCGTCACCACGCGGTCTCGGTTTTGACAGATAGCCGCGGCGCCCGCTTCGGTGCGGGCATCCAGATGCGGTCCGTGCCGGCAACGCGATTGAGCGGCGGCCTGTTCGGCAAGGCCTTAGGGGCCTTTCGGTTGGCCGCCGGGGTGGCAGCGTCGGCATGGTATCTGAAGCGGGACAAATGCCGCCTGCTGGTTGGCTTTGGCGGCTACCCGAGCGTACCGCCGGTTCTGGCGGCGAAATTGTTAGGGATTCCCGTCATCCTGGTTGAGCAGAACGCCGTATTGGGCCGCGCGAACAGTCGCCTGGCCCGTTGGGCCCGGGTGATCGCCACCGCCTTTCCCAACGTCGAGAAGATCGGCGCGACGCCGCATCGGTTCACCGGCATTCCGGTTCGCCCGGCGGTTGTCGCCGCCCGGGCTACGCCTTATGCCGCCTCCAGCGGCGAAGCAACCTTTGACCTATTGGTGTTTGGCGGTTCGCAAGGCGCCCACGTCTTTGCCGACGTCGTACCGCAAGCCTGTGCGCTGTTGCCCGGAAATTTGCGGCGACGGCTGCGGATCACCCAGCAAGCCAGGCCGGACGATGAGTTCGCTGTCCGGTCCGCCTACGCCGAATTGGGGATTCGCGCGCACGTGGCGACATTTTTTGACGATTTGCCGGATCACATGAGCCGCAGTCACCTGGTGATCGCCCGGGCCGGCGCATCGACCATCGCCGAGGTCCTGACCATCGGCCGGCCGGCCGTGCTGGTCCCCTATCCACATGCAATGGATGACCACCAGACCGCCAACGCCAGCGCGGTTGACCTGGCCGGCGCTGCCTGGCTGATGCCACAGCCAGCGTTTACGCCGGAAGCTGTCGCGCAGCGTCTGGAAACCTTACTGACGCTGCCGGCATGCGCAGCGGAGAAAGCCGAAAAAGCCATGCAACTCGGTCGCCCCGATGCCGCGGAGGCCCTGGCGGACTTGGCTGAAAGCGTCCTGACATCAACCGTTCCAGCCCTTAGAGCGTCGCTGCGGAGCGTTGCGCCATGATCGCGACGCCATCCGCAAAAATGTCCGAATCCGGACAAGCAGTCTCCCGTCTGCCGTTCGACATCGGCGTCCTGCATTTCGTCGGCATCGGCGGGATCGGCATGAGCGGCATCGCCGAGATCATGCACAATCTGGGCTATAGGGTGCAGGGCAGCGACATCGCCAGCGGGCCGAATACCGAGCGCCTGGAGCGATTGGGGGTTGCCGTCTCGATTGGTCATGCCGCGGAGAACCTGGGCGATGCCGCGGTGGTCGTCGTATCGTCGGCCATCGATCCGAGGAACGCCGAGATCATTGCTGCGCGCGAGCGGCATCTTCCGGTGGTTCGCCGAGCAGAAATGCTGGCGGAACTGATGCGCCTGAAATGGTCGGTCGCGATCGGCGGCACCCATGGCAAGACGACGACGACCTCACTGGTCGCAGCGTTGCTGGCCGCCGGCGGGCTGGACCCGACGGTCATTAACGGCGGAATCCTCAACGCCTATGGCACCAACGCCCATTTGGGGGCCGGCGACTGGATGGTGGTCGAAGCCGACGAAAGCGACGGCACCTTTGTAAAGCTGCCGGCGACGGCGGCGGTGGTCACGAATATCGACCCGGAGCATCTGGACCATTACGGCTCTTTCGAGGCGGTGCGCGAAGCCTTCCTGACATTTGTCGAAAACATCCCGTTCTATGGCTTCGCCGCGCTGTGCCTGGACCATCCGGAAGTGCAGGCGTTGGCTGCCAAAATCCAGGATCGCAGGATCGTCACGTACGGCTTCAACCGCCAGGCCGATGTATACGGAGCAATCCGGAATATTTCTCCCGACGGCGTGCGCTTTGACGTCGAATACCGACCGACGCCGGATGCAACGCCACAGCGCCTGCGTGGCCTGTCGCTGCCGATGGTCGGCAACCACAATGTCCAGAATGCACTGGCGGCGATTGCAATCGCCCTCCGGCTCGAGATTGACGAGGATGCGATCCGCCGCGGTCTGAACGGGTTTGCCGGGGTCAAGCGGCGGTTTACCCGGACGGGCGAAGCCGGCGGGATCACCGTCATCGATGACTACGGTCACCATCCGGTCGAAATCGCGGCCGTCCTGCAGGCAGCGCGCAGCGCGACGGCGGGCAAAGTCATTGCTGTTGTCCAGCCGCACCGCTATTCGCGGCTGAGCGACCTGTTCGAAGAATTCTGCACCTGCTTCAACGATGCAGAGCATGTCCTGGTGGCGCCAGTCTATGCCGCAGGCGAACAGCCGCGGGAAGGCGTCACCCATGAAGCCCTGGTCGAAGG
>JAYPXD010000013.1:459-21668 GCA_038135395.1 Alphaproteobacteria bacterium | reverse complement strand
GCCACCGCGGCAGCGCCGCCCTGGCAGGCCCGGAACACCTGGCCCGCGAAATCAAGGCGCTGGCCGAGCCTGGCGACATGGTGATTTGCCTTGGCGCTGGCAGCATCACCCGCTGGGCTGCGTCCCTGCCGAGCGAACTGCAAGCGCTGCTGGACAAGCGAGGCAGCGACTGATGTCCCTGCTGGATCGCCTGCCGCCGCTGCGTGGCCGTCTTCGCGCCAATGCCCCGTTGGCGCCGTCCACATGGTTCAAGGTGGGCGGCAATGCGGAGGTTTTGTTTCGGCCGGAGGATTCAGATGATCTGCGGACCTTCTTGCGGGATCGTGCCGCCGACGTCCCCGTCACGGTTTTGGGGGCAGGCTCCAATACGCTGGTTCGCGACGGCGGCATCCGCGGCGTCGTAGTACGGTTGGGCCGGGGGTTTACCGAGATTGCCTCCGACGGCGACAGCGCTTTGATCGCCGGCGCCGGCGCGCTCTGCGCCAACGTCGCCAAAAAGGCCCAATTGGACGAAATCGGCGGGTTGGCGTTTCTGTCCGGGATTCCCGGCGCCATCGGCGGCGCTTTGCGCATGAACGCCGGCGCCTATGGCGGAGAGACGCGGCATGTCCTGGATTGGGCCGAAGCGCTGGACTGCCATGGCGGATTACACCGCCTCACGCCTCGCGACCTTGGATATGCCTACCGCCATTCCGATCTTCCCGAGGGATGGATTTTCACCCGCGCCCGGTTCTGCGGCATCCCGGCGGCGACCGGGATTGCAGAAGAAATCGCGCGCATAGCTGAAGCCAGAACATCAAGCCAGCCGACTGGTTCGGCAACGGGCGGCAGCACATTCCGGAACCCTCCCGGACACAAGGCGTGGCAGCTGATCGAATCGGTCGGCGGCCGGGGCTTCAGCATCGGCGGCGCGCAAATGAGCGAGAAACACTGCAACTTCATGATCAACACCGGCGGCGCCACCGCCGCTGACCTGGAACAGCTTGGCGAAACCATGCGCGCCCGCGTCCTGGAAACGCATGGCATCGCCTTGCAGTGGGAGATCAAACGCGTCGGCAAAGCCGTCGCCCCTGCCAATCCTGAGGACTGCGCATGACCCGACGCTTTCACCATGTTGCGGTGCTGATGGGCGGCACATCCGCAGAGCGGGCCGTATCGCTGTCTAGCGGCCGCGAGTGCGCAAAAGCGTTGCGCGAGCGCTATCAGGTCACCGAAATCGACTTCACCGGTGACGTTACAGACCTGGTGGCGCGGTTAAAGGGGCCGAATGCGCCGGAAGCGGTGTTCAATGCGTTGCATGGCCGCCACGGCGAAGATGGCACGGTCCAGGGTTTGCTGGATCTGCTCCAAGTCCCCTACTCCCATTCCGGCGTGCTCGCATCGGCTACCGCCATCAACAAAGTGGCGACGCGGCGTCTGTTCGAGCTGGTCGGTTTGAACGTGCCGATGGGCAGGGTCGAACCGGCATCAAGAGCGGCGTCCGTGCTGCCGCCGCCCTTCGTCGTGAAGCCGATCGGCGAAGGCTCCAGCGTCGGCGTGCATATCCTGCGCGAAGGCGACAACCGCGCCCTGCCGCCGAATTGGCCGTTCGGCGAACAGGTGCTGGTCGAGAAATACATCCCCGGACGCGAACTGACCTGCGCCGTCATCGACACGCCGGACGGCACACCGCAAGCCTTTCCGGCGCTCGAAATCCGGCCGCGCGACGCCTTCTACACCTATGACAGCAAATATGCGGATGGCGGGAGCGAGCACCTGGTGCCGGCCCCTATCCCCGCGGTGATCGCCAGCGAAATCCAGCGGGCGGCTCTTGTCGCGCACCGGACTTTGGGATGCCGGGGCGTTTCCCGGTCCGATTTTCGCTATGACGATACCGCCTGCTCGGGCGCACCCGCCGGCAGGCTCTATATCCTGGAGACGAACACCCAGCCCGGCATGACGCCGACCTCCCTGGTGCCGGAGATCGCCGCACATGCCGGGCTGTCCTTTACCGACCTGGTTGCCGGCTTGATAGAGGGGGCGCGATGCGACGGATAATTCATCGCCTGGGGCTGAGCATCGGCGGGCCGCGCCGTCGCCGCAGATTGCCGAAATGGGCCAGAAAAGGCCTGCTTGGCCTGACGATCCTGGCCGGGATAGCCGCCTATTTCGTCGTCATTGCCCAGCTTTCTCGCAATGGACAGATCGACGACCATTACGCTGCCGCCCGCGGTTGGTTCACCGGGCAACTCGCGCGGGCTGGGTTCAGCGTAAATTCGATCGTTGCCTTCGGCGCTTCCCAGACGGAAGCGCAGGCATTGCGCACGGCGATGGCAGTGCCCCAAGGCGCGCCAATCGTCGACCTCGACCTGACCGCCATCCGGCACAAAGTCGAAGCGTTGCCGTGGGTTCGGGTGGCATCGGTCGAGCGGTCGCTGCCCGACCGCCTGATTGTTCGCATCGTTGAGCGCCAGCCGGCGGCCCTGCTCCAAGAGAATGGCCAGTTATCGCTGATTGACAGCACCGGCACACCGATCCGAAACACCGCCCTGACCCCGTTTATCCACCTGCCGACCGTGACGGGGCCCGGCGCAGCCGCCGCCACGCCGGACCTGCTGAAAGTGTTGCAGGAGGCTCCTATCCTTGCGGCGCGCGTGACCGCCGCCACGCGCTTTGGCGAACGGCGCTGGGATGTCAGGGTCGATGACCGCGTTTGGGTGCGCCTGCCCGAAGATGACCCGGCGACAGCTTGGAAACACCTCGCCAGGTTGGACGTGGAAAAATCTGTATTGAATCACGCCCTGGAGGCAGTCGACGTCCGCGACCCGCGGCAATGGTCATTCCGGTTGCCCACCGGAATGCGGATGCGGCTGGCGATCGAAAATAGCGGTTCTTAATGGTACGGCTTGAACCTATGGCGGCAAACTCTCCCCTTGGCCCGATTGCGGCATTGGATATCGGCACAGCGAAAATGACCTGTGTCATCGCCCGCTCGGACGCGAACGGGCAGGTTCGGGTTTTGGCATCCGCTACCAGGGCCAGCCAGGGAATGCGCAACGGCGCCGTCGTGGATATCGAGGCGGCGGGACTTTGCGCCGGCGCAGTGGTCGAGACGGCCGAAGCGGCGGCGCATGAATCGGTGGAACGGGTGATCGTCAATGTCTCCAGCGGCGCAATCCAATCCAGGCAACAGCAATCGTCGATTGCTCTAGCCCAACGTGCCATCGACACCCAGGACCTGAACGCCGTTCTGGCGCAAAGCCGGGCCGATATTCCCGCAGACGGGCGCGAAATATTGCACTTCCTGCCGCTTGGCTACGCCGTTGACGGCAATCGCGGCATTCGCGACCCGCGCGGCCTATTCGGCCAGACGCTCGCGCTGGAAACTGTCACGATCAGTTGCCTGGATTCCGCCGCGCGAACGCTCCGGACTTCGGTTGCGCGCGCGCATCTCGATGCCAAGCCCGTTGTTGCATCGGCCTTTGCCGCCGGCCTGGCGGTATTGCATGAGGAAGAGCGGGACCTGGGCATTACGGTCATCGATCTGGGGGCCGGCAGCACAAAGTTTGCGATTTTCTATGAAGGCGAGCCGATTTTCTGCGACAGCCTGCCGGTAGGCGGCGCGCATGTCACCCAGGATATCGCCCAGGGCCTGAGCACGCCGGTCAGCTATGCCGAGCGACTGAAAACCCTGCACGGCTCCTGCCTGACATCCGCCAGCGACGAGCGCGACATGCTGGATATCCAACCCCTGAGCGGCGAGGCTGAAGCGATGCAGGCGCCGCGGTCTCTGCTGAACCAGATTATCCTGGCGCGGATCGAAGAAACTCTCGAGATGGTCCGCGACCGAATCAAGGCGAGCCCAGCCCACCGCTTTGCCGGTGGCGGAGCGGTCCTGACCGGCGGCGCCAGCCAATTGCATGGCTTAAGAGAGCTGGCCGGACAGGTGCTGGACAAGCGGGTTCGAATCGGTCGCCCTAGTGGAATAGCAGGCTTGGCAGACCTCTCGGACGACCCTGCTTTTGCGACCGTTATCGGTCTCGTGCAGTTCGCCCGCCGCCATCCCCAAGGAACAAGCGCTAACGGCGCAGGCGGAAAGCGCGAACGAGACGGGATGATTTCACGCTTAAGTGGCTGGCTACGAGGTGACCGATAATGGCATCTTACAAAAAGCCGAAAGGTATTCTATTCCATCGCTGCTGATAGTTTGCGCAACCGCGTTTTTATTCCGGAGACAGTGCCATGACCCTCGATCTCTCCTTGCCAGACCAAATTGATGAATTGAAACCGAATATTACCGTCATTGGCGTCGGCGGCGCGGGTGGAAATGCGGTCAACAATATGATCCGCAGCAAGTTGACTGGCGTCGAGTTCATGGCGGCCAACACCGATAGTCAGGCTTTGCGCCTGAATTTGGCGGATCACAAAATTCAATTGGGGCTGAATATCAGCCATGGCCTGGGCGCCGGGTCGCGCCCTGACATCGGCCGCGCCGGAGCGGAAGAAGCGCTGGATGAAATCATGGCGCACCTGGAAGGCACGCACATGGTCTTCATCACCGCCGGCATGGGCGGCGGCACGGGTACGGGCGCGGCCCCGGTGATCGCGCGGGCGGCCAGGGAACATGGCATCCTCACCGTCGGCGTGGTGACCAAGCCGTTCCATTTCGAAGGCATGCATCGCATGCGCACCGCGGACGCCGGCATTGAAGAACTGTCCAGCTATGTCGATACGCTGATCGTCATTCCCAACCAAAACCTGTTCCGAATTGCGACGGAGAAAACCACGTTTGCAGCGGCGTTCCAACTGGCGGACGACGTGCTGCACTCTGGCGTACGCGGCGTGACCGACCTGATGGTCAAGCCTGGTCTAATTAACCTGGACTTTGCCGACATCCGCGCGGTCATGCGCGAAATGGGCAAAGCCATGATGGGAACCGGCGAGGCAACCGGCGAACGCCGGGCGGTCGAAGCCGCGGAGGCCGCGATTTCCAACCCCTTGTTGGATGACGCTTCGATGCATGGCGCGCGCGGCGTATTGATCAATATCACCGGCGGCGCAGACATGACCTTGTTTGAGGTCGACGAAGCGGCCAACCGCATTCGCGATGAAGTCGATCCGGAGGCCAACATTATCTTCGGCGCGACCTTCGACGAAAGCATCGAAGGCATGATCCGCGTCAGCGTTGTCGCCACCGGAATCGAGACCGCTGGGGCAGCGCGCGCAACGGCGCCGCGTTCGTCCGCGCCGGTCGAGAAGCAGGAGCCCGTCGCAAAGGCGCAGGAGCCACAGCCCGCGGCGCAGTCGCACGCTGTGCAGCCGGCCGCTGCTTCCGATACTCCGCCGCTGGAGTTGACTCCGGCCGACGCTCAACCGGTAGCGCCGCCGCCCCCGGTTGCTCCAGCCCCCGCAGCGACCGAAGTCGACGAAAGTGCCGCGCCTACCGAGCGCGCGAAAAAGCCGGGACGCTGGTCGTTGTTCGGAGGACGGGACAAAGGCAGGGCAAATGCAAAGTCCGAGCATCCGGACACCTTCGTCGCAGCATCTCCGGCGCGCCCGCCGGAAGATGCAGGCGATGTCCGCCGGTCGACTATGCCTCCGCTTCCGCGCGAGGCCGAATCTTCTGGCGAGCCGGAGGACGAAAGCCGGAGCGGGCTTGGCGCATTCCTATCGTCCAAACCGGCGTCGCCGCCTCCGCCGATCAAACGGCCACCACCGGTCGAAGATGAAAACGTGCATCTTCTACCCGCGCAGCCAGTGAACAAGACGCCGCAAAAGCCTGGGCCCAGCTCAGGATCTTCGGAAGACGCGCTTGAAATCCCAGCATTTTTGCGTCGACAAGCCCGCTAAGGCTGAAACCGTTGAAATATGGCGCCGCGGGCCTCACGCCCGCGGCGTTATCAATTTGAAATCATTCGATTCCCAGGCGCAATATTTCGAAATATACCGTAACAAACCGTGACTTGTGATCCAGCACGAGACCTCGTAGAGCAACGGTTAATCGAATACGTTGCGATGCCCCTATGGCTCTCAGAATAACGGGCGGCAAAGCAAGGTAAAATTTGGACCTCAGAAGGCGTCCGAACGGATAGAGGCGGATTACCATGGTGGATGGCTTGACACTGCGGCGACAGGAATTTGCCGATGACTACGTGTTCGAATCCTCCCCGGGTTTGAAGCCGGCAAAACTCTCCCATGCTGCGTCAGCTTTTCTGCCGGGATTGCAGATGACCTTACGGCAGCCGGTCCATTGCTCGGGTATCGGATTGCATAGCGGCCAACTGGTTAACCTGACCCTAAAGCCTGCTGCACCCGATGCGGGAATTCGCTTTGTCCGCACCGACCTCTCTCCTGCGGAGGCCGAAATCAGTGGCCGTTGGGATAACGTAACCGACACCACCTTGTGCACAGCGATCAGCAACGCTTCCGGCGCTCGGGTCGCGACGATCGAACATCTCATGGCCGCCCTGGTGGCGACAGGCGTCGACAATGCAGTCATCGAACTGGATGCCGCCGAGCCGCCAGCGATGGACGGTAGTTCCGACCCCTTCATTCTGTTGATCGAACAGGCTGGCACAGTCACCCAGTCTCAACGCCGTTCATTCCTGCGCATGCTGAAGCCGGTAACGGTAACGGAAGGCGAAAAGTCTGCGGCGCTGTTGCCTGGAGATGGCTGTTGCGTCGACGTTTCGATTGATTTCAAAAGCCCGGCAATCGGACACCAGCGGATAGCGGCACGCCTGTCCGGCATGCGCTTCAAACGCGACTTTGCCCGGGCGCGGACGTTTGGATTTGCCCACGAGGTCGCCTACCTCAAGAGCAAGGGCTTGGCTCAGGGCGGCTCGCTGGATAACGCTGTGGTCATCCAGGACGACAACGTCATAAATCCGGGCGGACTGCGGTTTTCGGACGAATTCGTGCGGCACAAAGCATTGGATGCGGTTGGCGATCTGTTTCTGGCGGGTGGCCCGTTCCTCGGGGCTTATGTCGGAAACCAAGCTGGCCATAAGCTGAACAATATGTTGCTGCGGGCCGTCATGAGCGACCCTGCCTCGTATGAGTGGGCCAGAGCATAGCCAACCGCTCCGCCGCGGTGGCGACGCATTCTGATCGGGCGACGTCCTAGCAAAGGATTGCGTCGCGGTGGGTCGTTGCCCATTGGGGCGAACCACGGTACAAAACGGTCGCGACGCTTCCTCCGCAGCTTAGGATTTTGAGAAATCGTGTCCCATAGGCACCCAGTACGCAAAGCACTGCGCGAACGGTTGCGCGCTGCCGCTATCGGCCTCGCCGTAGCAGTATCCCTTGCCGGGTGTGGCGGACCGGAAAAACCAAAATATCAAGAAAAGCCGGTAGCCGAGCTCTATAACAAAGGTGTGGATTACATGGGCGAGGGCAACTATTACAAGGCAGCTCAGGAATTTGAAGAGGTCGAACGTCAACATCCATTTTCGATTTGGGCGCCCAGAGCCCAGATCATGGGCGCATTCGCTTATTTTGAAGCGGACAAATATGACGATGCTATTATCGCCATCGATCGATTTATTCAACTCCATCCCAACCATATAGATGCGCCTTACGCCTACTATCTAAAGGCTATTTCGTATTACGAGCAGATCGTTGACGTTGACCGCGATCAATCGACGACCGAAAAGGCGCTGAAGGCGCTGGACGAGGTGGCGCGGCGTTTCCCGGATTCTACCTATGCCCGCGATGCGCAACTCAAGCGCGATCTTGCCTTCGACCACCTTGCCGGCAAGGACATGAGCATTGGCCGCTATTACCTTCGCAGTGGCAAAACCGTCGCGGCCATTAACCGGTTTAAGCGGGTGCTGAGGGACTATCAGACGACCAGCCACACGCCTGAAGCGCTGCATCGCCTGGTTGAGGCCTATATTGCGCTGGGGCTCACAGAGGAAGCTACACGAACCGGTGCGGTGCTAGGCCATAACTTTCCAGGGTCAACCTGGTATGCTGACAGCTATTATTTGCTGACCGGCGACCGGGTAAAGGTGAAGGCATCATTCAATCCCACCGATTGGATCGAAGATTCCTGGGATTATCTGTTCGTACCCAAACACGCTATCGGGGTGGTGGATGTGGATGGCAAGCCGACTCACACCGACGAGGAAGCGGCGGCCCTTCTGACCGATACCGGCCCGACCTCGGCGACGTTAGGCGAATTCAAACCAAAACCGAAAGATGGCGCACCGGCGGAAGCCAAGGCGCCCGCCCTTCCCCCGCCGGCGGCGGCGAAGCCTGACGCTGCGTCACCAGCCTCCGCATTGCCGGTGCCGGACGCCAAGGCCGCTGGCCAGCAACCGGCCGCCCGGCCGATTGATGCTGGACAGCTTCAGACGCAACTCGCCTCAGCTGAGCGTCAGCAGGCCGGTGCGGCAGCGGCGGCGGCCGGATGGAAAACCGCGGCGGACGCGGCGACCGAACCAGCCGTAAAGGCGCGCGCGACCCAAAACGCAGACATTGCCACCGCCTCCAGTTCCTATTGGCAGGCACGGGCTGACCTGCTGCGCCTCGCCCAGAATGACCCCACCAACGTCACCGCCAAACGGGATTTGGAGGTCAAGGTCGCCCGCTCCGGCCTCGCCTATTGGCAGGCAGTTGCGCAACACGGCGAGACGCCAACCGAGCGATCCATCGCAGCTGCCAATGCAGCCGAGGCGGAAAAGGCTCTGGCTTATTGGAAAAGCCAAGGCCCCGGCTGGCTTGGCCGTCTGTTCGGCAGCAGTCAATAAGAGGTAGAATGCGGCCATGCTCCGTCAGCTGGCCATCAAACGCGTCGCGCTAATCGACGACCTGACCCTCGACTTCGCCGGCGGCCTGGGCGTGCTGACCGGCGAGACCGGGGCCGGTAAGTCAATTCTGTTGGATTCGCTAGGCCTGGTACTGGGCGCCCGCGCTGACGCCGGATTGGTGCAGGCCGGAGCTGACCGCGCCGTCGTCAGCGCCACATTTTCTGCGGACAGCATTGCGATTGCGGCTCCCTACCTGGACGACGCCGGACTGGAGCTTGATCCGGACGAGGACCGGTTGATCCTGCGCCGGGTTTTGTCGGCAGAGGGCCGCAGCCGCGCCTACGTCAATGACCAGCCGATTTCGGCGGGATTGCTGCGCCAGATCGGGGCGCGGCTGGTTGAGGTGCAGGGCCAGTTCGATTCCGGCGGCCTGACCGATCCTTCCGGCCCTCGCGACCTGTTGGATGCGTTTGGCGGCCTGGGGGACCTTCGGTCTGCAGTTGCAGCAGCCTCTCGCGACTGGCAGATTAGATGCGTCGCTGCGGGACCAGCAGGCGGCTCTGGCAAACGCACTCGGCGATGCTGATTGGCTGCGGCACGCGCTCGGAGAACTCGAAGAGGCCGGGCCGCAGGCGGACGAGGCCAGCAAACTGGCGGAGGAACGCCGCTTCCTGCAGGCGCAGGAGCGCATCCTGGAGGCCATCAAAGGCGCCCAGTCCGCAGTTACCGGCAAGAACGACGTCGCCGGCGCGCTGCGCTCGGCCATGCGGGCGCTGGAGCGCTCGGCGGACAAGGTGGGCGAGCGCTTCCAGCCAGCATTGCTGGCGCTGGAACGAGCCGCCATTGAGTTCGACGAGGCGCAACACGCGCTGGACGAACTCGGCCGCGACGTCGACCTGGATGGCGCCCGGCTGGAGTATGTCGAGACCCGGCTGTTCGCCCTGCGGGATCTGGCGCGCAAACACCGATGCGAACCGGACCAATTGGCGGCGGTGCAGGAGAAACTGGCGGAAAACCTGGCCGCGCTGGAACGTGCCGACCAGGAATTGGCAGCCACCGAGCAGGCGGTCGCCGCCGCACGCGCCAAATTTGAGGCCGAGGCCTCGACTCTATCCGCAGCGCGCAGCGAAACCGCCGTCCGGCTGGACCAGGCTGTCGCGGCCGAGCTTGCGCCGTTGCGTCTGGAAAAGGCCGAATTCCGCACCGATGTCGAACAACTGCCTAGCGATCAGTGGGGTGCAGGCGGCGCGGACCGGGCGCGTTTTTCGGTCCGGACCAATCCCGGCATGCCCTATGGGCCAATTGAGCGGATCGCCAGTGGCGGCGAGCGAGCCCGGTTTCTGTTGGCGCTGAAGGTCGTGCTGGCGGCCGCAGACCCGGTCGGCACCCTGGTGTTCGATGAGGTCGACGCCGGCATTGGCGGCGCCACGGCGGCAGCCGTCGGCGAGCGGTTGGCGCAGCTGGGCAATGAGGTGCAGGTGCTGGTCGTCACCCACTCGCCACAGGTCGCCGCCCGCGGTGCAAAACACATGCATGTGCGCAAGGCGGAAATCGACGGCCGGACCCGCACCAACGTCTCGCTATTGGCGGAAAGCGAGCGGCGCGAAGAAATCGCCCGCATGCTGGCCGGCGAAACGGTCACGGAGGAAGCGCGCGCCGCAGCCGTGCAATTATTGCTGCCAGGCGTATCCGAGCAAGGCAAATCGGCCTCGGCCTGACGCTTGCGCCAGAGGATATCCTGCGCGACACTGGCCTCTCACCGGTAGAAGGAGCCCTGGTCATGGTCGATCTTGACAAGTTCATTGCCGATTGCCGCGCAGCCCTCAAGACACGCGACCCTGCCAGCGTCGTGGAAAAACTGGTACAGGACGTCATTGCCGATCCCAAAGGCCTCGACGCTGCGTTTGCCGCACGCGCCCGGGGCAATTCGTTGAAGGACCGCATGGTCTGCAACGACGAGGAACTGACCGTGTTGCAGGTCGCGACAGCGCCGGGCCTGCGCTCGCCGATCCACAATCACTGCATGTGGGCGGTGATCGGCGTCTATGACGGTGAGGAGCACAATCGCTTCTACAGCGACGCTGGGCCAAAGCCGGAGCAGATCGGCGAGCAGTTGCTGAAGGTCGGCGATATCTGCCGCCTTACCGCCGACACGATCCACGCCATCCAGAACCCATTGCCGACACGCTCGTCCGCGATTCATGTCTATGGCGGCAATCTGGTGACGCGCGAAGGCCGCAGCATGTGGAATCCGCGCTCGCTGGAGCGTGAGGACTATGAAATCGAGCAGTTGTCGCGCTACACGCGGGAACTCAGCGAACTGGCCTGACCCCGGCGCTTCTGCTAGGGAGAACCGTCCCATTCCCCGCTGCAGAGCGCACGCCCGTGAGCATCGACCGAACGCCCGTTGAGGACCTGTCTGACCGTGAAGCCGCAAAGGAATTGCTGCGGCTTGCCGGCCTGATCGCCCACCATGACCGCCTCTACTATGCGCGCAGCGCGCCAGAGGTCGACGACGCAGCTTATGATGCGCTCCGCCTGCGCAACCAGGCGATCGAGGCGCGGTTTCCGCACCTGAAACGGGCCGACAGCCCCAGCGACCGGGTCGGCGCGCCGATTGCCGACGGCTTCGCCAAGGTCCGGCACGCCCGGCCGATGCTATCGCTCGGCAATGCTTTCGATGCGGAAGACGTGACGGAATTCGTGGCCCGCGTCCGGCGGTTCCTCGGGCTGGACGAAGAGGAGGCGATCCCGATCATCGCCGAGCCGAAGATCGATGGCCTGTCGCTGTCGCTGCGCTACGAAAACGGCAGGCTGGTCCAGGCCGCCACCCGCGGCGATGGCGCGGAAGGCGAGGATATCACCGCCAACGCGCGGACCCTGCGCGATATTGCCGACCAAATTGCCGACGCGCCGTCGGTGCTGGAAGTGCGGGGCGAGGTCTACATGAGCCACGCTGCCTTTGCCCGGCTGAACGAGCGCCGCACAGCCGCGGACCTGCCGTTGTACGTCAATCCACGCAACGCCGCCTCCGGCTCGCTGCGCCAGTTGGATGCGCGGATCACGGCAGAGCGGGAGTTGGGCTTTTTCGCCTACTCTCTGGGCGAATCGTCCGCGCCGATTGCCGAGACCCATTCCGGCCTTCTGGCGCAATTGCAGGCATGGGGCTTGCCGGTCAATCCCCTGTCGAAAATCTGTCGCTCGGTGGATGAGTTGCTGGCGGCCTATGCCGGCTTGCAGCAGCGGCGAGGCAGCCTGGATTACGATATCGATGGGATTGTCTACAAGGTCGACCGGCTCGATTGGCAGGAGCGTCTTGGCCAGGTCAGCCGCGCGCCGCGCTGGGCAATTGCCCACAAGTTCCCGGCGGAACAGGCCGAAACGCGATTGGAGCGAATCGACATCCAGGTGGGCCGCACCGGCGCGCTGACGCCCGTGGCGCGACTGGCGCCGGTATTTGTCGGCGGCGTCACCGTGACCAATGCGACCCTGCACAACGAGGATGAAATCGCCCGCAAGGATATCCGCGAGGGCGATACGGTCGTGATCCAACGCGCCGGCGACGTCATTCCGCAAGTGGTGCGCGTGGTGCTGGAGAAGCGGCCTGAGGGCTCAACGCCGTATGCATTTCCCCACACCTGCCCGATCTGCCACAGCGAAGCGGTGCGGCCGGATGGCGAGGCGATTCGCCGGTGCACCGGCGGCCTGATCTGCACCGCCCAGGCAGTCGAGCGGCTGAAGCATTTCGTCAGCCGCAATGCCTTCGACATTGAAGGCATGGGCGCCAAGCGGATTGAGGAACTCTGGGCGGACCATATCGTCCGCTCTCCCGCCGACATATTCCGCCTGACAGACCGCCGCGCCGACCTGGTGCAACGGGAGCGCTGGGGCGAACAGTCCGCCGATAACCTGCTGGCGGCCATCGACGAGCGTCGCACCTGGCCGCTGGAACGCTTTGTCTTTGCCCTGGGCATCCGCCAGATCGGCCAGGCGACGGCGAAACTGCTGGCGCGGGCCTATGGCAGCCTGGATGCGCTGATTGCGGCGGTCACTGCTGCACAGGACGAAGACAGCGACGCCTACGCCGACCTGATCAACATCGACCAGATGGGTAAGGACGTGGCCGCCGACCTGATCGCCTTTTTTGCGGAGCCGCACAACCGCGAGGTCGTGGCCGACCTGGCCCAGTTCCTGACGCTGGAAGCGCCGGAGGCGGTTCAGGAAAGCGCTATCAGCGGCAAAACCGTGGTCTTTACCGGCACGCTTGAGCGCATGACCCGTGCCGAAGCCAAGGCTCGCGCGGAGAGCCTGGGCGCGAAGGTCGCCGGCAGCGTCTCGAAGAAGACCGACTATGTGGTGGTTGGCGCCGACGCAGGCAGCAAAGCCAAGAAAGCATCCGACCTTGGCCTTGCCATCCTCAGCGAAGA
The DNA here is from genome assembly GCA_038135395.1 of Alphaproteobacteria bacterium. Lineage (GTDB taxonomy): Bacteria > Pseudomonadota > Alphaproteobacteria > Bin95 > Bin95 > JACKII01. The sequence goes on along the minus strand of JAYPXD010000013.1, from coordinate 8,509 downwards.
CGAATGGCTCGCCCTGATCGGGCGGGAGGGAGCAAGCGCATGAACGACCATCCCGTCACCCTGTCGATGATCCAGGACGCCGCCGCGCGTATTCAGGACCGTGTGCGCCAGACGCCAATCCTCGACCCCGCGCCGATGCGCGGACCCGTGCTGGATGCTGGCCGCCTGTTGCTGAAGTTGGAATGCCTGCAGGTGACCGGCAGCTTCAAGGCGCGCGGCGCCGCCAACAAGCTGCTAACCCTGGACGAAGACGCCCGGGCCCGCGGCCTGGTGACGGCCTCCGGCGGCAATCATGGCCTGGCCGTCGCCTATGCCGCGGCCAGCGCCGGCGTTCCTGCCGCCATCTTCGTGCCGGAGAGCACGCCCGCCGCGAAGATCAAAAAGCTGCGCCAGTGGGGAGCGGAGGTTACCGTCACCGGCAAGGTCTGGGACGAAGCGCAGGAAGCGGCGCTGGACGCCCAACGCACCCGCAACCTGACCTATGTCCATCCCTTCGCCGACCCAGAAGTGATTGCCGGCCAAGGCACTTTGGCGCTGGAAATCCTGGCCCAAATGCCGATTGTTGATACGCTGGTCGTTGCGATTGGCGGCGGCGGGCTCATCGCCGGCGTCGCAGCCGCCGCAAAGGCAATCCGTCCCGGCATAAAAATCATCGGGGTGGAGCCGACTGGCGCGCCAACACTCTATGAAAGCCTGAAAGCAGGCGAACTGGTGACGCTGGACGAAATCACAACGACATCCGGCTCGCTAGCGCCGCGCCGCTCGATGCCGATCAACCTGGAACTGATCGCCGCGCACGTCGACAGGATGGTACTGGTATCCGACGAAGAGATGCGCCAAGCGGCCGAATGGCTATGGTTTGAGGCAGGCGTTGCAGCAGAACTGGCCGGCGCCGCCTCGCTAGCCGCGCTGATGACCGGCCGCCACCTGCCGGCAACAGGCGAGACCGTGGTGGCGATCATCTGCGGCGCCGGAACCGACGGCCTCGGCTGACCGCAATCCGTCGCCGCGAGGTCACCTGACCCTGATCCGGCCAGATCGGGGTCTGCTTTATAGCGCGACTCGCGTTGCCCGGCTCTGCTCAGCCGTCGGCATTGGCAATTCGATTTCGATCTCCAGCGTGGAAACATCGTCGCCACGGTCCAGCTTGACCACCGCAGCGTTTTGGTCAACCGCCACATAGCGCGAGATCACTTCCAACAATTCCTTCTGCAATCGGGGCAGAAAGTCATCGCCATCGCGGCTGATCCGCTCGTGCGCCAGAACGATCTGCAACCGGTCGCGCGCTACCGCAGCGGTTGTCGTGGAGCGCTTTGAGCGAAAGAAATCCAACAAGCTCATGCGGCACCTCGGAACAAGCGGCTGAACAGGCCTTTTTTCTCGGGCGAGACGAAGCGATGCGGCACGTCTTCGCCAAGGAAACGGGAGACAGCGTCGGCATATGCCTTACCCGCCGTCGAATTGTCTTCCAGGATCACCGGCACACCCTGGTTCGAGGCGGACAGCACGCTCTGGCTTTCGGGAATAATGCCAAGCAGCGGGATAGCCAGGATTTCCTGGACATCCTCGACCTTCAGCATTTCGCCCCGTTCAACCCGCGCGGCATCGTAGCGGGTCAGCAGCAATTGCTCTTTTACCGGGGGCCGGCCATCCTCCGCCCGCTTGGAGCGGCTGGCGAGTACGCCCAGGATGCGGTCGCTATCGCGCACGCTCGATACTTCCGGGTTGGTAACCACGATTGCCTGGTCGGCGAAATACAACGCCAGGTGGGCGCCGCGTTCGATGCCAGCCGGGCTGTCGCAGACAATATAGTCAAAGGTCTCGCGCAACTCGTTCAGGATCTTTTCGACGCCTTCCTTGGTCAGCGCGTCCTTATCCCGGGTCTGAGACGCCGGCAGGATCGACAGGTTTTCGACCCGTTTATCCTTGATCAACGCCTGCTTGAGGTTCGCCTCGCCCTGGATCACGTTGATAATGTCGAACACCACCCGGCGCTCACAGCCCATGATCAGGTCGAGGTTGCGGAGCCCGACATCAAAATCCACCACGACGGTCTTGTGGCCGCGCATGGCCAAGCCTGTAGCAAAAGCAGCACTGGTCGTCGTCTTCCCGACCCCGCCTTTGCCCGATGTGACGACGATGACTTCAGACATCGTACGTGTCTCCTTAACCAATGGTTTCACTGCGACCTATCTCAGCCAAGCGGCGCGAACCGCATCTCCTCGCCATTCAAGCTGATCTGAAGGCGTTGGCCGATCAACTTGGGATCGACATCGTCTCGCACACGGTACAAGCCCGCAATCGCGATCAATTCCGGATCAAAATTCAAAGCAAAGATTCTAGCGTCGTCATAGCCAGATGCGCCGGCAATAGCGCGGCCGCGCAAAGCGCCGTACACATGCACATGGCCGTCGGCTATAATCTCCGCGCCTGCGTTGACAGTGGCGGTGCAGATAATATCCCGGCCCTGTGCATAAATCCGATTGCCGGCGCGCACCGGTGTGGTGACCAGCAGAGCCGGCTGCGCCTCAGCCGGCGGCGACTCGCTTGCAGCTTCGATCACCACCGGACCCGGCGTCGCTGCCGCCGGCGGTGCAGACTGGGCAATGGGCTCAGACCGAACAACGGCCACCGGCTCGGGTTCCGCAGGCTCGGTCACGGACGTCTGTTTTGGCTTGAAGAGTTGTTGGCCCTTATTCAACTGGGACAAGCCCGCCGCCGCCGCCGCCTGTCGCTGGCTGCCGGATCCGCCTGTGGTACCGATTGGCACCAGATGCAATCGCCGCAAACCATTTGCCAAACCGGTGAAATCCGGCAGCGCACCGTTTGCCGGCAACTCATCCAACCCCAGCACAATCGGAGCATCGCGCAGAAACGCGGGCGATTGCTGAATCAACCGTTCCAGGGCCGGAACGACGACTTCCGGCGCGCCTTCACGCAATTGTAGCACCACCATGTTAAAATTGATGCCGCGGATCACAAATGGTTGGGAAGGCGCCATATCAGAAAAATTCCACTAGCGATCCAGCGATCCTGGGCCGCACTAAGGTGCATCGAAGCATTGTATTGCTCTAACAAATGACGCCAAGGAACGTCGACCGCCTGATTCCAAGTATACGTGGATAACTGCCACAGCGCGAACCTGCGCCGCGCCAGCGGCCCGCCCGAAACACCGAGGCCGCACGATTACCTCTATACCAAATTTCGCAACCGCTTGTCATGTGGCGATCAGCGCCGGCCAACTCCGAAGCTCTAGGTCGAAATCTACGATGACAGGCGGTTAGGTCACTCTACACACGTCCCCTGCCCTGCTACGGCCCGCCGCACGAAGGTTGCGGTGCAACATGTTGAATTTTCCGCCTGCCGCTTCTAGGTTTCGCGTATTCCGCATTGCGGAATTTCGAGTTCCGAACCGCCCCAGCCAGATCCACCGCCGACAAGGGTTTCGACCTATGCAGCAGCCGCTTCTCAAGCCTGCAAACCCGAACTTTTCTTCGGGCCCCTGCGCCAAACGCCCAGGCTGGACGCCCGCCGCGTTGTCCGACGCTTTACTTGGCCGGTCGCACCGATCCGGTCCGGGCAAGGCCAAACTGGCGGCGGTGATCGACCAGACCCGCGAGCAACTGGCTATTCCGGCAGATTATCGCATCGGCATTGTCCCGGCATCGGATACCGGCGCGGTCGAAATCGCGCTCTGGTCCCTGCTCGGGCAGCGCGGCGTCGATGTGCTCGTCTGGGAGAGCTTTTCCAGCGACTGGCTGGGTGACATCAAAGGCCAGTTGCAGTTAGCCGATGTCCGGGTGCTGAAAGCCGGCTATGGCGCTCTGCCGGATCTGACCCAGGTCGATCCGAAGCGCGACGTCGTGTTTGTCTGGAACGGCACAACGTCCGGCGTCAGGGTGCCGAACGGCGATTGGATTGCCGCCGACCGCGACGGATTGACGATCTGCGACGCAACCTCGGCCGCATTCTCCATGGATTTGCCATGGGACAAGCTGGATGTGGTGACATGGTCCTGGCAAAAAGCCATGGGCGGCGAGGCGGCGCACGGCATGCTGGTGCTGAGCCCACGCGCCGTCAGTCGCCTGGAAAGCTATGATCCGCCGCGCCCGATCCCGAAGGTGTTCCGCCTGACCAAGGACGGCAAGCTGACCGAAGGCATCTTCCGCGGCGAGACGATGAACACGCCGTCCATGCTGTGCGTCGAAGATGCCCTGGACGCGTTGAACTGGATCGCCGGCATCGGCGGCCAGCCCGCATGTCAGGCCCGGTCCGAGCAATCTCTGGCGCACATCGCCGCCTGGGTGGATCGCACCCCCTGGGCCTCTTTCCTGCCTGCCGCTATCGAAACGCGCTCGTCGACGTCGGTCTGCCTGACCATTCATGACGCCGACCTGGGCGACAAGGCGGCCGATGTGCCGGCGCGCATGGCCAAGCTGCTGGAAGCGGACGGCATCGCCTACGACATCAACGGCTACCGCTCCGCCCCGCCCGGACTGCGCATCTGGTGCGGCGCAACCGTGGAACCGGATGACGTCGCCGCGCTAATGCCCTGGCTCGATTGGGCCTTCGCCACTGTTAAAGCCGATTTGCTAAAGGGATAGACCCAGATGCCGAAAGTTCTGATTGCCGACGCGCTAAGCGAGCGCGCCGCCGCCATCTTCACTGCCCGCGGCCTGGAGGCAGATGTCAAAGTCGGACTGAAGCCGGATGAACTGCTGCAGATCATTGGCGACTACGACGGCCTGGCGGTGCGTTCGGCCACCAAGGTTACGGCGGCGGTCATGGCCGCTGCGTCGAAGCTCAAAGTCATCGGCCGCGCCGGCATCGGTGTCGACAATATCGACGTGGTCGAAGCCACCGGCCGCGGCATCGTCGTGATGAACACGCCGTTCGGCAACACCATCACCACCGCTGAGCATGCCATCGCCATGATGTTCGCATTGGCGCGGCAAATCCCGGCGGCGGACCGCTCCACGCAAGCCGGCAAGTGGGAGAAATCCCGCTTTATGGGCGTGGAATTGTTCGGCAAGACGCTGGGCGTGCTGGGTTGCGGCAACATCGGCAGCATCGTCGCAGAGCGGGCGCTGGGTCTGCGCATGAAAGTGATCGCCTTCGACCCCTTCCTGTCGCCGGAACGCGCGGTCGATCTGGGTGTGGAGAAGGTCGAGTTGGACGATCTGCTGGCCCGGGCTGACTTTATCACCCTGCACACGCCGATGACCGACCAGACCCGCGGCATCCTCAACGCCAAGACCCTGGCCCAGTGCAAACCCGGCGTCCGTATCATCAATTGCGCCCGCGGCGGGCTGGTCGTCGAGGAGGACCTGCGGGCGGCATTGGAAAGCGGCCATGTCGCCGGCGCGGCCTTTGACGTCTTCGTCAACGAGCCTGCCAAGGAAAACGTCCTGTTTGGGCTTGAGAACGTTGTCACCACGCCGCATCTCGGCGCAGCGACCGAAGAGGCCCAGGAAAACGTCGCCTTGCAGATCGCCGAGCAAATCAGCGACTACCTACTGACCGGCGCGGTCTCCAATGCGCTGAACATGCCGTCGATCACCGCAGAAGAAGCGCCGCGCCTGCGCCCCTTCATGGGACTGGCTGAGCAATTGGGCAGCTTTGCCGGACAATTGACGGAAAGCGGCCTGCGCAAGCTGACGGTCGAATACCGCGGCAATGTCGCCGAACTCAACACCCGTCCGCTAACCGCCCTGATCCTGATGGGCTTGCTGAAACCGCTGCTCGCCAGCGTCAACATGGTGAACGCGCCGGTAATCGCGCGCGAGCGCAACCTGGATGTGACGGAAGTCAAGAATGACCAGTCCGGCGACTTCCAGTCGCTGATCCGCGTCACCGTCGAAACCGAGCGCCAAACCCGAACGGTTGCGGGCTCTCTGTTCGGCAGCATGCCCCGCGTCGTTCAGGTGCAGGACATCAATTTTGATGCCCAATTGGGCGCGAATATGTTGTTCGTCCGCAACGAGGACCAGCCGGGCTTCATCGGCAAACTGGGAACGACCCTCGGCAATGCCGGCGTCAACATCGCAAACTTCCACCTGGGCCGGTCCCCCAGCAACGGCCATGCGCTGGCGCTGGTCCAAATCGATGAACCCTGTTCCGAGGCGGTCGCCGACCAGATCGCGGCGATTGACGGCGTGATCCAGACCAAGGTCATGCGGTTCTAGAGCAACGCCCGATCAAATGGAGGCATTTGATAGGGGGAGGTTGCGCGCCATTCATAGAGTTAGAGCAGATTCACCCGATCCTATCGGATCGGGATCTGCTCTAATGCCGCGTTGCGGCCGGCGGGCCTTGCCAGCCGGCCTACAGGCGCTAGAACGGCTCTGCCAGCGCCTCGCGCAGATCGAACTGAGAAGACTCACGCCATGACCGAAAGCGCCGCGCTGCTGCCGAGCGGCCTGCGAGATACCCTGCCGCCGGAAGCCGAACACGAGGCCGAGGTAACGGCGCATCTGCTGGCCAGCTTCCGTCAGAATGGCTACCGGCAGGTTTCGCCGCCGCTGGTGGAATTCGAAGCCTCGCTGCTGACGGGCCCCGGCGCCGCCATGACGGACAAGACCTTCCGGTTGGTCGATCCGGCATCGCAACGCACCCTGGCAGTGCGAGCCGACATGACGCCGCAGATCTCGCGCATTGCTGCCACGCGGCTCAGCCGCTGGCCCCGGCCGCTGCGGCTGTCCTACAACGGCACCGTGTTGCGGGTGACCGGCGATCAGTTGCGGCCCGACCGGCAATTTCGGCAGGCTGGCATGGAAATCATCGGCAGCGACAGCGTCGCGGCGGATGCGGAAGCCATCGTGATCGCGGTCGAGGCATTGACGGACCTGGGCGTCGCCGGGCTGACCGTTGACCTCAGCCTGCCGATGCTGGCTCCCGCAATTGTCCCGGCCCTGACCGAACGCGGCGCGCTGTCCTCGGAATTGCGTGAGGCGTTGAACCGCAAGGACCAGGCCTCGATTCAACGGCTGACCGGCGATGCAGCGCCCTTTCTGATAGCCATCATGGCGACCGCCGGGCCGGCAGAGGCAGCGTTGCGCCAGCTACAAGCACTCGATCTGCCTGCCGCGGCACGCGAGGTCCTGGCGCCGGCGGAAACACTGTTGCCGTTGCTGGCTGCCAGCCTGCCCGACCTGGTGGTGACGCTGGACCCCGTCGAACATCGCGGCTTCGAGTACCATAGCGGCATCAGCTTCTCGCTGTTTGCGCGCGGCTTGCATGGCGAACTGGGACGCGGCGGCCGCTATTGGGCAACCGCGCCCGGCGCGGCCGGAGAAACTGCTACCGGGGCCACCTTGTACCTGGACATGGTCATGCGGGCCCTTGAGCCGTCGCCAAAGACCAACCGCCTGTTCATCCCGGCAGGAACGCCGGCCGACGAGCGCCGGCAGCGACAGTCAGAGGGATGGTGGACCGTCGCCGGGCTGACGTCCATCGGCGACCTGGCAAGCGAAGCCAAGCGGCTGGGCTGTAACTACTATTGGCGGGATGGCGCGGCGGTTGCCGTCGCCTGACCAACGTCAGGCGAAATCGCTGGTCAGTGCGGCACGCGTCGCCTCCGGCACCACGGCGATGTGCCCATAATTTTCGTGCGCGACACCAATCAGCACCTGAGCGCCCGGCTGCTTGAATAGCGCAATCTGCGCGTTGGTGAAGTCGAAGTGCACAAACTGCACCGATGACGCCTTGCCCGCCGCCGTCGTGCGGTCAGCATCGGTTTCGGCGCGGCTCATGATGCGCTGGCCGCCGATTTCAACGAACATTGTATCCTCAACGCCACCCAGACGGTTCAGCACCGACTTGCGGCGGATTTCGTCATCGATCTCGAACATCACGGTCGCCACCAGTTCCTTGCCCTGGGGGATCAGCGGGTTGTAGGCGGCCAATTCGTCCGGAATCTGGTCGGCACCGCCCTTCTCAATCGCCAGCATTTCGTGAACCTGATGCCACATCGTGTCATAGCTCTCGAAATAAAATGTGCAGAATGGACCGACTTCCATTCGGCGGTTCTTTTTCAGCACCGACATACGCC
>JAYPXD010000013.1:0-449 GCA_038135395.1 Alphaproteobacteria bacterium | reverse complement strand
CTGCGCTGGTCTTTGCGAATCGCCTCGTAGTCCGCCAACGCCATAATGTCCGCGCGGGTGATTTCCGTCTTTGCCATGGTTTTGGTCACTTCTCTCACACCGGAAACGTCAGGCCAGGCCATAGGCCTTTGCAAACAATTCGACCGGGTGCGGCGCGTCCTCGACACGGGCCCCAGCCTCGATCAGGCCCATGCCCTGGGCAATATGCATGCCGGCCAATGGACACTCGGATACGACGTAGTGCTTGCCGCCGGCATCCTTGGCATTCTTCACCGCGGCGCGCGCCACGGGTTTGCCAACTTTGTGGGCCACCTCGAAGTTCTCTTTCATAATACCCCACGAGCCGCCATGCCCCGAGCATCGCTCAACCACATTCAAGTTGATGTCGGGGATCAGACGCAGGAGTTCCGCCGCTTTCTGGCCCATGTTCTGGGCGCGGGCGTGACAGG
>JAYPXD010000012.1:13826-25029 GCA_038135395.1 Alphaproteobacteria bacterium | reverse complement strand
GCCGCCAAGGTCATAGACGGCAATCGTGCCCGAATTTTTCTTGTCCAGACCATAAGCCAACGCCGCCGCCGTCGGCTCGTTGACGATGCGCAACACATCCAGACCGGCGATCTTACCCGCATCCTTGGTGGCCTGACGCTGCGAGTCGTTGAAATAGGCCGGAACGGTAATCACCGCCTCGCTGACGGTTTCGCCGAGGAAGGCCTCAGCCGTTTCCTTCATCTTCTGCAGGATGAACGCAGACACCTGGGACGGCGCATAGGTCTCGCCACGCGCTTCGACCCAGGCATCGCCAGCGTCCGATTTCACGATCTTGAACGGGGTGCGCTCGCCTTTGATCTTCGGATCGTCGAAACGCCGGCCAATCAGGCGCTTGATGGCGTAAAGGGTGTTCGCCGGGTTGGTCACCGCCTGACGCTTTGCCGCCTGGCCGACCAGACGCTCGCCGTCCTTGGTGAACGCAACCATAGACGGCGTCGTGCGTGCGCCTTCAGAGTTCTCGATGACACGGACATCCTTGCCGTCCATCACCGCGACACAGGAGTTTGTCGTACCGAGATCGATACCGATAACTTTTGCCATGACTTGTATAAGTCCTTTCCGTCGTTGGCGAGCAGGCGAGGCCTGAAGCCAGCACTCCGCCTACCCCCTGGAGAGGTCCAGAGGTGTTTCTGTTGAAAATCGGAACGGATCACGTTCCGTTGATGACGATATAGGCAGGCATAAACGACGGTTCAACAGCCTCAAACCCCGACGTTATGCCTGCGGCGTCGCGCCCGGGGCAGAAATGTGGGAGAAACCGCGCCCATGCGCGTCTCCGCGAGCTAGCGCTCAGACCTTCGCGCCGGTTAGGGCGAAAGAGGCGTGGGTCAAAAACCCCTACGGAGGCCGACCTTACCGTGTATCGCTGGCGCCCGGCGACGTTGACGGCTTTGTCTTCTGGACCAGAAACCTGGCGCCGTTCGGTGACGCTATCGAGGCCGTGGCTGCAATGCAGCGCCCGTTTTTTGTGCAATATACGATCACAGGTTACCCACCGACCTTGGAGACAGGCGTTCCGCCAACAACGCACGGCGCCAACCAAGTCGCCGCTTTGTCCAAGCGATTCGGCAAAGCGTCCGTTGTCTGGCGCTATGACCCGGTCCTGTTTACCTCCCTCACCCCGCCGCAATGGCATCGCAGCAATTTTGCGGCCCTTGCCCGCGCGCTAGGCTCTTTCGTTGACGAGGTGGTGGTCTCATTTTGCACGATCTACCGCAAAAGCGCGCGCAATCTGGCCAAATCGGCGGAACAGCACGGCTTCGTTTGGTACGATCCGCCACTGGACGAAAAACGCGCGTTCATAGCCGAGTTGGCAGCTATCGCCGCAGACGCCGGCCTTCGGCTGACTGTCTGTTCCCAATCCGACGTTCTGGCCACGGGAGCAGAGCCGGCGGCATGCATCGACGCCGCCCGCCTCTCAATCCTGGCGGGACGTCCGATCAGCGCCCGCCAGAAAGGCAACCGTCCCGGCTGCCTCTGCGCGGAAAGCCGCGACATCGGCGGCTACGACACCTGCGCCCACGGCTGCGCCTATTGCTATGCGGTGGGCGATCATGATCGGGCGAGGACCGCCGTGCGACGGCGCGATGACACCGCGCAGCAGCTTGGCGGACAGACGCGGGAACCGACGAGAAACCACGCCGATCCCCCGGACCGCTAGCTCAACCGCTGCCCCAACCGACCGGCGAGGTCCTGCACATATTGCCATGCGACGCGGCCGGAGCGGCTGCCGCGGGTGACGGCCCACTCGGCGGCTTCGCGGCGCAACGCATGGCCCTCAAGCGTCAGGCCGTGCGCCTTGGCATAGCCCTCGACCATGGCGAAATAGACGTCCTGGCTGCAGTTGTGGAAGCCCAGCCACAGGCCGAAACGGTCGGACAGCGAAACCTTTTCTTCAACCGCCTCGCTGGGATTGATGGCGGTTGAGCGCTCGTTTTCGACCATATCGCGCGGCATCAGGTGGCGGCGGTTCGACGTCGCGTAGAAGATGACGTTATCCGGCCGTCCTTCAATACCGCCCTCCAGCACAGCCTTCAGAGACTTATATGAGGTATCGTCATAGTCGAATGAGAGGTCGTCGCAAAAAACGATAGCGCGACGACCGCCCGCCTTGATGATCGACAACAGCGCCGGCAGCGAATCGATGTCTTCGCGATGAATCTCGATCAACAGGATCTTGTCGGTCTGGTCCAAGTTGACCTGCGCATGCGCAGCCTTCACCAATGACGACTTGCCCATGCCACGGGCCCCCCACAGCAGGGCATTGTTGGCCGGCAAGCCTTCGGCAAAGCGGCGGGTATTGTCCACGAGGATGTCGCGGACCCGGTCTATGCCCTGAAGCAGGCTCATGTCGACCTTGTTGACCGTCGGGACCGGCTGCAACCAGCGGCGGTCGGCATGCCAGACAAAGGCCTGCGCGGCATCCAGGTCATTTTCGGCATCGCTAACCGGGGCCAGACGCTCCAGGGCATCGGCAATACGAGCGAGAACGGGCAACAGGTCGGGCTGATCCACGGCAGAAATCTCTCTGGCTTGAGGCACTTTTCAGACTGGGCCGCACGCTTAGGCGGCTGTGTCGCAGGCCGTCAATGCCGCAAACCGCGCAACTGCGCCTAAGTATGACGCTGCCAAACCCGCGCAGGCATACCCGCATCCTTGCGCCCTGCACGCGCGTCGCTATAGTCCCGCCTTCGCCATTCCCCGTCGGCGCTCAATCGCTACGAGCGCTGCACCAGTTTTTAGGAGCGCATTCATGCTCATTTCTCCCGCATACGCTCAGGCAGGTGGCGGTGACGCTGCCGGCATCATGAGTTTTCTGCCGTTGGTGCTGATCTTCGCTGTCTTTTACTTCCTGTTGATCCGTCCGCAGCAAAAGAAGATGAAACAGCACAAGGAAACAATCTCGACGCTGCGGCGCAACGACAAGATCGTGACCGGTGGCGGCATCATCGGCAAGGTCACCAAAGTCGTCGACGACAACGAGATCGAAGTCGAAATTGCGCCGAACACCGTAGTCCGGGTCGCACGGTCCACCGTGGCCGATGTCATCGCCAAAAGCGCGCCGACCGGCGAGGCGGCTCGTCCGACCCCAAAGCCCGCGAATGATTCGGGCACGGGTTCCAAACAAGGCGGCCTGTCCGGCTTTCTTTCCAAAATCCGCGGCGAGTAAAAGCGCGCGATAGCATCGGGGTCGGCGGCTTATGCTGTATATCGAGCGCTGGAAGCTCATTCTCATAGCGATTACGTGCCTGTTGGGCTTCGTCTACGCAGCGCCAAACGTGCTGTTGAGCCGATCGGATGGCGATTCTGCCAGCACCCTGCCCTTCTACGTACCCTACCGCACAGTCAACCTGGGCCTCGACTTACGGGGCGGATCCTATCTGCTGCTGGAAGTGCAGTCTGATGTCGTTGTGCGAGAACGGGTCGAAAGCCTGACGGACGTTGTCAGAAGCGCGCTGCGCGACACTCGCGTGCAAAGGCGCAATATGCGGATCGAAGGCGGCGGCGTTTCCTTTGAATTGCTGGACCCAACCAAAGTCGAAGAGGTCCGGCAGCATCTGCGCGACGAAGATCCGACCCTGCAGATCGATACCACCCCGGAAGGCCTGGTCCGCCTGTCGCTGCGCGAGAAAGACCTGTTGGAATTACGGCGTTCGGCGGTCAACCAGTCCATCGAAATCATCCGCCGCCGTATTGACGAAACCGGTACACGAGAACCGATTATTCAACGCCAGGGTGACGACCGGATTATCGTGCAGTTGCCGGGTGTCGATAACCCGCAACGAATGAAGGAAGTGATCGGCAAAACCGCCAAACTGACCTTCCATCTTGCGGACAGCACGACATCGCCGGCGGAGGCCCGGCAAGGGGCATTGCCAGCGGGCTCCATTATCCTGCCGGCCCAGGACAATCGCCGACCGAACGAACCTGCCGAATATCTGGTGCGCAAGCGGGTAATCGTCGGCGGCGAAAGCCTTGTCGATGCCCAGCCGAATTTCCAGAACGGCCAGCCGGTGGTCTCTTTCCGCTTCGACACGATCGGCGCCCAAAAATTCGGTCGCACCACCCAACAGAACGTCGGCAAGCCACTCGCCATTGTCCTGGATGGTAAAGTCATCTCGGCTCCTGTCATCCGGGACGCCATACTCGGCGGCAGCGGCATCATTTCCGGCACATTCTCCACGCAGGAAGTCCACGATCTGGCGCTGCTGCTGCGGGCAGGCGCTCTGCCGGCGCCGCTGACGGTGCTGGAAGAGCGGTCGGTCGGCCCCGGACTGGGCGCGGATTCCATCGCGGCGGGCAAACTCGCCAGCCTGATCGGCCTGGTCGCCGTCATCGTATTCATGATCGCCTGCTATGGCCTGTTCGGCATCTTTTCGGTCGTGGCGCTGTTGGTGAACATAGTGTTGATCGTGGCGGCGCTTTCGATCCTGCAGGCAACGCTGACCTTGCCGGGCATTGCGGGCATCGTGCTGACCATCGGCATGGCGGTCGACGCCAACGTCCTGATTTTCGAGCGTATCCGCGAGGAATTGAGCAATGGGCGAACGCCGGCGACCGCTATCGATTCCGGCTTCCGCGCCGCCATGCGCACCATCGTCGACGCGAACCTGACCACGCTGATCGCAGCCATTGTGCTATTCAGCTTAGGGTCTGGCCCTGTGAAAGGCTTTGCCGTGACTTTGGCGCTGGGCCTGATCACGTCCATGTACACCGCCGTTTATGTAACCCGGGCTATCGTCGTCATCTGGATGCGGCGCACCCGTCCAAAAGCTCTGCCGATCTGAGCCGCGAGAGGACTGCAGCACTATGAAACTCCTCCGCCTCGTCCCTGAGCGTCCCAACCTAAACGTCATGCAGTGGCGCAAGCCAGCGTTCGTGTTTTCGTTGGTGGTCATCCTGGCGTCTGTCGTGGTCGTGTTCGCCCCTGGCCTGAATTTTGGCATCGACTTCCGCGGCGGCACGGTCGTCGAAATCCGCACCCAAGGTCCGGCCGATACCGCCGACCTCCGCTCCAAGCTGGGCAATCTTGGCCTGGGCGACGTGTCGTTGCAGCGCTTCGGCTCGGAAACCGATGTCATGATTCGGGTCGAGAAGCAGGCAACCGAAGACCAGACAATCGTCATCAAAAAAATACAGGAGGCGCTTGGGCCCGGTATCGAGTATCGCAGGACCGAATTTGTCGGCCCGACCGTCGGCGAGGAACTGAAAGAGGCCGGCTTTATCGCCGTACTCCTGTCGATGCTGGGTATTTTCGCTTACATCTGGTTCCGGTTCGAATGGCATTTCTCAGTTGGCGCGGTTGGCGCCACGGTGCACGACGTCTTTTCAACGATTGGCCTGTTCGCCCTGACCGGCATGGAGTTCAATCTGGCGACCGTCGCTGCGGTGCTGACCGTTGCAGGCTATTCGATCAACGATACGGTCGTCGTCTATGACCGGGTCCGCGAGAACCTGCGCCGGTACAAGCGGATGACCATGGTCGATCTGCTGAATCTCTCCATCAACGAAACGCTGTCCCGCACCACCATGACCTCGATGACCACATTGTTGGCGATGGTGGCGCTGGCGGTGTTTGGCGGCGAAGTGATTCGCGGGTTCAGCATTGCTCTGATATGGGGCATCGTTATCGGTACCTATTCGTCAATTTATCTGGCGGTCCCGGCGCTGTTATGGACCGGCCTGACGCCGGTCGGCGCCTCCGACGATGCCGATGGCAGCGAGGGCGGATCGGGCGAGAACGGCAACGTCCCCGCAACCTCCTGACTCGAGGGAGGCACGAGGCAGCGATGACCGACGTCTCCCCCATCATTCCAGCCGGTCGCCAGGTTATCGAAAGCTATGGCGCCGGCGGCTTCCGCATTTCGGGTGAGCGCCACCATGGCGCTGTCATCGTCCTGCCGACCGCCACCCTGCCGTGGCCGGTCAGCGACTGGCCTGCCGTAACCGCGGCAACCCTGTCGCCGCTGCATGATGCGGATGGTGCAGAACCGACGACGCTGCTGATCGGCACGGGCCCGGAACAGCATTTCCCGCCGCGGGCGATGAAAGCGGAACTTCGTGCGCTCGGGCTGGTGGTCGAGACCATGAACACCGGCGCGGCGTGCCGGACCTACAACGTGCTGATGGCCGAAGGACGGCGGGTTGCCGCCGCACTGTTGCCCATCGACTGACGGCCCCATCCCCGCCGCATTGCTACCCCCTACCGCCCGCCGCCCGGATCGCCTAGCCTTGGGGCCAATTCTATCCGGCGCAAGAGATTGGCGAGCATGGCGCACATAGCCTTCGACATCGGCGGCACCTTCACTGACTTTGTCCTGGTCGACCCGGCGGGCGGTCGCACCGTAACCCATAAGGTGTCATCGACGCCGGCCGATCCGTCGCTTGCGGTTGAGCGCGGCCTGCCGGAATTGCTGGCAAAGGCCGGGCTGGAGCCTGCCGCGGTCCAGCACCTGTTGCACGCCACCACCGTTGCGACTAACGCCATCATCCAGCGCAAAGGCGCAAAGACCGCGCTGATCACGACCCGCGGCTTTCGCGACGTGCTGATTCTCGGGCGACAGAAACGCTATGAAACTTACGACCTGCACCTGACCAAGCCTGCGCCGCTGATCGGCCGCGAGCATATCTTCGAGGTGACGGAGCGCATGGATTACGAGGGCCAGGCCTTGAAGCCCATAGACCTGGCCGATCTTGCCGCAACGCTGGAAAAGGTGGCGGCGGGCGGCTACGAGGCTGTGGCAGTCGCCCTGCTGCACGCCTATGCCAACCCGGCCCACGAAAGGGCAATCGGCGCGGCGCTGGCAGCAAAGCTGCCGGGCATAGCAGTCAGCCTGTCGGTCGACGTCTCGCCCAAGCTGCGTGAGTACGAGCGCACCAACACCACCGTCGCCAACAGCTTCGTCAAGCCGCTGGTCAGCGCCTATGTCCGACGCCTGTCCCAAACGTTCGCCGATCAGGGCCTGAACGCCGAATTCTCGATCATGCAATCGAATGGCGGATTAGTTTCGCCCGATCTGGCGCGTGACTATCCGATCCGGATTGTCGAAAGCGGCCCCGCCGCCGGCGTGCTGCTGGCCGGTCAGGTCGGGCGCGATATCGGCAGGCAACACGTGCTCAGCTTCGACATGGGCGGGACCACCGCCAAGCTCGGGGCGATCGATGACGGCGAACCGGTCATCGCACCCACGTTCGAGATCGACCCGGTCAAATACAAAAAGGGCTCCGGCCTGCCAATCAACGTGCCCGCTGTTGAGTTGATCGAGATCGGCGCGGGCGGCGGATCAATTGCCGCAGTGCAGGATGGCGCGATCAGGGTCGGCCCGGAAAGCGCCGGCGCTGACCCAGGGCCGGCCTGCTATGGCGTTGGCGGCGCACGGCCGACGGTAACGGACGCGAACCTGGTGTTGGGCTATATCAACCCCGCCTACTTTAATGGCGGCGCCATGGGCTTGAACCAGGCCGCCGCCGAAGCGGCGCTGCAAAGCGAAGTTGCGCTGCCGCTAGGATTGAGCGTAGCGGAGGCGGCTTGGGGCGTTCACTTGATCGCCACCGGCAACATGGAACATGCCCTGCGGGTTGTATCGGTCGAACGGGGCCGCGATCCCAGGCAGTATGCCCTGGTTGCGTTCGGTGGCGCTGGCCCTTTGCATGCTGCGCGCATCGCCAGGGCAATCGGGGTGGAGCAGGTCGTTATTCCCCGGGCAGCCGGTGTCGGATCGGCGGTTGGGATGCTGGCGGCGGACGCCCGCCTGGATGTCTCGTTGTCACGCATCCTGTCCGTGACAGCAGAGAATGCGGCGGCAATTGCAACGGTGTTTCACGAGTTGGAACGACGGCTTGGAGCAGAACTGTCCCGCTTGGACGAAGGGGGCACGCCGCGCTTCCGCCGGTTCGCCTATATGCGGCACGCTGGCCAAGGGTTCGAGATCCCGGTGGACCTGCCATCCGGTCCGATCGATGCCGCATTCATAGCCGAAGCCGACCAGGCGTTCCGTGCCGCCTATCGGTCGCGGTATCTGACCGGCGACCCAGCCGCAACGGCCGAAGCCGTCGATTGGGGTCTGGCCGCCGTTATCGCACGGCCTCGGGTGCAACCCGCAAAAACCGTCATTCGCGGTAGCGGCCAACCACCGGCCATGCGGCAAGCCTGGTTTCCGGAAGCCGGCGGCTTTGTTCCGACAGCCGTATGGCGCCGGGAGGCGATTGAGGCCGACCATAAGATCACCGGCCCCGCAATCATTGAAGATGCCGAGTCAACCACGGTCGTTCTGCCCGGCGATACAGCACAGTTGGGCCCGGCCGGCCACTTGCTGATCACCGTCGGCCGGCCCGGGGTCGAGAATCGCCGGATAAACTGAACTTGGCGACTAGACCGATTGCCCTTGAATGCTCCTAGCGTGCGCCGCATATCTGGCCAGCCGACTGATCAAGGCAGCGGCGCGTGACCCTCGCACTAGGGTTTGGTCTCATCCCATCTATGTACGCTGTTGAAATCTCGGTTGGCTTGATCGGCCTGATCCTTGGCGGTGAGATTCTGGTGCGAGGGGCTGTGGCCTTCGCCCGCCGGATCAGGGTGTCGCCGTTGATCATCGGGTTGACGCTCGTCGGTTTTGGCACCTCGATGCCGGAAATGGTGACCAGCATCGAAGCTGCATTATCTGGCTCACCCGGTATCGCAATCGGCAATGTCGTTGGCAGCAACATCGCAAATATCCTGTTAATTTTGGGACTCGCTGCGCTGGTATCTCCGATATCGGTCACGGCGTATGCCTTCTGGCGAGACGGGTCGGTGTTGTCGCTGGTAACGCTGGCATCGGTCCTCGTGCTTGGGCTGGGCCACATCAGTTGGACGACAGGGGTTATTTCGGTTCTGGTGCTGATGGTGTACATCGCAGCAACAGTCGTGTTGGAGCGCCGCCATGCCAGCGCCGCCGGCACTGTTTACACAACCGAGGGCGAGGGCTTGGTAGCGCCGCAGGCCAGCGCCGCCATCTCCATCGCCATGGTCCTGGGCGGCTTAGCGGTAACAATCATTGCAGCGGGCCAGTTGGTGTCGGGCGCGGTCGAATTGGCCAGCATGCTTGGCGTTTCGGATACCGTGATCGGCCTGACCATTGTCGCGGTAGGCACGTCGCTTCCCGAGCTGGTTACTTCGGTCGTTGCAGCCTATCGTGGCCAAAATGACGTTGCCTTCGGCAATATCGTCGGCAGTAATCTGTTTAACCTGCTTGGCATCCTAGGGGTGACTGCGGTTATCCATCCATTGGAGGTTCCGCCTTCGATCGCTGCGTTTGATGCATGGGTCATGGTTGCAGCCACCGCAATGCTAGTGGCCGTTTCTGTCACCAGTTGGCGCATCCATCGGATAGAAGGGGCAGCAATGATCGTCGCCTACGCTGCCTATATCTCCTGGCTGATCGTACAAGCCTGACCGGACCAGCCGCCATGCGCGCCGGCAATTGCCGCGGGGCCCGGCGTCTGATTGAATGACGCCATCTATGCCTCAACCCATACCGGGGAGCCCAGCCGTGACCGAAGCGACCGCCGTGCGTTCCAACCAAGCAGCCCTCAAGGAAGCAGCAGCCGAGCACCTGTTCATGCACAGTTCGCCGTATCGCGCCATTGCCCATGATGCCGGCAAGCGCGTGCTGACCGAGGGCAAGGGTATTTGGGTTACCGATATCGACGGCAATCGCTTTATCGATGCGCTTGCTGGCCTGTGGTTGGTGAATGTCGGCCATGGACGGGCCGAGATCGGCGAAGCGATAGCCCGGCAGGCCTCGACCCTGGCCTATGCCAGTTCGACGACCGGCACCACCATTCCGGCCATTCAGTTGGCAGAACGGCTAGCAGCCATGGCCCCTGGCGACCAGAACACGGTGTTCTTCACGTCCGGCGGCTCGGAATCGGTGGAAAGCGCGCTGAAAATCGCCCGCCAGTATCACTACCACCGCGGCGAGCCGAAACGGCAAAAGATCATTGGCCGGCGCGGCAGCTATCACGGCGGCACCTATGGCGCGATGAGCGTCAGCGGCACAAGGCAGGTTACCGACCCTTACCATTCCCCGTTCATGCCGGGTGTCCTGCACGCCTCGCCGCCTTATTGCTACCGCTGCGATTTCCGCCAAAGCTTCCCCGGCTGCGGTCTGTTGTGCGCCGACCAGATCGGCCAGATGATCGAGTATGAAAATCCCAAGACCGTCGCCGCCGTCATTGCCGAGCCGATCAGCGCCTCCAATGGCATCGTAGTGCCGCCGGACGGCTATTGGCGGCGGGTGCGCGAGATTTGCGACAAATACGGGGTGCTGCTGATCACCGACGAGGTGATCAACGGCTTCGGCCGCACCGGCAAGATGTTCGCCAGCGAGCACTGGGGCCTGGTCGGCGATATGATGACCATGGCCAAGGGCCTGACCAGCGGCTATGTGCCGATGGGCGGCGTCATGTGCCGGCCGCACGTGGTGGAGGCGTTCGAAGGCCCGAACAGCCTGTCGCACCTGCTGACCTATGGCGGCCATCCAGTGGCGGCCGCGGCGGCGCTGGCCAACCTCGACATTATCGAGCGCGAGGGCCTGGTGGAGAATGCCGCCAGGATGGGGGCGCTTTTGCTGAAGGGGCTGAACGGCCTAAAGTCGAAGCATCCCTGCATCGGCGACGTTCGCGGCCTGGGCCTGATCGCCGGTGTTGAGGTGGTAAAAGACCGGGCGACGAAAGAAAAATTCGCGGACTCAGGTCCGGAACTCAAAGTCCTGAACGAAAGCCTGCGCCGCCGTGGGTTGCTGACCCGCGCCGGGACCATCATCAACCTGTGCCCGCCGCTGTGCATCTCGCAGGATGAGGTGCAGCAAATTGTCGATATCGTCGACGGCGCATTGGGCGATTTGGAGCAATCGGCCGGCATGTCATAAGGTTCAGAAAGCGTCTGCAACGCAACAATCAGCACCGATAGCTTACTCCCCTAGACGCCACAGTTCGAACACAATACTCAAGTAGGCAATCACCGTCGCGCCGGACAGGCGACGGTTTCCCGATGGCAGCTTGGTTCGAATTGGAGCGTAATATGAGCGGTGATCGACTTTCCCTGCGCAGACTGGCGGCGTCTGCCGCATTGAGCCTTCCGGCGCTCGTTGCGCTCGCGGAGAGCGACGGCGAGACGCAA
>JAYPXD010000012.1:4369-13816 GCA_038135395.1 Alphaproteobacteria bacterium | reverse complement strand
ACCGTATTCGGATCACTCGCCAACTTTGACGTGGTGAACGATACCAGCAAGCCAGCCTACGGCTTTGAAATTGAAATCGAAGATCCGAGCTTCAACCACACGAAAATCACCAGCGTTTTTGGCCTGAACCGGGTGTTCCCCAGCGTATCCTTGGACCCCACCGCCGTGGTCCGGTTCGGCGCTTACGGCGCGCCGATTATTGAGGATATCTCCGGCTTTGGCGTCCGGATCACCTATGGCGGCGTGATCGGATCGACCTTCACGCCCGGGATTCCCTACACTGGCACGCCGAACGACAGTTGCTGGCCTGGCGCGAACCCTGGGTGGCAGTCCGCCTCCTGCGACCACTTCGGCGTTTCGACCATCGGCTCGCCGGCAAAAACGACGTACAAATGGCTGGTCGAGACTTCGCCTGGCTCGGGGGTGCTCACAACCCAACAGGTCGGCATTCCCGCCGTTTCAATTGCCTATACGCCGCCTGCAGTACCGGGCGGCGTCGGCATGGTGAATGCCGTCATTGAGGCTATCGCCCCCAACCCGGTCAATCCCGGCAACCCGTTGTTGTGGGGCGAACCTCTGTGGCTCAATACCTACACGACCAATGTGGGCCGTGAAATCGACCTGGGAGACCTGCTGCGTGGCGACCCGGATCAAGAGGCCGCCGAGATTGAAATCGAACGGTCCGTCTTCCAGATGGCTCCAATTGGCGAAAATGGCGCCAATGAAATGAACGAAGCCGATGTAGCGCTCAACTCCGGCGAGGAAGCGGTGATCCGGCGCTACGAATTTTACAAATATTTGGGGCCGGTCAACCCTGAGGATGGTGAAGCGCAGTGCGAGAATCCCGCCAATTGCGGCGGAGAGGGAGCCGTCGTCGGCGCCTTTGTCGGCGCGCAGCTGGCTGGCTTCAACGCTGTAGCCGCCGCCCCGGCGGCAGTACCGGAGCCTGGCGCCTGGGCCATGCTCGCAGTCGGCCTTGGCGCAATCGTCTACAGCACCCGCAAGCGCCGCGCGGCCTGATTCTGGCTCTTCCCCCTTACGGCCCCCCGGCAGCATAGGCCCGATCCGCAAGGACCGGGCCTTCGCTTTATCCGCCCCGGCGCCGCTTTTCGTGGAACGCAACCAGTTTCAACACGTCCTCTGCCTCGGTCCGCGCCAACGGGCCGTCGCTGTAGGAAAATTGCACGATGGTGTTCTCCGGGCTCAGCACAAATTCGGAGGGCTGCGCGAACTTGCGGTTTGCCTCCCAATACCCGCCGATGCTCTGGCTGAATGCCTGATCCAGGCCGAAGCCGATCTTCAGGCCCAGTTCCGTCGCCATCTCCGCTGCTTTATCCCGGGGGTCGGAACTGGCCGCGACGAATGTGATATTATTGGTCTCAAGGTCCGCTTTGACCTGACAGAAGCCGCCCAACTGACGTCGACAGTACGGTCACCAGCTACCGCGATAAACGATGATGACTTTCCAGCCGTCTCCCATATCGCCCGGCAGGCTCATCGTGCTGCCGTCCGATAGGGTGATGGCCGTCGCGGGGAATACATCGCCCGCTGACAAGCGTTCGGACACTTCCGGTCTCCCTCTTCGGTCGGGCGACGGCTCAAGCGACATGCCAAAGCCTCACCCAGACCAAGGATATGAGGTTGCGGCCAACACCAACAAGTGCAACGACTGGTAAGGACCTTTCCAATTCGCACCGTGGAGGCCCGAGCCATGACCTATTCCATCATCGCCCGCTGCTCGCATACCGGCGCGTTCGGCGGCGCCGTCGGGACATCATCGCTGGCGGTCGGCAACCGCTGCCTGCACATCGCCCATGGCATTGGCGCCGTCCTGAGCCAGCACCGCACCGATCCGCGGCTGGGCGAGCAGGGCCTGTCGCTGCTTGCTAACGGTCGATCCGCCGCCGAGACGATGGCCGCCCTGACCCAGGCGGGACATATCGGATGGCGGCAGTTGGCCGTGCTCGACCGGAACGGGCAGTCAGCGGTGCATCATGGCGACCGGCTCTATTCCATCGCAACCGACACCAGTGGGCCGGCCTGCGTCGCAATCGGCAACATCCTGGCGAACGAGCGGGTGACGGCGGCCATGATCGACGCCTTCATGTCCCGCCCCGAGGATCGGCTGGAGGATCGCCTAGTTCGGGCGCTGGAGGGCGGACGCGACGCCGGCGGCGAAATTCTGGAGCCATTGCGCTCCGCCGCGCTGCGCGTTTCCGGCAGCGACGGCATGGACCGGTGCGACCTCCGCATCGACAGCGCAGATGAAGCCGTCGCGGCGTTGAAAGACCTGTTGGCGGCCTATGGCGATCAGGAAGACCTGCTGCGCAACGTGGCGTTCGATCCGGATTCAGTGCCGGTGGCGCGCTCTCTGTTTGACGCCTCGGTCACACGCATTGCCGAACTTGGCCTGGAAGACCGCTTTCCGACCGCCCGCAACCGGGCGCGCTGGACGTTACGCGGCTGACGCTTTGCTGGCCGCCCACTCCGTCGGATAGCCAGAGAACCGCATCGGGATTTTCTGAATATCCTGCATTACCTCGCCAAGAGGCCCCGGGGCGGTGTCGGTTGGGATAAACAGCGACAGCGTATCTGCCAGGCCTTCGTATTTGGCGCGCACCTTTGCCGCCAGTTCGTCGTGGCGGCCAACGATTGCGAACAGATCTATCACGTCATCCGGAATCAATGCGGCCATCTCGCTCCAACGGCCCGCCGCCGGATAGGGCCGCAACTTCTCGCCCAACTCCTCTAGCCCATGCAGGCGCAGCACATCCCAATAGGCGCGGGTCGAGCAGTAGAACGAAATGCGGAAGCGGATATATTCCCGCATCTTGGCTACCGCCGCATCGTCAACCCCGGTGGCCATGAAAGCGCCGGATACCACCTCGATCTGGCCACGCGTGCGTCCGGTCTTATCCAGGCCCCCCTGGATACGCGGCAGTGAGACCTCGGCCAGATAGCGCCTGGTCGAGAACGGATGCAGGCGGACGCCATCGGCAACCTCGCCAGCGACCCGCAGCATGGCCGGTCCCACGGCCGACATGGCAATCGGGACTGGCGGCAGGCCCATCGGCTTGGGAGAGAAGTTCGGCGTTGTCAGGGTCAGCGTATAGGCATCGCTGTGATAGTCCAACGGCTCGCCGGTCTCCCAAGCGCGCCAGACCGCCCGGACCGCGCCGATATAGTCGCGCATGCGCGGCGCCGGCGGCGTCCATTCCAGGCCATAGCGGCGCTCGTTGTGCCCTTTCACCTGGCTGCCTAGGCCCAGGTAGAAGCGCCCGCCGCTGGCCTTGTGCAGATCCCAGGCAAAATGCGCCGTGATCGTCGGGCTGCGCGGGAACGCGATGGCGACGGCGGTGCCCAACTGCACCCGTTCGGTCGCCAAAGCCGCCACGGCCAACGGCGGGATCGGCCCGTGGGCGTTCTCCAACGCGACGACGCCGTCAAAGCCGGCTGCCTCCGCTGCTTGGGCCGCCGCCTGCGCGGCGCGCAGGTCGTCGTTCGGGATATGAAATACTACGCGCATTGGCTCACCTCTCTCCTAGTGGAATGAATTTGACATTTGGTACGCACTCCGCACAAAGCTCCCGATCAAATGTCAAATTCGGAAATTCCACTAGATCTATTATTTGCTAGTGGTTCTTGGATTCCAACATTTGCTGCGAACCTAGCATCAAGTGGGATGCAAATGTTGGAATCGAACCACTAGGGCGTTCAGTTACTCCGCCGCCACGGCGACGCGATGGCCTTCTTCATCCGCCGGCGTCGGCAGCATGGCGATTGCCGCAATAGCGACGGCGGCAAAAGCAGCCAGCACCAGGAACAGATGGTAGAACGTGCCCGTGCTGTCATAGACAAACCCGACCAGCGGCAACGCTGCTGCGCTGGAGCACAGCGAAATGGCGAAGCGCAAGCCGTAAGCTGTATTGATCCAGCGCTGCGGCACGTATTTGCTGAACAGGGCGTCGGAAATCGGCTGGGTGCCGACGGTGCAGACCATCACCATGAACAGGCCAAACACCATGGTGCCGTTCGTCGCCTGCGCGCACAAAACCAGCGCCGGCGCCATCAGGCCATAGGTCAGCAGGAACAGGCGCTTCAGCGGAAACTTGTCCGCCATCATGCCGCCGACCAATTGCGCCCCGCCGGCAACCATCAGGATGGCCGAAGTCAGGCCGCCTGCGCCCAGCAGGACGGCAATATCCAGGTGGACCCGGTTGTTCACCACATTGGTAAGCGAAAAGGTCATCGCCTGGAACACCATGCCCATGCAGAAGGTCAGAAGCGCCAGCAGGCCCATCAGCCGCAGGAACGGCCCCAGGCCGACCGAGGCGACGAAATCCTTCAGGCTGGCATTCTCGTTCGCCTTCGCCCGGGAGACATCCAGCTTCATGCCGCGGCAGCGCAGATAGAACCAAACGCCGGTCAGGATTGCAGCGGCGCCGGGTACGATGAAGGCGGCGCGCCAGGATACCGACAGGGTCAGCACCTCCGCCACAATGGCGGCGCTCGCCATGCCCAGCGAACCGAAAATGCCGTTAACGCCCAGCATCTTGCCCCGGTTCTTGCCGGCGGCTCGGATCACCATCGGAATACCGACGGGGTGATAGATCGATGCGAAAAACCCGATGGCAGACAGCGCTGCCGCAATTTGCAAGGCAGAACTTGCCAGCCCCGCCAGCACGGCGGAGGCGCCAATGCCGACGAAATACAACGTCATGGTGCCGACGCTGCTCCACCGGTCGGCCATCCAGCCGGCCAGCGGCGCGCCCGCGCCGAACAACACAAACCCCAGCCAGGCAAGCCCGACAAGCTGGCCATAACTCATGCCGAATTCCGTTTGCAGCGGCCCGACGACAATGACCGTGGCAAACAGCAGGATCAACATGTGGTCGAAGCTGTGGCCGATGCAGAGAAAGGGCATCGGCCCGCGGAGAAAGGCTTTCATGGGTGTCATGTGCTCCAAAGGCCATCGGCGGGCGCTCGCCGCCATTCAGGCTGTTAATCTAGCCCCTCGCCCTGATTCTGTCGAAGGGCGAGAGTGCCGCGAGGAAAAAACGCTCAGGACATCGGATTTGCCAAGCAGCGGACTATTTCGGCGCCCTCTCGAAATCCAATGTTTCGGTGACCGGCTGGCCGGTCAGCAGACGCCGCAGGCTGTCCAGCGTCATCTCGACCGCGCCGACCCGCACCCGTTCGGCATTGCCGACCAGGTTGGAGCCGCGACGGATGACATGATCGGCGGTTGCAATCGCGATCTCAATCTGCGGATCGCGCGCGCCCGAAGTATCGACCAGCACCGCCACGCCATGCGTCGCACCGGTCTGCACCCGCACCGCAGTAGCGGCATTTTCTACCAGGGCTTCGTCCTCGCTGGCGAGGTCCAAAAGCGTCGCCAGGTCATGACGGCGGTTGGTGTTGGCGCTGCGCCGGAATACTGCGCCTTCCGGATCGGCTGCGGCGAGACGCACGCCGACCTGACCGAAGGTGCCGACTTCCGCCACCGCAACGTCGCCTTTTATGGCTCTCAGCCCATCCAGGATCACCCCTTCGAGAGTCTGGTCGTCCTCCGCCAGGATCACCGAACCGAGCCGCCGGCGCACCTCGTCCGCCACCGGCGCAATAATCGCCTTGGCTTCTTCCAGTGACGCGGCCTGGATCGCCAGCTTGGTCTCCAACTGCGGGTAGTGCGCCTGGAACCCCAACTTCACCATGCCGGCCGGCGCCAGGTCTTCGACGCCGGAGAGCACATTATCGACCCGGCTCTCGCCCATGCCGAACGAATGGAAGCGCTTGAGATAGTTCACCCGCTTGACCCCGAACAACTGGCGTAGCCGGGGGATCAACTGGTCCTCCAGCATGCGGTATACCTCGCGCGGCACGCCGGGGGTGAAAAAGAAGCGCGCCTTGCCGATGTCGATCTGAAAGCCGCAGGCGGTACCTACCGGGTTATCGACCAGGTCCGCGCCCTCGGGCAGCATCGCCTGTTTGCGGTTGTTCGGCGGCATGGCGCGGCCGCGCTCGGCATAGAAGGATTCGATCTTGGCCAACCATTCCGGCCACAACACCAAGCCGACGCCGGCGGCCTCGGCCGCCACTTCCTGCGACAGGTCATCCTTGGTCGGGCCGAGCCCGCCGTTGACGATCACCGCATCGGCCCGCTGCGAGGCCAGCTTGAACGCCTCGATCAGGGTGGGGCGATCGTCGCCGACCGTGGTTTCCCAGGTGACCGGCAACCCTTCTTCCAGCAAACGGCGGGAAATATGGCTGAAATTGGTGTTGACGGTCTTGCCGCTCAGCACCTCGTCGCCGGTGCAGATGATTTCGATGCGCATAGTGTCGGGAATCCTGGGTACGGAGAACTTGCGAGGCTCCGTTATGCCTGAAATATTGCTCTGCCAAAAGGGCCTGTAGCGCTAGCAAAATTCCACCCGGCGCAGCCGGACCACTATCGGGCAGGTTGCCCCCCGCACAAGGCCCATACCGCCGGCATGACCGACATAGCCACTCTCCTCGCCTACCTGCTGACTGCCGGCGCCATCGTCGTCTCGCCCGGGCCGGATACGACGCTGATCGTGCGCCACACGCTGACCAGCGGTCTGCCCGCCGGGCTGGGGACCGTGGCAGGCACAACCCTGGGACTTGTCGGCCACACGCTGGCAACAGTGCTGGGGCTGTCCATCATCATTGCCGCCAGCAAGACCGCGTTGGCCGTCATCGCCATTATCGGCGCAACCTATCTGGGGTTCTTGGGCTGGCAGGCGTTCCGCAGCGGCGTGGTCTCGTTCGGCAGCGCCACGGCGTCGGTGGGCGCACCCTATGTTTCGGCGCCGCGCGCCTTGCGCGACGGGCTGATCTCCAACCTGTTCAATCCCAAGGTAATCCTACTGTTTCTGTCGCTGATGCCGCAGTTCGTGCGGCCGGAAGCGGGCAGCGTTTCCGGGCAGCTGGCGATAATGGGCGTGGTCTACATCGCCATGAGCATCCTTTGGCAGGTGCCTTTGGCGCTGACCGCAGAACGCATCCGCGGCTGGCTGGCGCGACCCAGCATACAGCGCGGCATCAACTGGACCACCGGCGCAATCCTGTTGGGATTTGCCGGGCTTATGCTCTACGATCACGTGCTTTAATCCTCCCGCCCAGCCGAAAGGCCCGTGTCCATGCTGCGTTCCAATGACCGCATTCTCACCACCCACGCCGGCAGCCTGCCGCGCCCGCTCGACCTGACCCGGCTTTACGCGGAGCGCGCTGGCGGTAAACCGGTGGATGAGGCGAAGATCGCCGAAATGGGCGAGGCGGCGACCCGCGCCAACGTCCGCCAGCAGATCGCCGCCGGCATCGACTTTGTCAACAATGGCGAGCAGCCGCGCGAAGCCTTCTTTCTCTACCTGCAACGCCGCCTCAGCGGCTTTGGCCCGGGCGGCTATCGCGAGCCGTTCAAGGATATCAAGAACCACCCGGACTTTGCGCCGATCCGCCAGGCGATCTTCGAGGGCAAGGCCGTCGTCTCCAACATGACGCCACCGAAGGTGGTGGGAGCGCTCAAATACCTGGACCCCGACGCGGTCGCCGCCGAATGCCGCCAGTTCCAGCGGGCGCTGGCGGGGCAGAAGCCGACCGGCGCGTTCTTCACCGCGCCCTCGCCCGGCATCGTCGCGACCGCGATCCCGAACGAGTATTATGACTCGTTCGATGCCTACCTGCGCGCGATCACCGATGCGGTCGCCATCGAATACCGCACCATCATCGAGCACGGCTTCGACCTGCAAATTGATGCCCCCGACCTGGCGCTGGAAGGCCATGGCCACTTTGCCGAGCGGCCGCGCAGCGAATTCCTGGCCTTTGTCGAGCAGGTGATCGACGAAATCCGCCGCGTCACCGCCGACCTGCCGAAGGACCGCATCCGCCTGCACGCCTGCTGGGGCAATTACGAAGGCCCGCACGATGCCGACGTGCCGATTGCCGAGATGCTGCCGATCCTGACCAAGGCGCACGCGGGCTCGCTGTTGCTGCCGATGGGTAATCCGCGCCACCAGCACGAATACCGGGCCTTCTCGCCGGCCAATATTCCGGACGACATGGCGGTGATCGTCGGCTGCATCGACACCACCACCAACTATGTCGAGCACCCCGAGACCGTTGCCGACCGGCTGGAGCGGGTGGCGCAGACCCTGGGCGACCCCACCCGCGTGCTGGCGGCGACCGACTGCGGCTTCGACACCTCAGCCGGGGCGGGGCGGGTTGCGCCCAGCGTGGTCTGGTCGAAACTGGGCGCCATGGTCGAAGGCGCGCGCATCGCCAGCGAGCGGCTGTGCTGACGGTCAGCACCCGCCAGCGGCCGCGGCCAGGACGCTGGCAAGCGTCACCGCCGCGGCTTCGGCTTTTGCAGCACCATCCACAGGAACGTCACCACCAACCGCGCCAGCACGATGCCGAACGCGGTATCGTAGGCTTCCGGCGGATGCCCATGGTCGCTGGGCCAGCGATCCAATACAGCCCCTATGCCAAACTGGATCGCGAAGGCGGCGCCGAACACCAGCAGGTTGACCGCAGTACCGGCCCGGCCGGCCAAAGCTGTGCCGAAATGCTCAGAGACATGCGGATAGCCCAGAATGCCCAATTGGCCGGTGGCGGCGAACAACAGCCACAGCGGCAGCACCCAGCCGCTCGGCGCGACGATCAGGCCTGCGACGCTGACCAGGAACAGCAGGGTCATGGCCGACATGACGCTGATCGGGCCATAGCCGAAGCGGCGCACCCAGTCCGCCAGCGCGCCGCTGCCCAGAATGCCTACCGTAAAGGCCGCCGCCATCAGGGTCAGGGTCAGCGCGACCGTGTCACGGCTGAATCCGGCCACATCCGCCAGCCAGGGGCCCGCCCACAGCGTCTGGATCGCAATATGCGAGCCGCACATCGTCGTAATGATCGGCACCACCCGCCAGAATTCCCGGTCGGAATATATCATGCCCAGCGCCTTTAACTGCTGGCTGAACCGTTCGCGCGGCGCATCGCCGGCCTCGCCCCGTCGCGGCACCACCACCCAGATAGCCAGCGCGACCAGCGCCGTCACGCAGGCGACGGCGATGAACACCGCACGCCAACCGAACGCCTGAACCGCCAGGTCCGCCGGCGTGCTGGCCGCCATGACTCCGATGCCGCCAAAGGCCATGACCCACGAATTGAGCAACGGCATCCGCCCCGGCGGCGCCCAGAGCGCAACCGCCTTGAAGCTGGCCATCAGACCGCCCGCAAAGCCCAGGCCGATCATGGCGCGGGCTGCGATCAGCGCCACCTCGCTCTCCGCCAGGCCGAACAGCAATGCGCCGGTGGCCGCGGTCAGCAGCAACACCGTCTGCACCCGCCGTGGCCCAAAGCGGTCCAGCAGGATGCCGAGCGGCAATTGGAACGCGGCAAAGGCGAACAGGTAGGCCGCCGTCAGCAGGCCCA
>JAYPXD010000012.1:2533-4359 GCA_038135395.1 Alphaproteobacteria bacterium | reverse complement strand
CGACAAAAAAATACAGACAGTAAAATAATGCGGCCACCGCCGTGCCCGCCGTGCTGACGTCGGCCTGCAGCACGAGAAGCATCTCGTCCTCTCCGCCACTGTGGTCGTACAAGGTCAGATTCGCCGTCAGCAGGCCCAGCCCACTCGCGGACAAGCCGATGTCGCGCACCAGGTCGGGCGCGACGACGGCATTCACCGCCCGGAACAGGTACGACAGGAAATAGCCGCTGCCGAACGGCAGCAACACCAGCAGCATGATCCGCCCAAGACTGGGCGTAGCGGCAGTGGCGGAGGATGGTGCCGTCATGATGCGGCTCTCGCTTTTCTATCGGTTAGACGTTTCGAACGAGGCGGGCAGAGGCGCGTGCGCCCCTCTTACTACTCCGGCGGTGGGGTTGCGCCAGCTTGGGCGGTGATGATGCCATAGGCTTCGGGCCGGCGGTGCGCCGCAAAGTTGAAGATCGTGGTCTTGTTAAAGGTGCATTCGTCCAGGTCCGCGTCGGCGACGATCAACTCATCGCCCAGCGTCCGCGCCATGGCGACGATCTCGCCCGACGGCGCGCAGATCACGCTGCCGCCCATCATGTCGAAGCCGTCCTCTGCGCCTGCCTTGGCGACGCCGACCACCCAGGCGCCATTCTGGTAGGCGCCCATCTGCATACTCATCTGGTTATGCATCATGCGCAGATGCGGCGGCTCGAGGGTATTGCTCTCGCGGTTTGCGGTCGGCGTGTTGTAGCCGAGCATGATAACCTCCGCGCCCTTCAGGCCCATAACCCGATAGGTCTCCGGCCAGCGCCTGTCATTGCAGATGCACATGCCCATGACGCCGCCCATGGTGCGCCAGACCGGGAAGCCCAGATTGCCCACCTCAAAATACCGCTTCTCCAGATGCTGCCAGGGATAGCTCGGCACGTATTCCGAATGGCCCGGCAGATGCACCTTACGGTACTTGCCGACAATCTTGCCGTCCCGGTCGACCAAAATGGCGGTGTTGTAGCGGTGCACCTCGCCATTCTCGACGCACTTCTCGGCATACCCCAGGTAGAAG
This sequence comes from Alphaproteobacteria bacterium, assembly GCA_038135395.1. Lineage (GTDB taxonomy): Bacteria > Pseudomonadota > Alphaproteobacteria > Bin95 > Bin95 > JACKII01. The sequence continues at coordinate 3,308 of JAYPXD010000012.1, read as the reverse complement.
CCGATTTTCAGGCTGGCAGCCAGTTCGAACAAGGGGCGGGTCGCGGCGTTCGGCATCTCCTCCTCGAACCAGGTATCGACCTCCTGCTGGCCTTCCATGTACCAGCGCGGAAAGAACGTGGTCAGCGCCAGTTCCGGGAACACGACGAGATGCGCGCCCTTGCCATGCGCCCGCCGCAGCAGGCCGCAGAGGCGCTTGACGACGCTTTCCCGGCTATCGGCCTTGTGGATCGGCCCCAACTGGGCGCCGGCGAGGGTGATGGGGCGGGGCATAGGCGGGCAACTCCCGGATTGTGTTTTCTGTCCTTCAACGGGATATTAACGACATCCGCCCGTGTTTCAGAGTAACAATCTCACCATGCAAGACCCCTGCACCATGAGTGCTCGCGCGCTAGCCACCGCCATTGCCTTGGGAGAGACCAGCGCCGAAGCTATCGCCGCGGCGCATCTGGAACGCATCGCCGAACGCGAGCCGGAGGTTCAGGCCTTCGCGCATACAAACCCCGAGCAGTCCCTCGCCCAGGCTCGCGAGATCGACAACCGCGCGGGTGTCGGCATGCTGCGCGGCGTGCCGTTCGGGGTGAAGGACATCATCGACACGCACGATATGCCGACCGAACACGGCTCGCCGATCCACAAGGGACGGCAGCCGACGGCGGACGCGGCCTGCGTCGCCTACGCGCGTGAGCGGGGCGGCGTGCTGCTCGGCAAGACCGTGACGACGGAGTTCGCGCACGTCTCGCCGAACCAGACGCGCAACCCGCACAACCCGGCGC
>JAYPXD010000012.1:0-2523 GCA_038135395.1 Alphaproteobacteria bacterium | reverse complement strand
ACCCGGCGCACACCCCCGGCGGCTCCTCCAGCGGCTCGGCGGCGGCGGTGGCGGCGGGCATGGTCGCCTGGTCCTTCGGCACGCAGACGGCGGGCAGCGTCATCCGCCCGGCCGCCTATTGCGGCGTCGTCGGCTACAAGCCTTCGTATGGAGAGATCAATGTCGAGGGCGTGCACGGCAATGTCCGCAGTTTCGACACCATCGGCATTATGGCCCGGGCGGTCGAAGACCTGCCGTTGATCCGCGCGGCGGTCACCACCGAATCGGTCGTCGACATCACCCCTCCCGCGATCAGCAGCCTGAAAATCGGCCTCTGCCGCACACCGTATTGGGACCAGGCCTGCCCCGCGACGCAGGCTCACGTCACCGCGGCGGCGCAACGGCTGGAAAGGGCGGGAGCCACGGTCAGCGACTTTGCCTTGCCAAAAGGGTTCGAGGCCTTCGAAGGCGCCATCCGCCGCGTTGCCGGCTATGAGTTTGCCGGCGCCATGGCCTGGGAACGGCTGAACCGCAAAGCGCAATTGTCCGACGCCCTGCTGCATGGTCGGGTGCGCGACGGGCTGGGCGTTACCCTGGAAGAATATCGCAGCGCGCTGGCGGGCCTCGGCATCTACCGCGCCCAAACCGCCATTGCCAGCCATGACCTGGACCTGCTGATCTGCCCGAGCGCCCCCGGCGAAGCGCCGGAAGGACTGCAGGCCACCGGCAGCGCCGTATTCAACGGCCTCTGGACCTCGCTGCACCTGCCCTGCGTGACCCTGCCGCTGTTCCACGGGCCGAAGGGGCTGCCGATCGGCCTGCAACTGGTCGGCCACTTCGGCCAGGACCCGCGTTTACTGAGCGCAGCCACAGCGATTAAGGCCTGTTTGTCAAGCTCGTAACCATTCTTGCGCTATGGTACTATGGACTTGGCACCAACAACCTGAAGGCTTAACCGATGACTGGTCTTGCAATTTCCTCTTTGTTCCGATCCTCGGTCGTCGGCGCCGCTCTGGCGGCAATCGCCGTCAGCGCCCCGGTTGCAGCAAAAGAGTCCGGCGGCGACAAGCCGATGTGCTCTGTTGCCGGACCGCAATCGCCGCGTGACGTCACCGCGAAAGCCGGCGTCAACCCGACAAAATTCTCGTTGGCCCCGGAAGCGGGGGCCATGCAGCTGTGCAATATCCATTTTCACAAGAATGCCGAGCACAAGGCCAAGGGCTATGCAAAGTTGACGGGTGAAGGCGACCATCAGGGCTATGTCTGCTCGCCCGCCGAAAAAGACCACAAAGGCAAGCAGCATGATGGCCATGGCAAGGGCAAAGCGCACGGCAAGGCCGATGTTCATGGCAAAGCGGTCGAGGGCGGCTGTGGCGGCATCGCCGACGGCGATACAATCGAGGTGCACTGGGTCTTTACCTCCTGCCTGACGGCAAAACCCGGCAAAGGCCTGGGCTCATGCGTGCCGGCCGGCTGCGGCAACCCGCAATTGCGGGTGGAGGCGCGGACCTTCCTGCTGAAAAAGGGCGCTTCGCTCGACTTCATGAAGCTAACCGCCCTGAAGAATAACGACCTGGTGTCCTTACTGCCGGCGAAAGAGCGGGTGCAGTACACCGGCTCGACCACCGGCCCCAGCTATACCAACGAGCATTGTTCGCCCTATCAGGTCAGCTGGAGCGTCGATCAGACCTGCCATTCGCTCGACCTGGCGTCCGTCAACAAGTGGTGCGCCAGCGGCAATGTCTTTGGCGAGGATCACGCGCATGGCGTGCGGAAGCTGGTGACCGATCCGAAATTCCTGTCGCCGATCAAATAGGCCCTAACCCTCGTTGCGGAACCGCGCATCGCGCCACGCAATCGCCGCCTTCAGGCCTTGCGTGTCGCGGATGCGGGCGAATTCGCGCTTCTCCGGTCCGCCGCCCGCGTTCAACAGCACGTCGAGGTCCAAGGCGCTGCGCAACGCGTTGGTCAGGCCCATCGCCTCGTACGTGCGGTTGATCGCCTGCTTGGTCATGCGAACCGACCGGGTGGAGGCGCGCGCCATCGCCGTCGCGATCTCCTCCGCCGCCGCAAAAACGCCATCGCCCGGCACAATGCGGTTGATGATTCCCATGCGGAGCGCATCCTCCGCGCTGACCCTGTCATTACCGGTCAACAACAATTCCTTGGCCGCCTTAGGCCCAGCAACCCAGGGTAGCAGCATCGCGATGATGCCGGTGCCAAAGCGCACTTCCGGCTCGCCGAACAAGGTGCCCTCCGCAGCTATGGTGACATCGCAGGCGAGCGCCAGTTCAAAGGCGCCCGCAAGGCAATGCCCGTGCACAGCGGCGATGGTCGGCTTGGGCGAATACCAGAATTGCGTGATGAACTCGAATTGCAGGCCCATCTGCGCCTCCCAATCCTCTACCGTCTCCATGCGTCGCCCGGCGGCTGCCTTCAGGTCGAAGCCGGCGGAAAACGCCCTGCCTTCGCCGCGTACGATAATCGCCTCGACCTCCGCATCGGCGTTCAACGCGCGCATGGCGGCCAGCGTTTCGTGCATCG
>JAYPXD010000011.1:23681-25152 GCA_038135395.1 Alphaproteobacteria bacterium | reverse complement strand
GCCCGACAGAGGCGTACCAGGAAGCGGCCTAACAGCGTCAGGCCGCCGCCCGCCGCAAACGGTCATTGATAGCGCGTCCCAGGCCGCGCTCCGGAACCGGCATTACGGCAATTCCGGCCGGCGCGTGGGCGTTCAGCGCATGCAGATGGCGGAACAGGTTCGCCGCCGCCTCCACCAGGTCGCCGGTTGCGCTGAGGTTAAGGCAGATTTCCGCTTCAGGCGCGTTCGGCCCGAACGCCAGCAGCGCCTCGCCTGGCCGCAGGTCGCGCGCATCGAGGCGCATCGGGCACTCCGGCGCGTAATGCTTGGCCAGCATGCCAGGGCTGGCGATCGCCGCCCCGGCTTCCGGCCGCCGAAGGGCGGGCAGCAAGTCCAGCAAGTCTTCGCGCGGCAGGCCGCCTTCACGCAACAGCAACGGCGTATCGCCCGAGAGATCGACCACGGTCGATTCCAGTCCGACCGCGCAAGGCCCGCCATCGATAATCGCACCCACGGCATCGCCCAACGAAGCCGCTACATGGCGCGCTTCGGTCGGGCTGAGGGCATTGGAACGGTTGGCGCTTGGCGCGGCGATGGGGCGGCCAACGGCCTTCAGCAACGCCGTCGCCACCGGATGCGACGGCACCCGCAGCGCCAGCGTCTCCAGACCGGCGCTGGCCAAAAGGGAGACCGGGCAGTCGGGGCTACGCGGCAGCACCAGCGTCAATGGCCCCGGCCAGAACGCGCCGGCCACAGCCTCCGCCCGGGCATCCCACATCGCCAGCGTGCGCAACGCGGTCTGTGACGGCCCATGCACGATCAACGGATTGAAGCTCGGCCGGCCCTTGGCGGCATAAATACTGGCGACCGCCCGGTCGCAGGTCGCATCTGCGCCCAGGCCATAGACAGTCTCGGTCGGGAATGCGACCAGCCGGCCCTCACGCAGCAACGCTGCGGCGCGGGCGATACCTGCGGCGTCGCTGGTAAGCGTCTTGGTCAGACCTCAGGCCCACCCCAGGCGACGAAGTAGGAGTTGCGGAACTCGGGCTTGCCGTAGGCAAGCTCCGGTCCATCATCAATGCGGCACACCCGTCCGCCGGCGGCATTGAGCACCGCATGGGCAGCGGCGGTGTCCCACTCCATCGACCCGCCATAGCGCGGATAAACATCGGCCTCGCCGCGGGCGATCAGGCAGAACTTGATGGAGGAGCCGGCATCGACCTGCTTTTCGACGCGAAACCGCTCCAGGAACCGGGTCAGCTCGACGCTTTGGCCATAGGTGCGCGACAGGCAAATGGTGATGCCCTTGGCATTCACCGGCCGCACCGCCAGCGGCGCACGGGCCTGGCCATTGCGTTCCTGCCAGGCCTGCCCCAGCGCCTCGGAGCCGGCATACATATCATTGCTGGCCGGCGAATAAACCACGCCCAGCACCGGACGCCCATTGCGGATCAATCCGATATTGACGGTGAATTCGGGGATCTTCTTGATG
>JAYPXD010000011.1:0-23671 GCA_038135395.1 Alphaproteobacteria bacterium | reverse complement strand
GCCGTTGCGGCTGATGAACTCCTTGGTGCCGTCGAGCGGATCGACCAGCCAGAATTCCCCGCCGGAGACGTCCGGCACCCGTCCGGCCGCCACTTCTTCTTCGGCAACGATGGGAATCGCAGGATTGAGCGCCGCGAGCGCCGGCAGGATCAGGGCCTCAGCCTCGGTATCGGCGGCGGTCACCTGACTTTTCCGGGCGTCGTCCTTGTTCTCGAACGCCATGTCTTCCGCCTCGAAATGGGGCATGATGACGGCGCCGGCCCGGCGGCAAATATCCGCGACCTGATCCAAAATTGCGGGTGTCAGCCATTCCTGCATCGGAGTCTCCTGTTCGGCCAAGCCTAGTCTTGATGGCCCATGCGTTTGCGCCTGTTCTTCGGTCGGCCAGCAACCTATGGCGCGCCGCCCGGCCCGCCCATTGGGGAAATCGCCGCGCAGGCGGCCTTGGTGAGCCGGTTCCGATCGCATTCAGGCCGCCGAGGCGTTGCGGTTCGAACCGGGGGCCCCCTGTCGACGCAAACTGGGATCAATCGCCCCGGCCGCCGCCTCCACGTCCAGGCGTCCCCCGAGAAAAGCGCTGACCTCCGCCGCCACGCTCATCGGGTTCGCCAAGGCGTGGTGGTAGTTGATCGAAAGCACCGAGACCCGGTCCTCGTGCTGCTCCAGGATCCGCTTCACCTGCTCGATCTGCGCAACATAGGTGCGCGCCAGGGTCGAGCGCCGCCCGCCCTTCGGCCGGCCAAGCCGCTCCAGCATGGCATCCTGGCTGTCGATCACCTCGCCCAGCGGGCGCTCCATGAACACAATGCGGTATCTCGTGCCCCGCGGCAGGTTCGGCAGCAACTGCACCACCATTTTCACCACGCTGCCGCCGGCATCGGCCAGCCATTCCGCATGATTGCCGCGCGCCTTTGCCTTTTCGAATTCGTAATAGCCTTTGGGATTGTCGCTGTCGGCCGCGCGTTCGCCGTCGGTCAACACCGCCAGGCCGCCCGCCTCCAGCAACTGCATCATCATCGACGTGCCGGAGCGCGGCAGGCCGGAGACGATCACGACTTCATCGCGCGCCAGCGGCGGCAGACCGTGGGTCTTACCCAAATCGCCGACCGAGGCAGGCTTCTGCAACAAGACGTCTAGTTCGACATCGCGGTCCGTCGGCCGCTCCAGGCCGGCGCGAGCATCGCGGATGCGCTTGCGGCTGGCGCGGGCAAGACGACGGGCCTCGCGCGCCGCCTCCAGATTGCCGGCTTGCTGGTGCAGCCGGCTGCGCAGCAGATAGGCGTCCGGAAACACCGGGTTCTGACCGATGGCCCGGTCCAGCGCCTGATGCGCCTCCGCCGTATTGCCAAGGCGATAGGCCGTGCGCGCCAACAAAAAATGCGCCTGCGGATTTTGATAGATCAGGCCGACAGAGGCGAGCCCGGCAGCGCGCGCATCCTCGTAACGGCCGCGGCCGAAAAAGCTGCGGGCGAGGCCCAACTGCGCGCCGGCGTTGATCGGGTCGATCTCCAGAATGGCCCGGAACCGCTCCTCTGCCTGGGCCCAGCGGCGCAGGCGCAACAGCGTGTCGCCCTGGGCCTGGAAGAGGCTCGGCCGGTTCGCCACCTGCACCTGGGCGGCGTGCCCGTAAGCGGTCAGCGCCTTCTCGTGATCGCCCTCCGCCGCCGCCACCCGGCCCTCCAGATAGGCGAAGGCGTGCGGGTTAACGCCGGCGCGCAGGATGAGCTGGCGGCGTTCGCGGCGCTGCTGCTCGTCCAGGTCCTCGGCCTTGCGGTCCTGTTCCTCGTCTTCCCTGCGCAGCGCCTGGAGCTTTTCGCGCGCTTCGGCGGCGTAGCGCTGCTTTTCCACGTGGACGCGCTCCAAGGCCTCGCGCGCCTTCGCCGGCTGGTCGATGGCGATCTGGCATTCCACCAGCTTCACGCCAAAGCGGCTCTCGTCCGGGAATTTCTCCCAGAGTTCCTCCAAAATCTCGATGGCCTGGGGGTAGAGGCGGCTGCCGATGTAATCGCGGGCCAGGTTGTAGCGCAGCTCGCGCACGGTGTTGGCGACGGCCTTGCCGCGGTCCTCGTCCGGCCGGTCGATATAGCCGAGCTCGACCAGTTGGGCGATGGCCTCCTCCTGGTCGGCGGGATCGACCTGCACCTGCTTGTCCACCGGATGCTGGCCGCTGTCGCCGGGGATTTCCTCCCACGAATTGACATATTCCACCGCCGGCGGCTCGGCCCAGGCGCCGACCAGCGGGCGGCCATCCATGTCGCGGCCAACGGGCAGGCCGAAGAGTTGCAGCACGGTCGGCGCGATATCGACGAGGCTGGCGCCGAACACCATCTCGTCCTGCTTGATGCCGGGGCCGTTCAGGACGAACACGCCGAACTGCCGGTGCTCGTCTGCCGGACCCGCCGGTTCGTTCGAGATCTCCTTCGGGCGCAGATGGTCCGGGTGGAAGCCGTGGTCGGAGACCAGCATGATCGCCGTATCCTCGTCCACCAGGCTCATATAGACGCCCAACATCAGGTCGTGGAACTGGTAGGCCGCCTTGATCACGCCGGAATAAAGCTCGAAATCCTTCTCATCGATCCACTCCTGCCGCGGCGGGTGATAGCGCATGAAGCCGTGGCCGAAATGGTCGATGCCGTCGAAATAGACGGCCATGAAGTCCCACGGCTCCAGTTGCAGCGTCGCCGTCGCTGCCGCGTGGATCGAGTCGTTTTCGGCCAGCACCTTGGCGATGGATTGCAGGCGCTTGTCCTTTTCCTGATCGACCTCCGCCGCCTTCGGCACGAACGGCAGCAACTGCTCGCCCTCAATCTCGTGCGGGCGGATGCGGAATTCCCTCAGCGGCTCGATCAGCCGCGGCGGGTGCACCGTGCCAGGCCGCATCGGCCAGGCGCCGTCCTTGCGGATAGTGGCGGACTGGTAGAGGTTGGAGACCATGACGCCGTTGATCGGCTCGGCCGGGTTCGACGGCCACCAGCCCACCACGTTCGACTTCAGGCCGTTCTGGTTCAGGATGTTCCAGACCGCTTTCACCTTCCGGCTGAGGTTGGTGATCGGACGCACCCCGCCCGATTGCGGATCGGGTTCTGAGAAACCGTGAATGCCATCCTTGTGCGCCCGCTTGCCGGTGGCAATCGAGGTCCAGAGCATGGGCGAGAGCACCGGGAACAGCGTTGCCATATTGCCCATGACGCCGCCCTGCACCAGCTTGGTGAGGTTCGGCATCTCGCCCGCATCCATCATCGGCACGGCGACTTTCCAGTCGGCGGCGTCCCAGCCGATCAAAAGGACTTTTTTTGGTCGGGTCGTAGTCATCGGCAACCGCTTGTCGGGAAATACATTACCGCCAATCTACCGGAAGTATGCCGTTCCAGCAGCAATACTTCCGCATCACGCTAAAACAACTGGCCTCAGGCGATCAGGGCGCATTCAGGCGAGCACGCCGCGACCCCCGCTCAACCGCCTCAGAACGGCTTGTCGCCGGCAACCGTCACGCGATAACCGCTGCGCACCTGCGGGAAGTAATCCCACATCGCCAGATGCTGCACCGCCCGGTTATCCCAGAACGCCACCGAATCCTTTGCCCAGGAGAAACGGCAGACAAAACGCTCCTGCTTGGTGTGGGCATAGAGGAATTCGAGGATGGCCTTGCTCTCCTCCTCCGGAATGCCGACGATGGACTGGGTGAACACCGGATTGACGAAAATACCCTTCTTGCCGGTCACCGGGTGGGTGCGGATCACCGGATGGTCGGCGAACGGATACTGCTTGGTATCTACCCGCCCATCGACGCGCGCGCGACGGTGATAGTTGGGGGAGCCGTCATGGCGGGCCGTCAACTCCCCCAGAAACTTCTTCATAGGCTCGCTCAATGCTTCGTAAGCGGCGATAGAACTGGCGAACAGTGTATCGCCACCATTCGGCGGCACCGTGTGCAGGTGCAGGATGGAACCCATCGGCGGCTCAGGATCGCAGGATACATCGGAATGCCAGCGATGGCCGGCCACCTGCTTCGAGTTCGCGTCCGCATGGATTTTCAGGATTTCCGGATGTCCTTCCGGCCCCGGTGCGGAGGGATGGATGTGCAGGGGGCCGAAGCGGCGGCCGAAATCCTTGTGCTGCTCCAGCGTCATATCCTGGTCGCGGAAAAACACGACCTGGTGCTGCATCAGCGCGTCATGGATCTCCTGAAACTGCTGATTGCCCAAAGGTTCCGACAGCTTCACGCCATGGATTTCCGCGCCGATGGTTGGGGTAAGAGGGCGTACTTCGATGGTTTCGTAGGGCATGAGGTATCTCCAGTGACACGGTTGCCGACAGTCGTTGCCGTCGATTACATCACCGAACAGCCGACAATGCCAGACCGGCGAACGCGCAGCGCCGCTTGCGTCTGACGGGTCTCGGCCATAACGTCAGTCTGAGCGCCCATGCGACGCCAACGACGAGGAACCGACCATGCCAGCCAGCCGCACATTCACCATCGAGGATCGAACCTATCTGACCGTCGCCGGACGCGACCTCGCCATGCGCATCTTCCGGCCGGAAGGCGCCGGCCCCTTTCCCGCTGTCATCGACCTGCACGGCGGCGCCTGGAGCAAGGGCGATCTCGTCGAATGCCAGGCGCGGGACGAGGTGCTGGCGCGGCGCGGCATTGTCGCCATCGCCATCGACTTCCGCCAGGCCGGCGACGGCTACCCCAGCGCGCTGGTCGACATCAACTACGCCGTGCGCTGGGTAAAGGCGAACGCGGCGGCGCTGGGGACCCGCGCCGACCTCGTCAGCCTGACGGGACAGTCCAGCGGCGGGCATCTGGCGATGCTGGTGGCGATGCGCCCGAACGATCCGCGCTATGCCGCCATTCCTTTGCCGGCTGGCTCGCCGGCGGTCGACGCTACCGTCCGCAGCATCGTCATGACCTGGCCGGTGATCAATCCGCTTTCCCGCCTGCATCATCTGCAACGACACAAGGCGGCGGGCACCATTCCGCCGCAATACACGGAAATCGCGGCGCGCCAATCCAGCTTCTGGCAGAACGACGCCAACATGATCGACGGCAACCCCATGCTGATCCTGGAGCGGGGCGAGAAAACCGCGCCGCTGCCGCCGACGCTCTGGATCCAGAGCCGACCGGACTTCATGCACGACTACCGCGACCCAGCATCGCCTATCGACGCGAACGAGCCGGAACGGTTCGCCGCCAACTACCGCAAGGCCGGCGGTGAGATCGCCATCACCTACATCGGCCAGAACGAGCGCGATGCGGAGAGCACGCATGAACTGGTCGCTGCGTATTTTGCCAAGCAGGCGCCAAAGACCGCTGCGGCTTAGCCCTATAGTGTCGGCATCGCCAAAGCATTAGTCTTTGCGCCAATCTCTTCGAAAGGACGTCCCCCATGAGCGAAGCTCGTCTGCCGCTGACAGGCATCAAAGTCATAGAAATCGGCCAGGCGCTCGCCGGTCCTCTTTCCGGTGTGATCCTGGCCGATCTCGGCGCGGACGTGATCAAGATCGAAAAGCCGGACGGCGGCGATGACGCCCGCCTCTGGGGGCCGATGGCGACTGCCGACGCCTCGCTGATGTTCAATGCCACCAACCGGTCAAAAAAGTCGGTCGTGCTGGACCTGAAATCGCCGGATGACCTGACAAAGCTCAACGCCCTGATCCGGGATGCCGACATCTGCATCCAGAATCTGCGCCCCGGCGTTGCCGAGAAAAGCGGCTTTGGGCCGAAGGACCTGATGGCGGTCAACCCCCGCCTGATCTACTGCGTTATCAGCGCATTCGGCGAGCAAGGGCCGCTGAAATACCACCCTGGCATGGACCCGCTGGCCCAGGCCTATGGCGGCGTCATGACTCTGACCGGCCGCGCCGAAGACCCGCCGACCTTCTGCGCTCCGGCAATCAACGACACCGCCACCGGCATGTGGGCCGTCATCGGCGCGCTGGCGGCCTTGGAAGAGCGGCGGCACACCGGCAAGGGTAAGGTGATCGGCACTTCGCTGTTCGAAAGCGCGGTGCACTGGGTCAGCGGCCCGCTCAACGCCTACAACTACACCGGCACGGAAACCGTGCGCACCGGCGCCGCCTCCGCCAATCTGGTGCCCTACCAGGTGTTCGATACGGCAGACCGCCCCATCTGCATCGCCGCCGGCAACAACCGCCTGTTCTTGAAGTTCGCCAAGGTAGTCGGCAAGCCCGAATGGTGTGACGACGAGCGGTTCAACAAGCCGGCCGCGCGCTTCGAAAACCGCGAGACGCTGCTGCCGCTGATCGCCGAGGTATTCCTGACCGACACCTGCGACAACTGGATTGCCAAAATCGAGTCGGTCGGCGTGCCGTGCTCGCCGGTCAACGATATTGCGGCGCTCTCCAAAACCGAGCAACTGGCGGCCACCAACATGGTGCAGGCCGTTCCGCAGCGGGATTTCCGCGTAACCAGCCTGCCGATCACCCTGGACGGGCAGCGACCAAAACTCCGCTTCCCTTCGCCGGCACTGGGAGAGCATACAGAGGAGGTATTGAACGGCTTGGCGGCCGTCAAAGCAGCGGAATAGCGGTACACCAACTCTCCCATGACCAATCCAGCCCCTTCCGAGGCAGCAAAGCGCCGTGGCCGCGGCCCGGCGATTTTCGCCTTGTCCCTGATGACTGTCACGGGATCCTTGTGCTGGATTCTCTATGGCTGGGACACGGTTCATCGCGTGCTGTTCGAAGACTGGAAGCTGATGGTCAACGTCGTGCCGCGCATGGCGCTGGGCGTGCTGATGTACGGCTTGCTGACGGTGCTGGTGCCGCGCGACTGGGTCGCCAAGCACATGGGGCGCGACGCCGGCTGGAAAGGGTTGCTGATCGGCACGCTGGCCGGGTCGATCACGCCCGGCGGTCCGTGGGTCATTTATCCGGTGGCGGCGATGCTGCTGCGCTTCGGCGCGGAAGTCGGCGCAGTCGTCGCCTTCATCATTTCATGGAGCGTGCTGGGCATGAACCGCTTCCTGGTGTGGGAAGTCTCGTTCTTGGGCGAGCATATAGCGACCATGCGCATTTTGGCGGCGCTGCCATTGCCAATCCTCGGCGGCCTGCTGATCCGGCAATTCTGGCCGGAAACCCGCTGGCCGCGCGTGGACCGGGAATAGGCGGCCATGAGCTTTTCGACAATGATGCTGATCGGCATGGTCGTCGTCCTGGGGCTGGTGGTCCATTTCCATCCCCAGCGCTCGCTGGCGGAGGCGATGCGCCTGTCGCGCAAACAGGCGATCAACCTGATCCCGATCATCCTTCCCGCCATCGTATCCGCCGGCTTTGTCGCACAATTGCTGCCCAGCGAGGAAATTGGCCACTGGGTCGGCACCGATTCCGGCTTCAAAGGCGCGATGCTCGCCGCGCTGTTTGGTGCGCTGATGCCGACCGGCCCAATGTTGATCCTGCCGGTTGTGGCAGCGTTGTTGACCGCAAATGCGGGCGTCGGCCAAATGATGGCGCTGCTGAACGCCTGGTCGATGATGAACGCTCAACGGCTGGTGCTCTACGACATCCCGCTGGCCGGCCCACCGCTGGCGGCGCGGCGCTATCTGATCGGCGTCGCGATGACGCCGTTTGCAGCGTTACTGGGCCTGGCTGTGGCTGGATAGACAGATCTCCTCGCCCAGCCGGGCATTATCTGTCTAGACTGGCGGTCCCGTCATCCGCCAACCCAGTGTGCCAGCCATGACCGCATCCCAACCGACCGCCGGCGAACTCGCCGCCGCCATCGCCGCCATGAAAACCGCGCTGGGCGATGCCGCGCGGCCTGAAGCGATGGCCAAGCGCCAGCGCGATGGCAAGCTTTCGGCCCGGGCCCGCGTCGATTTACTACTGGACCCCGGCAGCTTTCTGGAGATCGGCAGCCTGGCCGCTCCGCACCACGACAACCCATGGAACGCCAACCTGGAGGCGCCCGCCGACGGCATCGTCACCGGCTCCGGCCGGGTCGAAGGACGGCCGGTCAGCGTCGTCGCGCACGACTTCACCGTGCATGGCGGCTCGGTCGGGGTCGCCGGCAGCGCCAAAGGCAACCGGGCCATCGAGCGGGCGACCGAGGTCGGCATGCCGCTGGTCATGTTGGTCGAAGGCGGCGGCCATCGCATCCAGGATGGCCAGAACTCCCGCCACTTCGCCGCCGGGACACGGGTGTTTCATCTGCTGGGGATGAATTCCGGCTGGACGCCGATGGTCGTGGCCGTGATGGGCGCTGGCTTCGCCGGTCCGTCGAACTATGCGAGCCTGGCCGATTTTGTCGTAATGGTGCGCGGCGGCGGGCAGATGGGCATGGCGGGCCCGGCGCTGGTCAAGGCCGGCGTCGGCGAGGACATCGACAAAGAGAGCCTGGGCGGCGCCAAGCTTCAGGCCGACCGGCACGGCGTCGCCGACCTGGCCGTCGATACCGAGGCGGAGTTGATGGATGCGGTTCGCCGGTTCCTGTCCTACCTGCCGTCCAATTCCAATGAGCCGCCACCGGTGCTGGACGCGGTCGGGCCCGCCGTATCGAGCGCGAGCCTCCTCGCTTTGGTACCGGCAGACCAGCGCCAGACCTACGATGTTCGGAAGGTCATCGACGGAATATTCGACGGCGGCAGCCGGTTCGAATTAAAGCCGACCTATGCCCGCAACATCACCACGGCCTTTGCGCGGCTCAACGGCCGGCCGGTGGCGGTGTTGGCGAACAACCCCCGATACCTTGGCGGCATGCTGGACGCCAAGGCATGCGAGAAGGCGGCGCGCTTCGTGGCGCTGGCCGACGCGTTCGGCTTGCCGCTCATCAGCCTGATCGACGTTCCCGGCTTTGCCATCGGTTCGGCGGCGGAGGCGACCGGGCTGGCGCGGCGCAGCGGGCGATTGTTGTACGAGATGGCGCACGTCACCGTGCCCCGCATCTCATTGTCGCTGCGCAAAGGCTATGGCTCCGGCTATATCGCGATGGGCGGCGGCCGCAGCTTTGACGCCGACTATGCCTTCGCCTGGCCGACGGCGGAGATTTGCGCGATGTCAATCGAAGGCGCGATCGATGTCGCCTTCCGCCGCGACTATCAGAACGCGCCGGACCCGATGGCGCGCCGCCAGGAACTGATCGACGAAACGCGCGCCCGTATCGGCGCAGCCCAAGCGGCGGAAGGGTTCGGTATCGACGACGTCATCGATCCGCGCGACACGCGCCGCACGTTGATTCAGGCGCTCGCAGGCCTGCCTGCGCGGCGGATGTTCAAGGGGCCGCCGAAAAAGCGATCCATTTCACCAATTTAAAGCGCTTATTGGCAGGCCTCGACAAGGGCTCGTACGCCCGCAGCCGGCCCTTGCGGATAATCCCAAACCGCCGAGACGACGCAGATATAGTCCGCGCCGGCCTTATAGACCGGGCCACAATTCTCTGCGGTCAAACCACCGATAGCGACCGAGGGCAACACCGCGATTTCGTTCCACCATTCCAGGATTTCCAGGCCGACGCGGCTCTTGGTGGCCTTGGTTGAGCTGGGGAAAAACGCGCCGAACGCCACATAGTCCGCGCCCTCTTCGCCCGCCTCGAAAGCCAGATCGCGGCTGCCGCGGCAGGTCGCGCCCAGGATCAGGTCCTCGCCCAGGATTTCCCGGGCCTTGGCGAACGGCATATCCTCGTCGGCTGAGACGTGGGCGCCGTCGCAACCAAGCTTTACGGCCAGGTCGGGCCGGTCGTTCAAGATGAAGGCAACATCTTTCGCCTGGCAGAGCGGCAACAGGCGCTTGGTGGCGGTCTCGAACCAATCATCGCCGACATTCTTCAGGCGCAATTGGAATGCGGCGACAAGATCCGTCCCAAGGGCTTCCTCTAGCTTCGCCGCGAATGCGTCGAGCGCTGCCAGAGTTGTCACCGATTCCGGCGAAATCAGATAGATAAAGCGCTCGTCGTCAACCAAGGCAGTCGTCCTTTGCCTTAAACACTCACCGTCATGGCGCGGAGGCGGCGCCGACGAAGCAATCCAGGGCCGATTGAGACCGGTCTGGATTGCTCGGCTGCGCTCGCAATGACGCCAAGACGGGGTGGCGCGGCGTCAGCCGCGGCCCTTGTAGATGTCGATGATCTGGTTGAGCATCGCAATCGCCTCGTCACGCGGACGCTGGAAGGTGTTGCGGCCGATGATCGAGCCGGTCGCGCCGCCCGCGGCGATCTCGCGGATTTCGCCGAGAATGCCGTCCAGGCCCTTGGCCTCGCCGCCCGAGAACACCACCAGGCGCCGGCCGTTGAAGCAGGACTGCACCACGTGCTCGATGCGCTTCGAAAGCGTCGAGGTGTCGATCTCGGCATAGGCCTTCTTGGCTGCATCCAAGCCGATGGCAGCCGTCGGCGGCTTCACCTTGATGATGTGCGCGCCCAATAGCGCCGCCATGTGCGCCGCATAAGCGCAGATATCGACCGCAGTCTCGGCTTCCTTGGTCAGGTCGCCGCCACGCGGGTAGCTCCAGACGACGACGGCCAGGCCGACCGCCTTGGCTTCTTCCGCCATCTCGCGGATTTCTTCCATCATCGCGAACTGATCGTCCGAGCCCGGATAGATGGTGAAGCCGATGGCAGAGCAACCGAGGCGCAGCGCATCGCCGACCGAGCCGGTGATCGCCTGGTCCTTCATGCGGGCCAGGCTGTTGGCGCTGTTAACCTTCAGGATGGTCGGGATCTGACCGGCAAAGGTGTCCGCACCTGCCTCGATCATGCCGAGCGGCGCGGCGTAGGCGCTGAGGCCCGCGTCGATTGCCAGTTGAAAGTGGTAGTGCGGGTCATAGCCGACCGGGTTCGGCGCAAAGCTACGCGCCGGGCCGTGCTCAAAGCCCTGGTCGACCGGCAGGATCACAACCTTGCCGGTGCCGCCGAGCTTGCCCTGCATCAGGATGCGGGCGAGGTTGGCCTTGGTGCCGGGATTGTCGCTCTCGTAGTTGGAGAGGATTTTACGGACTTTCTGGGTGGTCTTCATGGCTGGATTTCTCCCTGTTGCTAGCGCTTAGGCGCGGCCATAGACGGCGGCTGTGTCCAACATGCGGTTGGAGAAGCCCCACTCGTTGTCATACCAGGACAGCACGCGCACCAGAGTGCCCTCGACCGTCTGGGTCTGGGTCAGGTCGAACACACTGGAATAGGTATTGTGGTTGAAGTCGCAGGAGACCAGCTCCTCGTCATTCGTACCCAGTACGCCGGCCAGTTGATTGGCGGCCGCATTGCGGATGGCATTGTTGATCTCGTCCACGCTGGTGGCGCGGGACGGCACGAACTTCAGGTCTACGACCGAAACGTTGGCTGTCGGCACGCGGATGGCGGTGCCGTCCAGCTTGCCCTTCAGTTCCGGCAGCACCTCGCCCACGGCGCGGGCGGCGCCGGTGGAGGTTGGGATCAGGCTGAGCGCACCGGCGCGGGCGCGGCGCAGGTCGCTATGCAGGTTGTCGTGCAGCTTCTGGTCGCCAGTATAGGCGTGAATCGTGGTCATGTAGCCACGCTCGATGCCGATCGTGCTGTTCAGCACGTGCGCGACCGGGGCCAGGCAGTTGGTGGTGCAGGACGCGTTGGAGATGACCGTGTGCTCCGGACGGATCTTGTCGTGGTTCACGCCATAGACCACCGTCAGGTCCGCGCCCGTAGCGGGAGCCGAAATCAGGACTTTTTTCGCGCCGGCGGTCAGGTGCATAGCCGCCTGCTCGCGCTTGGTGAAGATGCCGGTGCATTCCATCACCACATCAATGCCCAACTGGCCCCAGGGCAGGTTCTTCGGATCGCGCTCGGCATAGACCTTTACGGCGCGGTCGCCGACGCGGATGGTGTCGCCATCAACGCTGACATCCTGGTCCAGACGGCCATGGACCGAGTCGTACTTCAGCAAGTGGGCATTTGCTGCCGGAGAACCGAGATCGTTGATCGCAACGAACTCCAGATCATCGCGCCGTGCTTCCATCGCCGCGCGGAACACCATGCGACCGATGCGACCAAACCCGTTGATTGCTACCCGAATAGCCATGCGTACCTCCTTAATGCTGCCGCTGACCTCGCGGCAAGACTTGAAACGACAAATTAACCAGCTAGCGCTTCTTTAGCACGTGCAACTACTGTTTCTGTAGTAATACCAAAGCGCTGGTATAGTTGTTTGTACGGTGCGGATGCGCCAAAGCCCTTCATACCGACAAAGCGGTTGCCACTACCGATCCAACGTTCCCAGCCTTGGGCAATCGCGGCTTCTACAGCGATAATCGGCGTGTTTTGCGGCAAAATGGCGGCGCGGGTCGCAGCGTCCTGATCGGCGAACAGCTCCATGCACGGCATGGAGACAACGCGCGCGGCAATGCCATCCGCCTCTAATGCGGCACGCGCTTCCATCGCGATTTCCACTTCGGAACCGCTGGCGACGATCGTCACGGCCGGTGTTCCGCCCGAAGCCTCCGCCAAGACATAAGCGCCGGTACGGCAACGGTTGACCGTGTCGGCCTCGGTCCGTTGCAGTTTCAGGCCCTGCCGCGTCAACGCCAACACGCTGGGCGTGTGCGTATGCTCAAGGGCGATCTGCCAGCATTCCGCGGTTTCGACAGCATCCGCCGGGCGCATCACCAGCAGGTTCGGGATTGCGCGCAACGCCGCCATGTGTTCGACCGGCTGGTGCGTCGGGCCGTCTTCGCCCAGACCGATGCTGTCATGGGTCAGCACGTGGATAACGCGGATGCCCATCAGTGCCGCCAAGCGGATCGATGGGCGATTGTAGTCGCTGAACACCAGGAACGTACCGCCGTAGGGGATCAAACCGCCGTGCAGCGCCATTCCGTTCATCGCCGCAGCCATGCCATGCTCGCGCACGCCATAGTAGACGTACCGCCCACCCGGATTTTCCGGCGTCATCGGCGCCAATGCTCCGGTTTTTGTGTTGTTCGAGCCGGTCAGGTCGGCAGACCCACCGACCATCCAGGGGAAGGCTTCGACCAAAACTTCCAGCACATCCTGCGAGGCCGCACGGGTCGCCGGCCCCTTGCCGCTGGCGCGCATCGCGGTTTTGATATCGTGAATCCGGGCGTCGATCGAGGCGCTGATGACGCCATCCATCTGCGCCAGGAATTCCATCTTGCGGTCCGACGCCTCCAGCCGCTTGGCCCATTCGGCGTGGGCGGCTGCGCTGCGGCCGCCATCTGCGCGCCAGGCGGACAGCACGTCGGCGGGAATCTCGAACGGTGCATGCGGCCAGTTAAGCGCAGCGCGCGCGCCTTCGATTTCCTTGTCGCCCAATGGCGAGCCATGCGAGCCGGCAGTCCCGGCCTTGGTCGGAGCACCGAAGCCGATCGTGGTCTTGCAGCGGATCAGCGACGGACGGGCATCGGCCTTGGCGGCGCGGATCGCCGCGGCGACGGCGCCCATGTCGTGACCGTCCACGCTCTCGACATGCCAGCCATAGGCCAGGAAACGCTGCGTGGTGTCTTCGGACACGCTCATCGAGGTCGGGCCGTCGATGGAGATGCCATTGTCGTCGAACAGCACGATCAGCCGGCCCAGCTTCTGGTGGCCGGCCATGCTGGCGGCCTCGTGGCTGATGCCTTCCATCAGGCAGCCGTCGCCGGCGATGGCATAGGTGAAGTGGTCAACCGTGCCGGCGCCATAGTTCGCGCGCAACTGCCGCTCCGCCATCGCCATGCCAACCGCATTGGCGAAGCCTTGGCCCAGCGGGCCGGTGGTGGTCTCGATGCCGGCGAGGTGCCCGTATTCGGGGTGGCCCGCGGTCGGCGCGTCGAGTTGGCGGAAATTCTTCAGATCATCGAGGGTGATGTCCTCATAGCCGCTGAGGAACAGCAGGCTATAGAGCAGCATCGAACCATGGCCCGCCGACAACACAAAGCGGTCGCGGTCATGCCATTTGGGCGCTTTTGGGTCGTGCTTCAGGAACTGGGTCCAAAGCACCGTCGCGGCGTCCGCCATCCCCATGGGCATGCCGGGATGGCCACTGTTGGCGGCTTGCACCGCATCCATCGATAGGGCTCGGATCGCATTCGCCATCTGGCGAAGCATCTCGGGGTCGCGTTGAGGGTCCTGCGCCATGGGCTGCTCTCGGACTCCGTAATCAAAAAGGGATGCAGAATCGCTTGCGCGCCATTGTTATCGTAACACCGTCACCACAACACGGCGCTTGCGGCGCGGAACATGCCGGCCTTCCCTCAGGCCGTCAAGCGTGCGAGGGTGCCTTGTTGTCTCAGACCGAATGTTTGCAATGCCCGACGTTACATTTTCAATTGGGAACCGCAGCTACACGCTACGCTGCGTTTCAGGCCAGGAGGGCCATCTGCGCCAGATGGCTGCGGCCCTGGATCAACGCATCCAACCGATCGCCGAGGCGCTGGTCGGAGCAGACGACCGGCACCTGCTGGTCATCGCCGGCATTGCGCTGCTGGACGAACTGGCCGCGGCGCAATCGGCCGTAAGCGAATCGGATACACGCGAATCCATGCGGAGCGAGGCCAGCCAGGCTGCCGCACCGGCAAGTGTCGAAGGCGCGGCAATGCCCGATGCTCGCGCTTTGCAGGCCGAAGCGGCAAACCTGCGCCTGATGGCGGCCAATGCCGCGCTCCAGGCAGAGGTTTCGGCATTGCGCCGATGGGCCGATAGCATGGGCGGGCGTCTGTCCGACCTTTCCGGGTCATTAGCCGCGCTTGCCGAAGACGCGACGGAAGACTAGATAGAACGCGAGGGGCTGCTTGGCGCGCCAGGCACGCATTGCCCCGGGGTCGATAGCCTTCTGGTCCAGGGTGTTGCCACTGACGTGATCCTGGTCACGCCACGCGACGCCCACCTTACTATACGGACCCAGGAGCTTGTCACGCCAGCGGCCGAAGCGGCTCCTCACGGTTTACGTTTTCTACTGTGCCCCTTGCGGTGCTGTGGCCTTTGGTGGCGCATTCATGACGGACTCCTCGTTTTCCCTGTTGTTTATCGGCGATGTCGTGGGCCGCAGCGGTCGCGACGCCGTAGCCCAACACCTGCCGGGCCTGATCCAGGCGCATCGACCGGAACTGGTGGTTCTGAACGGGGAAAATGCCGCCGGCGGCTTTGGCATCACCGCCGCCATCGGCGCGCAATTCTTTGACCTGGGTGTCGATGTCATCACCACGGGCAACCACATCTGGGACCAGCGCGAGATCACCGGCTTTATCGACTCCGAGCCGCGTTTGCTGCGACCGCTGAATTTCCCAAAGGGCACGCCCGGCAACGGCGTCTATGTCACCACCGGACGCACCGGCAAGCGCGTGCTGGTCGCCAATATCATGCTGCGCCTGTTTATGGATGCGATGGACGATCCCTTCGCCGCCATTGACCGGGTGATGAAACAGGCGCCGCTCGGCGGGGCCGTCGACGCCATCCTCGTCGATGTCCATGGCGAAGCAACCAGCGAGAAAATGGCGATGGGCCATTACCTGGATGGCCGGGCCTCGTTGGTCGTCGGCACCCATACCCATGTGCCGACAGCCGATCATCACATCATGAACAATGGCACGGCTTATCAGACCGACGCGGGCATGACCGGGGACTACCGGTCCGTGATCGGCATGAAGGCAGAGCCCGCCATCTATCGCTTCACCCGCAAAATGCCGTCCGAGCGCCTGACGCCGGCTGAAGGCGAAGGCACGCTGTGCGGCTGCCTGGTGCGGGTCGGCGATAAAGGCAAAGCCCTGGCCATCGAACCAGTGCGTTGCGGCGGCGCCCTGGCCCCATCCTACCCGGCAACCCCCGACTAGTTGCGACGATGAGCGCAGAAGCAGCCCACATCTTCGTCGTCGACGACGATCACCGGCTCGCGGAACTGCTCTGCCGCTATCTGAATAACGCCGGCTACCTGGCCATGGCCGCCCATGACGCGGCGGAGGCCCGGGCCAAGCTGAAATCCCTGATGTTCGACCTGGTCGTGCTCGACATCATGATGCCCGGCGAAAACGGGCTGGTGCTGGCAGAAGAACTTGCGCAATCCGCCGATGGCCCGCCCGTGCTGCTCATCACCGCCCTGGACGCGCCGGAAGAGCGGGTCAAGGGGCTGTCGACCGGCGCTGAGGACTATATCGCTAAGCCGTTCGACCCCCGCGAATTGCTGCTGCGGATCGAACGCATTCTACGCCGCCGCGCGGTCCGGGATACGGCTGCCGCCGATGACTTGCATACGGCGCCGGATAAGCTGGCGCTCGGGCCGTTTGTGCTGGACGTCACCACTGGACTGCTGCACCACGGCAATGAGCGCATTCTGCTGACGCCGCAGGAGCAACGGTTGCTGCGCTATCTGGCGAGCCGGTTAGGCGACGAAGTCAGCCGGGACGACCTGGCAGATGCGCTCGGCGAAGGCACAAAATTGCGAGCGGTCGATGTGCAGGTCGCCAGGCTGCGAAAAAAATTCGAGGCCGACCCGCGCAACCCCAGTTGGCTACAGACGGTTCGGGGCATCGGCTACCGTCTGGCAGCGCGGCCGTTGCCGTGAGGTGGCGGGGCAGACTTCGGCTTCGGGATGTCATGCCGCGCGACCTGTTCCGGCGATCCCTGCTGATGGTGGCCTTGCCGATTTTGCTGCTGTTTGCCATCGCCACCTGGTTCTTCTTCGACCGCCATTGGGACACGGTCCAACGTCGGCTGATCTCCAGCGCGACCGGTGAATTGGCCTTCCTGGTGCGCGCGTATGAAGCGGGTGGGCTCCCAGCGGACGTCGCCATCCTTCTGGAACGGACAACCGAGGTGCGGTGTGCGCCGGCAGCCAAGCCGCCGAACGCATCGGAACCCGAATTATGGTCACAATTTTCCGTATCCGCGCTAGACCAAGCAATCGCCAGATCGCTGCCGCGCGTTCCACACAGAACGGTCGGCCAGTTCGGCACCGACCTACATGTTTTGTTCGATACCGCCCGGGGACCACTCGACTGCCGCCTGCCGCTGAAACGGGTGGCAACATCGACAACGTTCGTTTTTCTGGCCTGGGTGCTGGGCACGGCCCTGTTCGTGCTTGGGCTTTCCGCGTTTTTCCTCTGGAAGCAGGTGGTGCCGATCCGGCGGCTGGCGGGGGCCATGGATGCTTTCGGCAAGGGCGAGGACCTGGGCGCCATCCAGGAACGCGGCGCCGATGAAATCCGGCGCGCAGCCAGGGCGTTCGAGCGCATGAAAGCGCGCATTCAACGCCAGGTGCGCCGCCGCACCGAGATGCTGGCGGCCATCAGCCATGACCTGCGGACACCGCTCAGCCGCATGCGGATCGAGGTGGAAATGTTGGGCGATAGCACCGACAAGGACGGGCTGCGCCAGGACATTGCCGACATGGAGCGGATGATCCAGGGCTATCTGGACTTCGCCCGCGACCAGGTGGCGGAGCCGACAGGCGCCATCGACATTGTCGCGCTGGTCCGGTCGGTCGCGGAAACCTTCCGCTACGATCAGGTCGCCGTGACGAGCGACCTCGATGGCCCCTTGCTTTTGCGTCTTCGGCCAGAGGCGCTGCGGCGGGCGCTCGGTAATGTTATCGGCAACGGCCTGCGCCACGGCAAGCATTGTTGGATCTCATTGGTCAAAAATGCAGATTTCGTTTTGATTATGATTGATGACGATGGGCCTGGCATACCGGAGGACCGGCGCACCGATGTGTTCCGGCCGTTCGTCCGCCTGGACGAATCCCGCAATTCCGCCACTGGCGGGGTGGGGCTGGGATTGACCATCGCTCGCGACATCGCGCTGACGCATGGCGGCGACATCGTCGTCGACACCGCGCCGAGAGGCGGGGCGCGTTTCATCTTAAGCCTGCCGCTCTAGCACCAGTACCGGCTGTTCCTGCGGTTGGTCAGCATCCTGGAGCAATGGCTGGTAGTGCTTCAGCCACTGCATCAGGTCGATGAACGGCATCGGCTCTCCAATCCAATATCCTTGCGCCTGGTCGCAGCCGCGCGCCTGCAGGTGCAGCGCCTGTTGTTCGGTCTCCACGCCTTCCGCCACAACGGTCAAATCCATGCTGCGCCCCAGCGCGAGCGTGGTCGCGACTGCGGCGGCATGCCGGCGGCTGGTCAGCATGTTGCTGATGAACGACCGGTCAATCTTCAGATAGTCGGCCGGCAGGCTGACCGCCAGGGCCAGCGAGGCATAGCCGGTGCCGAAATCGTCGATCGCGACGCGGTATCCGTCAGCGCGCAGGCCCGCCAGCAAATC
This sequence comes from Alphaproteobacteria bacterium, assembly GCA_038135395.1. Taxonomy (GTDB): domain Bacteria; phylum Pseudomonadota; class Alphaproteobacteria; order Bin95; family Bin95; genus JACKII01. The sequence continues at coordinate 5,493 of JAYPXD010000011.1, read as the reverse complement.
GGCAATCCTTTCGACATCGTCGATGGCAGCGGTTTCCGTGACCTCCAGTTCAATGGCCGCCGCAGGAACGGAATAGGATCGCGCCAGCGCCTCCAATTGTTGGCGCAGATCGCTGTTTCGCAACTGGGCAATCGAAAGGTTCATGGCAATCGGCAGCAACGGCACGCCCGCGGTACGCTGATAGGTCCGCCAAAGCGCTGCACACCGAAAGACCTCGTCGGCGATCCATTCGCACAGCGGCAATATCTGGCCACATCGTTCAGCAATCGGGATAAAGCGGGCCGGCGACACCGGGCCGAGCGTCGGATGATCCCAGCGCACCAGGGCCTCGACACCACACGGTTGGCCCGACCGCATATCGATCCGCGGCTGGAATTCCATATGGAACTGGTCGATGTTCACAGCGGGTGCCAGCGCCGCCTTGATCCGGCTGGCCTCCTCGGCCTCCTCATGCAGGACGGCGTCAAAGAAGTGAAAGCGACTGCCGCCCGCCGATATCGCCCGTTGTACGGCAATTTCGGCCCTCTGAATCAAGGTCTGCCCGACAATGCTCGGGTAGCCCTGGCTGGTGGAAATGCCGATGCTGGCGGCGCAGCGAGCCTCATCGGAACCAATGATAATCGGCTGTTCCATGGACTGGAGGATGCGCTCGGCAGCGTGGATCGCCGCAGCCTCGCCTTTCAAATGGCGCAACAGGACGGCGAAACGGTCGCCCGCCATCCGGCCCAGAATATCCGACTCACGAATAGCGCCGTGCAACCGGACCGCTATGCCGACCAGCACCTTGTCCGCTGCGCCAGCGCCCATTGCGTCTTTGAACGTGTCAAAGCCGTTCAGGTCGATCAGCAAGACCGCGATCGCCTCGTCCCTGCGGCCATTTTGGGCAAGCGCAGCGCCAACGGCCTGCGCAAAGGCCTCCTGATTCGGCAGCCCCGTGGCCATGTCCTGCAGGCTGAGTGCCTGCAGGTCTGCCTCCCGCACTGCCGCTTGCGCACGCGCTTCCGTAAGTTGCGCCTCCAGCCGCTTAACGCAGGCCATTGCCTCGCCGAACGTTTTCGGACGCCGGTCCTGTTGGCCGGCAGACTTGCGGAACCGATTGGCCCACGGGATTCCCAGCGCTTGACGCCAGCTTTGCGGCGACTTCAATGGCAATACTTCCTGGTGTGGCATCGCAGACATCACCTTTCAATTGACCAAGTCCCGGCTACATAGGATCAGGTCCGGGGCAGGTCAGAGTGCCCGACAGTCGTTCATATTCGGTGAGTGCAACGCCCAACGCAGCATTAACCCCTGCTTAGCAGAAATCAGCTTCCGCCGGGGCAAGCCGGGCCAGATAATTGACGGATGGGACAGGCCCTGTCTTCATGAGTGGCCTGCGCCTCCAGAATGCCGGACTCTGCCGGCTCGAAAATTGCAAGGATACCCCATCATGCAGACCCGACGCTTCGGCCGCACCAACTTGGAAGTTTCCGTCCTGACCTTCGGCGGCGGCTGGGTGGGCGGGGTGTTGATCCACCAGGATCAGTCCGTAGCGTTTGCAGCACTGGACCGCGCCGTCGCCGCCGGCATCGACTGGATCGATACGGCTGCATCCTATGGCAATGGCGTATCCGAGCAGGTGATCGGCCAATGGCTGGCGGCCAGGGCCGGCAAGGCTCGCCCCCGAATTTCGACCAAGTTCCGGATCGACCCCGCGGCGGGCGACTTTGCTAGCCAAATCCGCCGCTCGGTCGCAGATAGTTTCGAGCGGCTGGGCCTCCGCAAGGTGGAAGTGCTGATCCTGCACAATCAAATCAGCGCCGCCGGCGGCGGTGCGACCCTGACCCCCGCCGATATCCTATCGCCCGGCGGCGTCGCCGACGTTATGGCCACGCTTCAGGCTGAAGGCCTGTGCGACCACATCGGCCTGACAGCGCTGGGAGAGCCGGCGGCAGTCAACCAGGTGGTCTCCGCCGGGCGGTTCGACGTGGCGCAGGTCTATTACAACGCAATCAACCCGACCGCCGGCTGGGCGCCGCCGACGGGATGGAACACGACCAATTTCCATGGCCTGCTGAAGGCCTGCGCCGACCAGGATGTTGGCGTGATAGGCATCCGCATTTTCGCGGCTGGTCATTTGGCATCGACCGTGCGGCACGGCCGCGAAGTGCCAATCACCGCCAACTCCGACCATCCCGCCGAAGAAGCGCGGGCGCGGGCGGTTTGGCAGGTGCTGGGGTCCGAATTCGGCACTCCGGCGCAGGCGGCGCTGCGGTTCGGGCTGGCCTGCCAGGGCCTCTCCACTATAGAAGTCGGCATGGCGGAGATCGATCATCTGGAGCAGGCGCTGGCGGCGGAAAATGCCGGCCCGCTGCCCGCCTCGACCCACGCAGCGCTGGAGCAGGTCTGGCGCAACGACCCAGCATTCATCGGATAGGGCGGCGCTAAAGCCCCGGGGTGCAATCTTGCCGCCCGAAACTTTATCGAAGCGATTTGAAGGATAGGGCTAAAGCAGCCGATACGGCATTCGGTTAGCGCTTTGTTCTCAATCCTTGCATTCGGCGGCGCGAGGGGCCAAGCTGCGGTCTTCCGACCGTAAGCAATGAGCCCCAAACCCATGTCGCTGAAAGCCCTGGAAACCAACTATAGCCCCGTCGGCTCCGTCCTGATCGAACGCCTCTACGATAGCGAGAATTTTCTGTCGCTAAGCGGTGTCAAATCGACGGACGTCATGGCCGACCATGCCAACATTGACACGTCATCGGCTGTCCTGGACATCGGCTCTGGGTTGGGGGGGGCCAGCCTTACACTTGGCGGAAACGCGAGGCTGCAACGTAACCGGCGTCGATCTGGTGCAGACCAATGTCGATGAGGCAGAAGCTAGGGCCAAAGCCCGAGGCCTGGACGAAAAAGTCTCGTTCCAACGGGCGGATGCGATGGCGCTGCCGTTTGCCGATAACGCCTTCGACGTGATTTTCAGCCAGGATGCGTTTTGCCATGTGCCGGACAAGCAAAAGGTGATCGGCGAGGCAGCGAGGCTGGTCCGGCCTGGTGGCAATGTCGCGTTTATCGACTGGATCGCCACCGGCCCGATGAGCGACGCGATGCAGGCCAGCGTCTTCGAGTCCCTGGTTGTGGAGAATCTGGCGACAGCGCCGGACTACAAAGGCTGGCTCGCCGATCATGGTTGCGCCGTGACGGTCGAGCGGGATATCAGCCCTGTATTCACCGCCCGGTACCAAGCCGCAATGGAGCGGTTGCGCGGGATGGAAGCCGAAATATCGGAACAATTCAGTCCACGGGTCTATAACATCATGGTGGAGCGCAACACCGCATTGCATGATGCGTTCGCCAGCGGCGGTCTCGGCGGCGTAATGTTGGTGGCTGCGGCTACTTAAACGACCGCTACCGTAACTGTGCCCACGCTTTCTCAACTGCGTCAAAGCTTAGCAACACGCTGCCATGCCGGCTTTTGAAGTCTCGGACCGGCGTCAGAACCTGCAGGTCCTCCCAGGTGTCCTCGGGCAGGTTCTGCCCGTCTTTCAGCATGGCGCGCATGGCGGCGGCTATGCGATGGAATGCCGACACCGATGTGCCGACCACGTGCCGAGCGGTGATTGAGGCGGCGGCCTGGCCCAGCGTGCAGGCGCGGACCACATGGGCGTATTCGGTAATGACCCCGTCCGAGACCTTGATATCCACCGTAATGCGCGACCCGCACAGCGGGCTGCGCACACTTGCAGTTGCGTCCGGATCATCCAGCCTGCCTTGCCGCGGAATATCCTCGGCGAACTGCATAATGCGGGTGTTCTAAAGCGCGTTGATCGTGGCGGCTTCACTCATGGCGTCGGACTCTAAACGGCTGCTGCGGCGGCTTTCGCCTCCGCAAAAATTCGCGTCAGCATGGCGTGCAGCCCATTGTTGCGCGTCGGCGACAGATGCTCGTCCAGGCCGATGGCGGCCACGAAATCCGGCTTTGTTGCCAAAATTTCCTCCGGCGTGCGGTCCGAATAAATCCGCAGGAGAATGGCGATCAGGCCGCTGACGATGTGCGCGTCCGAGGTGGCCAGGAAATGCAGCTTACCCCCCACCATCGGCTCGGCGCAAAACCACACCTGGCTCTGGCAGCCGCGGACCTTGTAGGCATCGGTCTGCTTGTCCGCCGGAAAATCTGGCAGGTTGCGGCCCAGGTCGATAATATAGCGGTAACGGTCCATCCAATCGTCGAAGAACGCGAATTCCTCGATCAACTCTTCCTGGACCTCGGCGATTGTGGCCAAAACGAATGTCCTCGATTCTTGCAACTGGCGCCCGCCGGCCCATGGCTGCAGCATAGGGCACGAGCTTAAGGCTGGCTCTCAAGACCGGCCGGCCCTCAGACGAAATTGACGTGGCGGCGTTCGGGACCGGTGAAGCTGTTCAGCAACTGCTCCAAAAACTCTTTGTCGACATCCCGGGTAATGAAAACCATGCGCGAGCGGCGATCCTCGCTAGGCCATTTCTCCAGCATCACTGGCGGGTGAAACACGTGCTGGACCCCATGGATCACCACCGGGCCGTCGAAATCCTTGACGTTGACGATGCCTTTCACCCGCAGCAGGTCGGGACCTTTCAGCATCATCGCCATATTGATCCATTCCTCAAAGGCATGCGCTTCGATCGGCTCGTCCAGTGTCAGGCAATAGGCACGGATATTTTCGTCGTGGCGGTTAACGTCGTGGGCATGCTCCTCATGGTCATGATCATCGTTGTGGTCATGACCATGATCATGGTCGTGACCGTGATGATGATGGCCGTGCTCCGCCTCTTCCCGCGCCATGATCTCCTCCGCCTGGAGCCATTTTTCCACGTCGGCGATCTTGTTTTTCGGGTCGAACAGCCCGGCGTCGAACAGCAAAGACGGCGCAATCTGGCCATTTTCCGCAACAAACGTCGGCGCGCCGGGGTTCAGCGCCTTGATCCGCGCTTTCAGCGCTTCGATCGTCGAGGCATCCGCCAAATCGCTTTTGGTAAAGACGACACGGTCAGCAACCGCGGCCTGCTTGACGCTTTCGAACTGGCGGTCGAGCGTATCGCTGCCGTTGACGGCATCCACGGTGGTGATAACGCCGTCCATGCGATAGCGGCCGCTGACATAGGGGTCGGCCATTAGCGTGTGCAGGATCGGAGCCGGGTCGGCCAGGCCGGTGGTCTCGATGACGACGCGGTGGAATTTCGGGATCTTGCCTTGCTCCGCCGCCAGCGACTGCTTCATCAATGTGTCCATCAGGTCATTGCGGACCGTGCAGCAGAGACACCCGGAATTGATCAGTACCATTTCGTCGTTGACCTGCTCGACCAACAGGTGGTCGAGGCCGATTTCGCCGAACTCGTTGATGATGACCAAGGTTCCGGCCATGTCCGGCTGCTTGACCAGATGGTTCAGCAGGGTGGTTTTGCCCGAGCCAAGAAAACCGGTCAGGACGGAGACCGGCAGGCGTTGGTTCGGGTCACTTGTATCCCAGGATTCCATAG
>JAYPXD010000010.1:21683-25695 GCA_038135395.1 Alphaproteobacteria bacterium | reverse complement strand
GCCAACGAAAAGACCCCGCCAAATTTGACGGGGTTTGTCAGCAGTCTGAGGCGGCAGAGAGACCCTGCCGCCTTCGCTTCCACGCCGTAGCGCGGCGTCGAATTCCAGTTCTGCCCGACTTAGGCAGCCTTGGTCATCGCGTCAAAGCGAGCCTGAAGCGGCTGGGCGGCTTTGGTCAGCATCGCGGTGCTGCGGTCAGCAATGCGTGACACTTCGGAGAAGCCGGCGTCCATGCTTTCGTTCATATAGGCATACTGCAGCTCGGCTGCCTGCTGCCAACCGCCAGCGGTCAGCATCTTCGCCTGGGTTTCAAAGGCATGGGTCATGGTCTTGGCAAAGTGCTGGGCGAAACCGGCAGTGATCTGCTCCATTTCAGCCATCAGCGCCTGAACGCTCTCGGACGCGGCGCGCAGGTTCTCGGCACCCTGCTCGGCAGCCTTCTTGGCGCCTTCGTTCGTCATCATCGACTCAAACATTTTGGTGGCGGACTCGAACTGCGCCTTGGCTTCGTTCGCAGCAGTCGCCATGGTTTTTTGCATCGTGTCATTCATCGGAGAGGATCCTTTCCCAGAGCCGAAACGGCGTGTAAACCGCCGTTATGTTGAGCGATCCGGCGGCGAGCGCGCCAGCCGTATGTGTTGCTACGCCCTGTATCTATGCCGAAGATTACTGCGATGCAAGGAGAATTTTTGTGCACTGCATCATTTTTCCGTCGGGGGCCGGAATTCCGCCGATTCCCCGGCGCGCAGCGGCTGGCCGCAACCGCAGAAACTCTGGACAAACCAGCCAGAATCGTGGCCAGAATCGGCAATGATCCAACATTGGCGCTCTGTCACATCCTGTACGAATCGCCTGCCGAGGAGACTTTCCGCGGTAATTGTGCTTTTTTCGTTGATATTCCTGATCCTTAGCCATCCGGCACAGGCGATTCCGAAGAGCGATACCCGGATTGCGGTCGATGCGCAGACCGGCGAGGTACTAACTGCGATCCGCAGCCAGGTGCAATGGCATCCCGCGTCATTGACCAAAATGATGACGCTTTACCTGCTGTTTGAAGCACTGGAACGCCGTACTGTTACGATGGATACCCGCATCAAACTGTCACGCAGAGCTGTGGGACAGCCGCCATCGAAACTCGGCCTCGCACAGGGTGAGACTATCGCCGTTCGCGATGCGATCCCAGCGCTGGCCGTAAAGTCGGCAAACGACATTGCGGTCGCCGTTGCGGAGCAGTTGGCCCAAAGCGAATCGACCTTCGCCCGCAACATGACCGCCAAGGCGCGCAGCCTTGGCATGACCCGCACCAATTTCCGGAACGCGTCGGGATTGCACCACTCGCAACAGGTGACGACTGCGCGCGACATGGCAATCCTGGCTGTAGCGTTAATCAGGGACTTTCCTCAGTATTACAAATATTTCAGCCAGGAAGAATTCAACTTCGGCAACCGGGTCTTCAGAAACCACAATCCTATGCTGGGGTCCTATGAAGGCATGGACGGGTTGAAAACCGGTTACATCTACAAGGCCGGCTTTAATCTTGCAGCCTCGGTCAAGCGCAACAAACAGCGGGTTGTGGCCGTAGTCCTGGGCGGTGAGACCAGCCGGGAACGCAGCCAGATCATGAAAAACATGCTGGATTTGGCGTTTGAGCGGTTAAGCGATCCCAGTCACAAGCAATTTACCGAACCGCTGACAGTCCGTTTGAATCAGCTGCCGCCGGTCCCATCGAAAAGGCCTGGAAAGCACCGCCGCCCACAGCAAACCGCCACTGATGAGGCACCGGCAGGGGTCCCGATCCCGCGTCGAAGCCCGCACCGCATGGCAGACCGACAAGACTCGGCGATTTTGCTGGCTCACGCCAGGATCGGCAGAAAACCGCAGATGCTTGCCGCTGCCAGAGCGACGGCTGTGCCGAGTGGGGCAGCGGCCGCTTCGGCTGTTATTCCACGCCCACGCGGCCGCCGTCCTCAGGGCGCCTTCGGGGTTCAGATCGGGGCATACAACAGCAAAGTCGAAGCGTCTAAGCACCTGGCGAAAGTGGTCAAGCGCCTGCCTGACCGGTTGGGTGAGCCCGACCCGATTGTAGCGCAATTTATCGACCGCAACCGGCGTACGTTGTTCCGAGCCCAACTCGCTGGGTATGAAACCCATGCGGCAGCCGACCGAACCTGCCGCTGGCTCAAGAACCGCCGAACTGATTGCATTATCGTCGCGCTGGCCCCGTAAAAATCCCTTCCAACACGCAGGTCATTTACCGCGCTGGCGTCAGCGTTGGGCCAACAAGCTTGCACCTAGAAAGCGCGTGGCTAGACTGCGGCTTCCGCCTACCCCACTTGAGGAATCCAACCGATGGGCAAGACAATTCAGCTAACGGCTGCCGACGGCCACACCTTTGACGTGTACCAGGCAATGCCGGCCGGCACTCCCAAGGGCGCCATACTGGTCATTCAGGAAATTTTTGGCGTCAACAGCCATATGAAGGAAGTAGCGGACAGCTATGCCGCCGAAGGGTACGCAGTCATGGCCCCGGCCTTGTTCGATCGGGCCGTTCGGAACTTTGATGTCGGTTATACACCTGAAGATATCGCCAGCGGACGCGATACCCGCGCCGCCATCGATTGGGCCGACTCGGTCAAAGACATGCAGGCGACGGTCGATGCGCTGAAGGCGCATGGCAAGGTCGGCTCGGTCGGCTATTGCTATGGCGGATCCTGTTCCTGGCTGGTTGCGACCCGTATCGGCGTCGCGGCCAGCGTCTGCTACTATGGCGGCCAGATTGCGATGTTTAAAGCGGAACAACCGAAAAACCCGGTGATGATGCATTTCGGCGAAAAGGATCACGGGATTCCCATGACCGACGTCGAGGCCATCCGCAAAACCCACCCGCAGGCGCAGGTCTTCGTCTACCCTGCCGGGCACGGGTTCAATTGCGACCATCGCGCCGACTACAACGCCGCCTGCGCTGCCGAAGCCCGCAGCCGAACGCTGGCATTTTTTGCTCAACACGTCGGCTGACGCGCTATAAGCGACCGGCTCCCGACGGCCGCTCCACCACGTTTGACCGGAGACAACAGCGTGGCTGGAGCGGTCGCCTGATCATAACGACCACCCCTGGCCTGATATCCATCAACCTATTGGGATAACCAGACGGGATCGGAAGCAGGCGTGGTCAAGGGCAGGCGCGCCAGACGGCCGCTGTCCAGATCAACCTGCCACAGCGTACTGCCGTTGCTGCCGCCGTACTCTTCTCCACGCTCGTACAGAATAACCCGGCCGTGTTTCGCCCAGGTCGGATGTTCCTCAAAGTATGACGTCGAGACCAGGCGTTCTTCTTGCGTCTCCAGGTTGAGATATCCGATGCTGAACGTACCGCCGGATTGCTTGGTGAACGCCAAAGTCTTACCGTCCGGCGACCAGGCCGGAGACCCATAGTTACCCCCCTGACCGTATATGCGCGCCGCGCCACTGGCCAGATCCTGCACCACCAAACGCAACGGACCCGCCGCATCGCTAACGTAAACGATGCGGTCGCCGCCGGGGCTAACCGACGATTCCGTCTCGATCGACGGGCTCAAGGTCAAACGGGTCTCGGTTGCAGACCCTATGCGCGCCCTATAGATGTCCGCGTTGCCGTTTACGGTCTTGGTGTAGAAGATGCTGCCGTCGGGGGCGAATTCCGGCCCGAAGCGAACTTCACGGTCGGGAAAAACCGGCACGGACCGGTTCGTGCGCAAATCGGTGACGTACAACTGCGGCCGGTTCTGGCTGATCCGGGTGTACAGCAGCAAAGACCCGTCGCGGGAAATGTGCGGCGAAGCAAGCTCCTCGTCGCTGACAGCCAGCACGTTCAGATCGCTGCCATCGCTATAGGAGGCAACGATTTGCGACTGTTTACGACGGCCTTCGCGGACCTCGCGAACAAAGGCGATCTTGGTAGCGAAATAGCCGACGCGCCCGACAAAATATTCATAGAGAATATCGCTTACCGTATGGCCGATCAGAAACTGATTGT
>JAYPXD010000010.1:10645-21673 GCA_038135395.1 Alphaproteobacteria bacterium | reverse complement strand
CCTTGATTTGAGCTTCCACTTGGCGCGACATCAACCTCGATGGTTCGCCCGTTCGCCCCGAATACCTCAGATCCCAGCGACACGCGATACGCGGCCTGACCTTGCGACTGTTGCCAACCGCTTTGCGACGAGGTTTCCCCAGGGGCCAGGATCGCCAACGAAAAGAACCCGCTCGAATGCAAATCCCGCTGGACGAGCCGAGCCTCTGTCAGCAATTCGCCGCGATCGATTCCGGCGGCAGGCGACAAGGCCAGATCGATCCGAATAGAGCCCTGTCCCTTGCCTTGAACCGAAAACGTCACCTGCGCCAACGCCGGGCCGGTATGCCACGCCAGCACCAGAGCCAGGCATAACGCCAAAGGCGCTGCGGTGAGATTTTTGAACACTGTTCGCATAATCCGTCTCTCCTACCGGCCTGAAATGGGGCTGGATGAGGTTATTTGCAAATGGAACTCACGCACGCTTGATTGGGTCAATACAAACCGTTGGAATTCATCGCACCGGCTCAACGCCTGCTCAATACGCCCGTTGGTGGCTGTCGCCACGCTGCCGCGCGAAATCTCGGGAGAACCCGTAATTGTAACCGCGCGGGTCGTGCCGTCGATCCGCATCGGGAAAACCGCCACAAAATTATCGATCGGCAGGAAGGCGCCGGCATTGTTCAGGCAGGCCTGCGCAATCGCCGAACCACGGGCTTCAAAGGATTCCTGGCCGCCGCGGATGCCGGTTTCACTGCCGCCCGCTGTGCCATCGGCCGCTCCGGCTTTGCCAAGCCCACCGATCTTGCCCAGTTGCGATAGAGCGGCGGCTTGCGCAGCGCCCTTGTCCTCGCGCTTTCCGCCGTCCGCCACCTTAGCGCCAGGCTCCTCAGCCGGAGCCGGCGGCTGTTTGGGCTTTGCCGGCTGCGGGCTACGCGGCGGCGGCACCGGAGCCTCGGGGAATTGATCTGCGGTCCGAGCTTCGGGTTGCACAGACTTCGCGACATTTTTGGGGTCATCCGTTTGGGATGCCGGGTCGGGTTTCGAGCGGGCCAAAGCCTGGGGATTGCTTTTCGCCAACGCATCCTGCGCCGCCTTGATGGATAGCGGCGCGGGCGCGGCCGGCAGCGCGATCCGCGCGGTCGGCCCTACAGCCGGCGCCGAGGGCGCGGGCGGTTCAATCTTGGCAGAGGGCGCAACCTTTGGCGTTTTCTCGGCAACCAGTGTTTCCGGCGCTTTGGCTTTCGGTTCGGGCGCCGCTGCGACCGACACGGGCGGCTTGGCTTGCGTTTCGTCTGGCAGCATGACCAGGGGGCGTGCTTCCACCGGTTTCTCGGTGGCCTGCGGCGGTGGAGTGGCTGCTATCTGCGTTTTGGCCGGATCCGGCACCGCCTCCACCAGCTTTTGCCCATTCGCCGTTGGGCTTGCAGCCGCAACCGCCACGGAGTTTGCCGTTGCCCGCGCAGGCGACGGCGGCGATGGCGGCGGGCTCTCCCGCGGCGTCGGCGCCACAAGGCGAAGTGCGGGCAAAGCTGCATCGGCGACCTTAGAACTTGGTTTAGCAACCGCACTCGGCGTAGCGGCAGCCGAAGCAGAATTGGCCTTCGAAGCCTCCCGCAGCGCATCCGGCTGCTTGGTGGAAACGGCATCGGCCGCGTTTGGAACGCGCGCGCTCAATTCCGCAGGCTGGCTCGATTGCGCCTGACGGCGCTGGGCTGTCTGCGCCGCCGCGGGCTCGGACTTTGCAGCCTCGGCAATTTGCTTTTTGACTGGCGGGTCGTCCGGTTGTTGTTGCGCCAACATCTGACCGATGGACAGGGGCAGGTCGGTGATTCGGATGGGCTTCGGCGTCGGCGGACTGGCCGTGACATACCAATACACCAGTCCCGCCGCCAAAATATGCAGCATAAGCGCCAGAAAAACCGGCAGTTCGTCTCGTTGGTTGAAATCGGCAGTAATGCTGCTCATTGCTAGTCGACTAATGCGAAGGTCACGCCGGCAACTTGGGAAGCATTGACAGTTTGCAGCACAGCGAACAACGAGCGGTAATTCACGTTCTTGTGAGCAGAGATATTGATCACGACGCCGCCCGCCGCTTTTGTCCGCAATTGCGCCAACGCCAATCCCAGATCGCCCGGCTCGACAGCCAGGCCGGCCAGAACAATCGTGCCGTCATCGCCCAGTTCCAGCGTCACCGTCTCGCTCTCATCGAATTCCGCGCCCAATGCGCCGGCCACCTGATCGGTCGCCGAGTTTTTCGATCCCGGCGCATCCGAGGCAAAGACGATGATCAGCGCCAGCAACACCAACAAGACGTCGACGAATGGCGTCACGTTGATCGTCGATACCAGATTTTGCGGTCCTGATCGGGGGGAGCGGCGAGCCATCGTGCGAACTGTTACCAATCGGCCTTTGCCGGCGCCCGGCCCATGCGGGCGACTTCCGCCACCAGGCCGGTAAACGCCTGGGTGAAGCGGCGGGACAACCGCTGCGCTCTGGTCGATAGCGTGTTGTTCGCAATCACCGCCGGAATGGCAACGAACAACCCGGCCATGGTGGCAAACAAGGCTTCGCCGATGGCTGGAGCCAATGCGCTGAATGTGATCGATTCAGCCGATCGGATCGAAGAAAACGCTATCAGAATGCCCCAAACCGTCCCAAGCAAGCCAATGAACGGCGCTGTTGCAGCGATGGTCGACAAGCCGGGACACGCCTTGGTCAATTCTTCATACACCTCACTCCAGACATCGTCGAACAGCGTGTTGTCGGCATGGTTTGCCGCCGCCTGCGCCAACACATGCGGCGACACCGACGCATCCGCCGCCTGTTCCAAGGACTTACTGCCGGCGCGGGTCAGCAGATGCGAGAACCGCTGCAATTGCGTGCGGATGCCGGCAATATCCATCACCTCCACCGCATCCTGAAGGTCAGCGCATTGGGCGACAACCTTGCGCGCGGTCAGGCCATACTTGATCACCGCATACCAGATATAGACCGATTGGATCACCAGGATCGCGAGCACCGCACGGAGGACCAGATCGGAGTTTGCCAGCATGTGGCCAACGCTGTCGAAGCCATCCATCTACTCTTCAATCCCAATTCCGGTGCAGGCCAATCCACCGCATCCGCTGTCCCTTTGCGGGCGCTGCCAATGCGACAGGGCATTTAATGCCACAAAGCGCGCCGATTCGCACGCACGGACGAACAGATAATGCGGCCCTGCGGCATTGTTAAGGCGTGACATACTATAACACAGGGCCGCCGCGCAGGCTCAGTGCCGGTCCAGGAAACCGCGCAATGCCGTGTTGAAGCCTGCGACCGCCTCCATGTTCGACAAATGCCGCGCTTCCGGCAAAACAACCAATTCCGCACCCGCAATACCGTCGCGAATCACCTCCGACATGGCGAGCGGCGTGCCGGGATCGTCCTCGCCGCAAATGACCAGGGTCGGAACCTGAATCTCCCCCAATCGGTCCGTCAGCGCCAAACGCGAGATTGCAGCGCCGCACCCGCAATAGCCATCGACCGGCGTTGCGGCGATCATCCGCTTGACGCCGGCAATGACTTCCGGCGCGCGCGCGACAAATCCAGGCGAAAACCAGCGGTCAATCGTGCCGTCGATGCCGGCTTCCAGACCATTGGCCTTGGCCGCCACAATGCGCTCTGCCCACATCGCCTGCGCTGCCGGCGGATAGCTGCTAGCTGTATCGCAAAGCACCAGGGTCCGCAGGAATTTCGGCGCTTTCAATGCAAGGGTCTGGCCGATCATGCCGCCCATCGACAGCCCGCAGAAATGGGTACTGGCAATGCCCAGGTGTTCCCATAGCCCGATCACATCGGCTGCCAACTGGTCCAGCGTGTATTCACCGGCCGGCGCATCGCTGGCGCCATGCCCGCGCGTATCGAAGCGCAGAACCCGGTAGGCGTCGGTCAGCGCCGGCATCTGCGGGTCCCACATGCTGTGGTCCGCGCTCAGCGAGTGGCTCATGGTCAACACCGGAGCGCCGGCCGGACCATCCAGGGTGTAGGCGATGCGAGTGCCATTCACAGCGGCGAATTCAACCATAGTTCAGCTTCCTGATTTGCGTGCGAATTTGGGTCAGTTTGGTTTTGGTCCGCTCAGCGGCACCACTGTATTCAACGGACCGGCTTGGTGGTGCACCATGCGCCAACGCCCGTTCTCCATGACGAACAGGTTACTGGCGGCCAGGCGCCCACCGGCCAGGGCTTCGATGCAGACCACCAGCCCTACCTGTTGAAACAACAAGGGCTTGGGCTCGAGACATTGGATAGCCGGGCGGGACGACGCCGACAGAATGTCATGCCAGCTGCGCAGGACAGCATCTCGGCCCATGATCGTTTCGCTGCCCGGGTGGACGCAAGCGACCGGATGGTCTGCGGCCCAGACGGCGGCCATGGCCTGGTAGTCGCCCATGTCGAAGGCATCGTAGAATGCCTCATTGGCCGCAACCAACGCCGCCGCCAATGGATCGGTTGCGTTGGTCATTCGCTCACTCCAGCCATCGGGATCAGATAAAGGGTCATTGCTCCGGCTCCAGCGACTTGCGAACGGCGGCAAGACAATCGGCGCGGTCGGGCGCAAAATCCCGGCGCACCCACCAATCTTCCACAACTCTCAGGATTTGGCCGACGTGCGGGCCCGCCTTGACGCCAATTTCGAGCAGGTCGAGCCCGCCGATGGGAAATCTGGGCCAGGGCCAATCCGCGGCAATCCCAAGGCGCTCGGCCACCGGATGCGAATCGCCGTCGGCGATCGCCAGCAGGACGAGATGCCGATACACCTCCCGGTCGCCCACTCGGTACAACGCCCGGCGGATGTCGGATGCTTCCTCTCCCAGCGGTGGAAGCGGCCGCGCTAATGCGTGGAATTTCGCCGTCTCCGCTTTGGAAAAGCGCAGACGGTCGGCCAAAGCCGCATAGTCCTCCGCGCCTCCGGGCAGCATCGCAGCCAGGCGTGTCAGCGGCGCCGGCTCTAAACCGTGCGAATGTTCCAAGGCTATCAAACGCCGCAATGGCCGCGCTTGAATCGGCAGGGATGTCAGCGCGCGCAGCATCTGATGTTGCGCCATCGCCTCAACCGCCAAGGTGGGATCGGGCGCAGTCAGAAGCCGCCGAATTTCCGCAGACAGCCGCTCGCCCGACAGGTTTTGCAACTTTTCCGCCGCGCGAGCCGCCGCAGACACTCCCGCCCGATCCAGCGTCCCGCGCGAATACCACGCCGAAAACCGGAAAAAGCGCAGCAGCCGCAACACGTCCTCTGCAATCCGCTGATCCGGGTTGCCGATGAACCGGACCAGCCCCGCTTCCAGGTCGGTCAAGCCGCCGCACGGGTCGAACAAGCGTCCATCCGGATCGACAGACAAAGCATTCATGGTGAAGTCCCGACGCTGGGCGTCCTCCACCCAATCATCGGTAAATGCGACGGTTGCGTGCCTGCCGTCGGTTTCAACGTCGCGCCGCAACGTCGTAATCTCGAATTGGCCGGTACTGGTAAAGGCCACCACCGTGCCGTGTTCGATTCCGATGGGCTTGACCCTGATGTCGCCGTTGCGCAATCGCAACAGGCTTTCGGCCGGCGGCAGGTCGGTGGCGATATCGATGTCCAGACTGGTTTTGCCCAGCAGGTGATCGCGAACGCACCCGCCAACGAACCGAACATGCTCGCGCCCCAACGCCCAGACGACAGCGCGGACGCCGGCTATCTCCATCCATGGCACGCTGGCAAGCGTGCGCACCGGGCCATCGGCCTCCAGCAGCAGTGGTTCGCCCGCCTCGCTCATTCGAAATGCCCCGGAACGAAGCGGCCATTTTCGTAGTGCGGCGAAATATATTTGCTGCCGGGCGGGGCGCCGTCCAGGAGCCGCCAGGTGCCCAGGGTCAGAGCCGCCAACACCAATCCGATAATTCCAAGAGACACCCAGGGGACATTTTGCGCCCAAGCAGGCAACCGGTCGTTGCCATAGACGACGCGCCAGGCGAAATACATCGCCAGTGGCAGCAGCAGTGGCAGTATGGTCATCAACAAGCCGCGCGCCATGTCCTCTACCTTTGCCCGTCGGTCAGAACGTCCACCAGGTTGACCAGCATGCCAGCGGTCGCGCCCCAGATAAAACGGTTCTGGTATGGCAGGACATAGTAGTGCCGGCGCCGGCCATCGCGCACCCGGCTTTCTTGGGTATGGTTCGACCGGTCCATGATCCAATCGAGGGGCACTTCGAAAACCTCCGCCACTTCGAACGGGTCTGCCGTCAGCTGAAACGGCGGTTCAATCCAGGCAACGACTGGCGTCACGCCATAGGCCGTCGAAGTCTCGTATAGCGAGAGCTGCCCCAGAACCTCGATATGACGAGAATGCAGGCCGATTTCTTCCTCCGTCTCGCGCAGCGCCGTCGCCTCCAGGTGCGGGTCCTGTTCCTCCCAGCCACCGCCAGGAAAACTGATCTGGCCCGCATGCTTTTTCAGATGCGCTGTCCGCTGCGTTAACAAGACAGTGGGCCCTGCGGGTCGATTGACGATGCCGACCAGCACGCCCGCGGGCTTTAACGTCCGTTCGCCCACATAGCCCGGCCGGCCGTGCGGATGCAGGTCGAAATCGCTACGCGCACCCAACCCTGGGGCAGCGCGGGAAGCCTCGGACCCAACTGGCAGGCCGCTGGCGGCCAGCCGCCGCAAAATTAGGTCTCGCGTCACTCTTCAGCATGCCCCAAATGATGTGAGATCCCGCCTGAACGGACCGACAGGCTGCCATCCGGATTTTCGTCCGCCAGATCGATTAAATCATAGAAAACCGGCCGGACAATCAACGCTTCCAGTCCCGGACGCACCAGAACATAGGGCCGGGGCTCTTCATGATCGTCAGCCACATTCAGCCAGATCGGATGATCGGCATCGGCCGTTACCCAATCCTCGACATTTGTGCGGAATTTCAATGTTTGCGCCTCTCCCTCACCAGCGACAACCATCTCCACCGCAACGAAGGGAGCGTCTTCAACCTCAATAGTGCCGCGTTCTACCGGGGTCGCCAGCAAATACTCCCCCGTTTCGGCCCTTTGCATCACGGTGGAGAACAGTTTCACCAGGGCTTTGCGCGTAAACGGCAGGCCATTGTGATACCAGGTGCCGTCCTTGGCGATACGGATGCCGAAATCACGCGGCGCCGAACCATTTGCGGCGCCTGTCAAAATCGATAAGTCCGGGGTGGGCTTGCGCAAAACAACGCCCTTCAGGTGAACGTGAGCCAGCCACATATATAGAAGCGTTCGCCGCCGGCGGAAAGGTTTTGCCGCGCCTCCACTTGGGCGATCACCATTGCGGCACCGGGGTCACTCAACCCTCGCCAGAAATCGACACGCACGGCATAATTGCTATTTCGCTGCGGGAGCGGAGCAGAAAGTGGAATGACCGTTAGCACAACAGCCGACCTTACCGCCGAAACCGCGGTTGCGTCCGTCGAAACGATAACCGCTCAATTGGCTGAGGCTCGTCAGGCCATCGGCGAGGTATTTTTCGGTCAGGACGCGGTCATCGATCAGGTTCTGATTGCGCTTTTGTCGGGTGGGCACGCATTGCTGGTCGGCGTGCCTGGCCTGGGCAAAACCCGCCTCGTCGAGACGTTGGGACAGGTGTTCGGCCTGCAATCCAAGCGGGTCCAGTTTACACCGGACCTGATGCCCGCTGATATTCTGGGGTCCGAGGTACTGGACGTCGCAGACGACGGCTCGCGGCATTTTCGCTTTGTCGAAGGGCCGATTTTCACGCAATTGCTGATGGCCGACGAAATCAACCGCGCCAGTCCCCGCACCCAATCCGCCCTGCTGCAGGCGATGCAGGAACGGCATGTCGCCGTCGCTGGCTTTGACAGGCCTTTGCCAAGTCCATTTACGGTGTTGGCAACGCAGAACCCGATTGAGCAGGAAGGAACCTACCCTCTGCCCGAAGCCCAGCTCGACCGGTTTCTTTTCGACATTCGGGTGCCCTATCCGGACCGCGCAACTGAGGCAAAAATCCTTACGGTCACGACCGGCGCAGTACAGCCAGTACCGAAAACGGTCATGACCCCGGCCCAACTGGTCGCGGCACAGGCCCTGGTTCGCCGCCTCCCCGTGGCCGAACAGGTCTTGGAGGGTATCTTGCGGCTGGTTCGGTCCGGGCGCCCCGGAGAAACAGAGGCAAATTCCGACATCGTCCAGCACCTGGAATGGGGTCCTGGGCCCAGGGCCGCGCAGGCGCTTATGTTGGCCAGCCGCGGCCGCGCACTGCTGCAAGGCCGCTATGCGCCTTCGTTGGATGATGTCGTAGCATTGGCGGAGCCGGTATTGCGCCATCGCATCGCCCTGACCTATGTGGCGCGGGCCGAAGGCGTGCGTCCGCACGATGTGATCAGCGCACTCGTCCGGGAAATCCAGTGATCACCCAGGAACCGGAAAACGCGCCCTACCGGCGCAACCGCCAGACTGCAGAAGACTGGGCGGCGCGGCTGCCAGACCTGTGCGCCCAAGCATTGCGTATCGCCGCAACCGTTGCGATGGGATCGCATGGCCGCAGACGGTCTGGCCCAGGCGAAAGCTTTTGGCAATTCCGGCCCTATCGACCCGGCGATCCAAGCAGGTCTATCGATTGGCGCCGGTCCGCACAGGGTGACCGCCACTTTGTGCGGGAACAGGAATGGCAAGCTGCCGAAAGCTTTTGGCTTTGGTTGGACCAGTCGCCATCCATGCAATTCAGCGGTGCGCGCAGTCGGCAGACCAAGTTGGACCGCGCCTCAGTGCTGCTTTTCGCGATGGCGTCGCTGCTGTTGCGTTCTGGCGAGCGGGTTGGCCTGCTGTGCGCTGATCGCACCCGGATGATCGGGTCCGGACAGCTGGCGCTTGATCGTCTCTGCGAGATGTTGCCCGAACAACACGGCGCCGCGGGATTGCCGATCGCCGCCGAGTTACCGCGGCATGCGACCGTCCTGGCATTCAGCGACACCTGGACCCCGCTCGATGCGTGGGACCGGCGATTGACGCAATTGGCGTGGCCTGGGGTTCGCGGTCACGTCGTGCAGGTCATCGACCCGGTTGAAGCACGCCTGACCATGCGCGGCAGAGTGCGGGTCGAAGGCCTGGAAGGCGAAGCGCCAGTTCTGTTGCGGCGGGCAGAAAGCCTTGCTGATGCCTACTCCACCCGGTTTGCTCAACACAACGATCGGATGAGCGCTATCTGCCGGCGGCTAGGCTGGGGCTTCAACCGTCACCTGACCGATCATCCCCCATTGCCGCTGCTGCTTGGGCTGCATGAAGCCATTTCCGTCGACCGGCGGTCGGTCCATGCTTAGCCTGGCCGGTATCCTGGGATTTTCCCAGCCTTGGGTGCTGGTGGCGCTGGTGGCGCTGCCTGGCCTGTGGTGGCTGCTGCGGCTGCTGCCGCCGCCGCCGCAACGCGCGCGCTTTCCGGCCATCGCCTTGCTGGAGGGGCTTCTGGAACGGGCAGAGAGCGCCGCCCGCATGCCCTGGTGGCTTCTGGCGTTGCGCATGCTGATCGCGGCGCTGGTCATATTGGCGCTATCCGACCCGGTTCTGGCGCCGCAGCAAAGGCTGCGAGGCAAAGGGCCTGTTGTAATCGTTGTCGACAATGGATGGGCGGCCGGCCAAGACTGGCAGAAACGCCAAACGGTTCTGGCGAACATCCTGGACGAAGCCCAACGATCCGACCGGGGTATTTTGGTTCTGCCGACAGCAATGGCAGCGACCGCTGCCGACGGAATTTCGATCAAACCCGCTTCTGACTGGCGGGCTGTTGCCGGCGCAATGCGGCCCCATCCCTGGCTGACCGACCGCAAGACGCCGTTGCATTTGCTTGCAAACCTGTCCGGCCCCGCCGAATCCATCTGGCTCACCGACGGATTGGAAACGGCAGGCCGCATGGAACTGGCGGAACGCTTGCAGCGATTGGGGCAGCTCGTCGTTTATACCGGTCAGTCGGACCCAATGGTGTTGCAGGAGCCTTTGCCGGCCAATCAGGGTCTGCGGATTACAGCTGCAAGGGCGATCACCACACAGCCGCAGACCGTAGAAGTCCTGGCGACGGCCGCCGATGGCCGAACGCTGGCCTCGATGTCTCTGCCGTTCGCCGCGGGTGAAAAGCGCGCCGAAGCCAGCTGGCAATTGCCGACCGGCATGGTCAACCAGGTACAGCGCCTGCAACTGGCCGGCGCCAACCACGCCGGGGGTACCGTACTGTTGGACAGCCGCTGGGCACAGCGGACCGTCGGGCTGGTCAGCACCGGCAATGCGAGGGCAGGCCACCCGCTGCTCGATCCGGCGCACTATATACGGTCGGCTTTCTCAGGACTGGCGGCATTCTCTGAAGGTGAATTCGAAACCGTTCTTGCCGCCAACCCCAGCATTCTGGTTTTGCGGGAACGGCTGGAGCCGGCGCCAGCCCTTGCCGCGAAATTGGACGCATGGCTTGCAAGCGGCGGAATGCTCCTTCGCTTTGCCAGCGCCGGCTTGTCGGAACGGCCAGACACCTGGCTTCCGGTCGCACTGCGACCGCTCAGCCGCAGCCTTGGCGGGACGCTCAGCTGGGATGCCCCGCAGAAAATGGCCGCATTTCCGGACACCAGTCCCTTTGCAGGCCTTGCGATTCCGGCAGACGTCACCGTCAAGCGCCAGATTTTGGCCGAACCGGAGCCCGGTCTTCGGGACAAGACCTGGGCTTCACTGGCAGATGGCACGCCGCTCGTCACGGCACAACAACGCAATGGCGGCTGGATCGTGCTGGTCCATGTCAGCCCGGATACGGATTGGTCGACGCTGCCGCTTTCGGGCCTGTTCCTCGAAATGCTTGGCAGGCTCATATGGTTGAGCCAGGGCAGCCCAGACTTCCTCATTGCCGACCAGCCCTTGCCCCCGCAGAGGGTTTTGGACGGATTTGGCAATCTTCAAGACCCGACGCCGGATGTTCGCCCATTGCCGGCACGGCCAACGCCGGCTCTGGCCCCGCCAAGCGCTGTTCATCCGCCTGGATATTATGGAAACAAGCAGGC
>JAYPXD010000010.1:9685-10635 GCA_038135395.1 Alphaproteobacteria bacterium | reverse complement strand
CCAATGGCCTGGAACCTAGCCCCGGCGCTGACCGAAACAGCGTTGGCGCCGATATCGGATTGGCCGGGCGGAGTCGCGGTTCGCAGTCTCGACGAACGCCGGAGTCAGGATTTGGGCGCGTGGCTGCTTTTGGCGGCGCTGGTGCTGTTGCTGACCGATACGGTCCTGTCACTCTGGTTGCGCGGCCACTTCCGGCGCAGCAGCACCCGCGCCGCCAGTTTTGGGATCGCCGCCATGATGCTTGCGACCGCGGCGACGCAGGCCGTCAAGCCTGCCAATGCGTCGGATGACCTGGCGCTAAAGGCAACAATGGAAACCCACCTGGCCTATGTTGTGACCGGCGACGCAGGCGTCGATCGAACAAGCGCCGCAGGGTTGAACGGTCTTGGCAAGGTGCTAACCGCCCGCACAACGATAGAACCCGGCCCAGCGATCCCGATTGACATCGAAAGCACCGAGCTGGCGTTCTTTCCACTGATTTATTGGCCCATTGTGCCGGGACAGCCCGACCTTTCGGCTTCGGCAAAAGAGCGTGTCTCGTCGTTTCTGGAGCATGGCGGCACCATATTGTTCGACACCCGAGACCAAGACGCCGGCGGCGTTGGTGGGCCGGGCGGGGCGCGATTGCGCTCGCTGCTGGCCGGGGTGCGCATCCCGCCGCTTCAGCCCATTCCCGGCGACCATGTACTGACCCGCTCGTTTTACCTGCTGCGCGACTTTCCCGGACGCTGGAGCGGCGGGCCGCTTTGGGTCGAAACCGACGCCGCCGACAGCCGGGACGATGTTTCGGGCGTGATCATCGGGCGGAATGATTGGGCCGCGGCATGGGCCATGGATGCAGATTGGCGGCCCTTGTTTCCCGTCTACCCTGGCGGGCAGCGGCAACGTGAATTTGCTTATCGGTTTGGCGTCAACCTGGCGATGTACGTTCTGACCGGCAACTACAAGAG
>JAYPXD010000010.1:0-9675 GCA_038135395.1 Alphaproteobacteria bacterium | reverse complement strand
CGCCGCGCTACCGGCTCGATCTGGCGGGCGCTTGCGTTTGCGTTCTTGCTTCTGGTGCTGTCACGGCCGCAATGGATGGAAGAAGACCGCGTGCCGCACGCCGATGTCGCGATAGCATTGGTTGATATGTCCCCTAGTCTTGAGATCGGGCAGCGGGCGTCGCAGCGCGAAGCGGCTTTGTCGGACCTGCGCGCCGCGGCCAAACGCATTCCGAACCTTGAATGGCGTGAAGTGAGAGCCGGAACGCCAAGCGAGCAAACGCCGGGAACCCACCTGTTCGATGCATGGCGCAACGCCGTCGCGGATATCCCTCCCGGACGGCGGGCGGGAATCGTCGTATTGTCCGACGGCCAGGTTCATGATCAACCGGCAACGGACGAGCAGACTGGCCCCGTGCATTTGCTGCTGACCGGGAGGGCGGGCGAACGCGATCGCCGCTTGCAACTGCTGCAGTCGCCACGCTTCGGCATCGTCGGCGAGCCTGCCCAGCTTATGGTCCGGGTGGATGACCTCGGCAATGAAAACGGCCCGGCAACCGCGGAAATTAGCGTCCGGCGCAATGGCGCGGAAATCCTGAAGACGAGCGTCGCGACCGGAATTCCCTCGCCCATCGATGTGCCCTTGATCCGCGCCGGCGCCAACCTGCTGGATATCAGCGTCGCAGGCGGACCGGACGAACTCACCCGCCAGAACAACCGCGCCATCGCAACCGTCAACGCAATCCGCGACCGACTGCGCGTGCTGCTGATTTCCGGAACCCCATATGCCGGCGAACGGGTATGGCGCAATCTATTGAAATCCGACCCCGCTGTCGATTTGGTGCATGTCACGATCCTGCGCCCGCCCACAAAGCAAGACGCGACGCCCGTCGAAGAGCTATCGCTAATCGCTTTTCCCGTCCGGCAATTGTTCCAGGAAAAACTCCACGAATTCAATTTGATCGTATTTGACCGCTACGGCCTGCGGGGACTGATCTCGCCCGCCTATCTGGAAAACATTGCCAATTTCGCGCGCGATGGCGGAGCGGTACTGATCGCCGTCGGGCCCTCCTATGCCGACCAATACGCATCGCTCCACAACAGCGCAATCGGCGACATTATGCCGACCCAGCCCACCTTCCGCGTGCGGGAACAAGGATTTCGTCCGACCATTACCGATATAGGCAAGCGCCACCCCGTCACCCGAGACCTAGCAAATACTGGCCCTTGGGGCCGCTGGTTCCGCCAAATAGAAGCAACCGTGACAGGCGGAAATGTTTTGATGACCGGCGCTGATGGCTTGCCACTGCTCGTGCTGAACCAACTTGGTCCGGGCGACCAAAAGGGCAGGGTCGCGCAATTTCTATCGGACCAAAGCTGGCTTTGGGCGCGTGGGTTCGAAGGCGGCGGGCCGCACAGCGAATTGTTGCGTCGCCTCGCGCATTGGCTGATGAAGGAGCCCGAATTGGGCGAAGACGCCCTATTTGCCAGGGCGGAGGGCAAACGGCTAATCATCGAGCGCAACAGTCTGGACCCGGTTCCACCAGCAATTCAGGTGACTGGTCCGAACAATGTGCCCGTCCCGATCGCATTGACGGCGCTGGGTCCCGGTCGGTTTGGCGCCACCCTGTCAAACCAAGACGACGGTCTCTATACCGTTGAGGATGGCGCCAACCGCATCGTCGTGCCGATCAGCGCTCTGGACGCCCGTGAACTGTCGGACCCTCGCGCCAGCCCAGATCCGCTTGCCGGCGTCATCGAAGATCGCGCCGGCAGCGTGCGCTGGCTGGCAAGCGGGATCCCGTCGTTGCGGATGATTGGAGCCGACCAGACGTCGTACGGCAACCAATGGATCGGTCTGCGCCGCAACAATGCCCACAGCGTCGTCGGCCTAACCCAACGCCCCTTGCTGCCGACCTGGCTCTCGCTGGCCGTAAGCGCCGGCCTCTTGGCAACCGGATGGCGGCGGGAATCGCGATAGCCTAGCGGCCGAACCGACAATGGGCCGGCCATTGTTCAAGCCACAGCCTGTGGCTCCGGCACACCCTGGCCCGCAACCGCTTTCAACGCAGGTGGGTCGCGCAGGACATAGCCGCGGCCCCACACTGTTTCGATATAGTTTTTTCCGCCAGTGGCGATCCCCAGCTTCTTTCGCAGCTTACAGATAAACACGTCGATGATTTTCACCTCCGGCTCATCAATGCCGCCGTAGAGGTGGTTCAGAAACATTTCTTTTCTGAGAGTTGTGCCCTTGCGAACCGACAAAAGTTCGAGAATTTGATATTCTTTGCCGGTCAGGTGCAGAGGATGGTCGTCCACTTCAGCTGTGCGAGAATCCAAGTGCACGGCCAGTCGCCCGGTCCGGATAACCGATTCGGCATGGCCCCTGGCCCGTCGGATAATCGCCTGCACCCGCGCAACCAATTCGCGACGGTCGAACGGCTTGGTCAGATAGTCGTCAGCACCTATGCCAAATCCTTTGATTTTGCTGTCCGGTTCTGACAGGCCCGAGAGGAGCAAAGTCGGCGTATCAACCTTGGCTGACCGAAGACGGCGCAACACCTCGTAGCCGTCGATATCGGGCAGCAAAATATCCAGCACGATCAGATCGTAATCGTACAGCTTTCCGATCTCGAGGCCGTCCTCGCCCAAATCCGTCGTATCGCAAATAAAGCCTTCCGTTCTCAGGATGGCCTCAACGGTGCGCGCCGTTGCGCTGTCGTCTTCCACTATCAGGACTCGCATATGCCGGACCTCTTTTCGAATCGGTTTGTGCAGTCGCCAATCACAATAACAACCTAAATATGGTAATTTAACAAGAAATGAATTTTTGGTTGTATTTTGCGGCCGCGTTCCCGGTTCGGCCCGAATCTTTGCCGAATGCGATCCGGCCTTCAGCACGGACCGTCCTCCAATAGGGAAGGTGGATTGCTAATCCGCCGTAGACTTGGTCTTAGCGCGATAGTGGTTCGCTTTCGTAGTCCGAAGGCCCTGCAGCCCGTATGCGTCGACAAGATCTTGCCAAGACGTCAGTTCTTCCTCGCTCAGCCCATATCGTGCGCACGCCTGATCCACCGACAACAGTCCCCCGCGGACCGCGGCGACAACATCGGCCTTGCGCCGGGCAACCCATCGGACTGTCTTTGACGACGGAAGGGAACCGGCGGTCAATTCGGTGCCGTTGACACTGATTATCCGCAAAGCACGGCCATTCACATGTTCATTCATTACGAGATGGTCCCATTCGGCAAATGATACCCCTCCATTATTCTGCTGCTTGGAATGACCTTATCGGCGAAATACAGATATAATGCTAATCGCGCCCAATCATTTTTCTATAAATCCGTTCAGACAATCTCAAAATATTGTGGGATATTTACCTCGAATGCCCTAAGCATCCGCGGCTTGGATCATGGGGTATATATTCGAATTTTCGCATGCGATCAAAGTATTGACCCCATAAGCAGAACGCGCTAACAGCCGCATCAATTCGCAATCTCGGCTAGGGGATGGCTACATGAAAATCGACCTACCGCCGGACTATACACCGTCCGAGCAGGAAGAGTTCATGAACCCAATTCAAACGGAATATTTCCGCCGGCAGTTGCTCAATTGGCGCGCCCAGTTGATCGAAGAAGCGGAAAATACCCTACACGCACTGCAGTCCGACAGCTTAGCCCAACCAGATTGGACGGACCGAGCGTCGATGGAAACCGACCGCGCCCTAGAGCTGAGAACCCGCGACCGGGCGCGCAAGCTGATCGTCAAAATTAATGAGGCATTGGCCCGGGTTGAGGACGGGACCTACGGCTTCTGCGAAGAGACCGCACAGCCGATCGGAATTCGTCGCCTCATGGCCCGCCCGATTGCCACCCTCAGCATCGAAGCGCAAGAACGGCACGAACGTATGGAACGCTCGCACCGGGACGACTAGGCATCGCCAAGACGTCGACGCACATTTGCCGGCGTTGCGCTCGTGTTAATTGAATAAATTAACGATTTGTCAGTCAAAACGGGCAATAATACGGTTCGGTACTGCGCTCAAACCGAAGGCTGACACTTGGCTGCGCCTGTTTCGAAGGAACTCGCCGGACCATACAGGTCCCGCAATGCCCCCGGAGCCAGCAACCAAACCCGGCCCTCCGGCGGCTACTATCGGACCGGTAGCGCCGTCGCCGTCCCTTCTGAGCCAGGTCCATCCCGCTCTGTTCGACAAAAGCCCTATCGGCATAGCTTTTCTCGACGAAGAAAACCGTCTGACCCGCGCCAACGCCGCATTTTACCGGCTGGTTCTAGGCCAATTACCGGAACCGCCTGCCACTGTTGTCGGCGTCCCGATCGCCACATTGCTCAAACCTGCAAACGGACCGGATTGGCCGCAACCCTTAACGCCCGGACCCGAGACCGGATACGAAGTCGCCTTCGGCCATGGCCAGACCGGCACCGCATTTGTCGCAACCGACGCAGACCACGCCGCAATCCTGCATCTGATCGACACAAGCCATCTGAAAAAGCTGGAAATTCAGTTCGCCCAATCACAAAAAATGCTCGCCGTCGGCAAGCTTGCGGGTGGCATCGCCCATGATTTTAACAACTTGCTTACCGCAATCATCGGCTTCTGCGACCTGCTGCTATTGCGCCATCAGCCTGGCGATCCGTCCTTTGCCGACATGATGCAAATCAAGCAAAACGCCAATCGAGCCGCAAATCTTGTGCGGCAGCTGCTGGCGTTTTCACGGCAACAAACGATGCAGCCTCGGGCCATGCACCTGGCTGATGTCGTTGCCGACCTTTCAAATCTTCTCAATCGCCTGCTCGGCGCAGGCATCGCTCTGGAGGTCGAGCATGGACCCGACGTTAACCCTGTGTGCGCCGACCGCGTCCAGTTGGAGCAGGTCCTGATCAATCTGGCGGTCAACAGCCGCGACGCCATGGACGGCAAAGGCATTCTTCGCATTTGCTGCCGGAACACTCTCCGGGACGATCACGACCTGACCAAGCTTAGTCCGCCGCTGCCGCCGGGTCAGTGGGTATCAATTCAGGTATCTGACACCGGCCCCGGCATCCCAAGGCAGCATCTCGACCAAATATTTGAGCCCTTTTTCACAACCAAGCCAATCGGTGAGGGCACGGGCCTCGGTCTGTCGACGGTCTATGGCATTGTCAAACAGACCGGCGGCTATATTTACGCCGACAACCCACCAGGCGGCGGCGCATTGTTCACAATCTATCTTCCGGCGCATACCGCAGCCGTGCCTCAAACCCATACGCCTGCGCAACGAGCCGACCTGACCGGCGACGGCGAAATTCTGCTAGTGGAAGACGAAGACCCCGTTCGCGTATTCTGCGCCCGCGCCCTCCGTGGCAAAGGATACCGGGTAACCGAAGTGCGAACCGGCCAAGCCGCGATGACCCTTATCAAAGACGGAAGAACGCCTTTCGACCTTATGATCACAGACATCGTGATGCCGGAGATGGATGGCCCCGCGCTGATCGAACAAGCACGAGCCACGACGCCGCAACTCCCCGTTATCTGCATAAGTGGTTACGCTGAAGGCGCTTTCCGGGAAAAGCTGAATCAATTCGACAACATCATCTTTCTGGCCAAACCGTTTACGTTGCAGCAATTGGCGAAAGCCGTGAAGGATGCCACTACCGACGTTATTATCAACCATTAATTGCTGATTCGGTCTGTGGCGCCGCGCCTCGAAATCCCCCGATATCGCCCTGCGGTTTGCCCTCATTATGATCGCTTTATATAGTATTTTTTTCTTGTATCTATGCAAATTTTATGGTCTATAAAGAGAACATTTTGCGATTTATGCAATTGCTCGCATTCGAGTGATTGCCAACATGTCCTCCCGCGTGCGAGACTATGAGGTAGAATATGGCTGATACTACTCTACGTTTGGTTGAAAATAGCAATATGGATAAGAAAAAAGCGCTTGATGCTGCCCTGAGCCAGATCGAACGCGCCTTTGGCAAAGGCTCGATCATGCGACTGGGAGACAACGACAAGGTCATCGAAGTCGCAACGATTTCGTCCGGATCGATCGGCTTGGATATCGGTTTGGGTATCGGCGGCTTCCCGCGCGGCCGGGTGATCGAGATATTTGGGCCGGAAAGTTCCGGTAAGACCACTCTCGCGCTGCACCTTGTGGCAGAGGCGCAAAAAGCGGGTGGGTCCGCCGCATTTGTCGACGCCGAACATGCCATGGACCCCGGCTATGCCCGGAAGCTCGGCGTTAATCTAAACGATTTGTTGATCTCCCAGCCGGACACGGGCGAACAGGCGCTGGAAATTACCGACACACTGGTGCGCTCTGGCGCACTGGACGTCGTGGTGGTTGATAGCGTCGCAGCCCTGGTGCCTCGCGCCGAACTGGAAGGCGAAATGGGCGATTCATTGCCCGGCCTCCAGGCCCGGTTGATGAGCCAGGCCTTGCGCAAGCTGACTGCATCCATCAGCAAATCCCACACCATTGTCGTTTTCATTAACCAGATCCGCATGAAAATCGGCGTGATGTTCGGAAACCCGGAGACGACGACCGGCGGCAATGCGTTGAAATTCTACTCATCGATTCGTCTGGACATCCGGCGCATCGGCCAGATTAAGGACCG
The DNA here is from genome assembly GCA_038135395.1 of Alphaproteobacteria bacterium. Taxonomy (GTDB): domain Bacteria; phylum Pseudomonadota; class Alphaproteobacteria; order Bin95; family Bin95; genus JACKII01. The sequence continues at coordinate 3,076 of JAYPXD010000010.1, read as the reverse complement.
GGACGAAGTCGTCGGCAACCAGACCCGCGTGAAGGTCGTCAAAAACAAAATGGCGCCGCCGTTCAAGGTGATCGAGTTTGACATCATGTACGGCGAAGGCATCTCGAAAATGGGAGAATTGCTGGATCTTGGCGTATCCGCCGGGATAGTCGAGAAGTCTGGCGCCTGGTTCTCCTGTGACGGAAAACGGCTTGGGCAAGGCCGGGAAAACGCCAAGAATTTTTTGCGGGATAACCCCGACGTCGCCAACCTGATCGAAAGCCGCATTCGCTCGAATGCCGGACTTGTCGTCGATAAAATGATGACAGGCGACCCGGTTGACGATGCCGACGGCGTCGACCCAGCCGACAATGAGGCAATGGACTAGCAACTGCACTGGCACGGTCGCTCGGGTTGATTAACCCGCGATCTGGCGCGGCGACCGGTCGGGCCGAACCTTTGGCGCTTGCCTAGACAGAATTGCCACATAGGGATATGGGAAGGGCTTTCAATGGTCTTCGATGCTGTCAACGATCTTGTCGGCATCGGGGTTCCGCGACGACCAACCGACCCGACAGGCGTTAGCACCGATGGCGACCACCAGTGATATCCGCGCGACCTTTCTGAATTATTTCGCGAAGCATGGGCACGAAATCGTCGATTCCAGCCCACTGGTGCCGCGTAACGATCCCACGCTGATGTTCACCAACGCCGGCATGGTGCAGTTCAAGAACGTGTTCACCGGCGTTGAGCACCGGCCTTATTCCCGTGCGGTGACGTCGCAGAAATGCGTCCGTGCCGGCGGCAAGCACAATGACCTGGAAAATGTGGGCTATACCGCCCGGCACCATACGTTTTTCGAGATGCTCGGCAACTTCTCCTTCGGCGACTATTTCAAAGAGAATGCCATCGAATACGCCTGGAAGTTGATCACGCAGGAATATGGCCTGCCGGAAAAGAAACTGTTGGTCACGGTTTATTCCGAGGACGATGAAGCGGCGGGGCTGTGGAAGAAAATCGCCGGCCTGGGCGATGACCGCATCATCCGCATTCCAACCACCGACAATTTCTGGTCGATGGGCGACACCGGCCCCTGCGGCCCGTGTTCTGAAATTTTCTACGATCACGGCCCGAGCGTCTGGGGCGGCCCGCCCGGCTCGGCCGAGCAAGACGGCGACCGGTTCATCGAAATCTGGAACCTGGTCTTCATGCAGTTCGAGCAGTTGGCGCCCGGCGAACGGGTCAACCTGCCCCGTCCATCGATCGATACGGGCATGGGGCTGGAGCGGATCGCCGCCGTATTGCAGGGCAAGCACAACAACTACGACATTGATCTGATGCGCGCCCTGATCCTGGCCTCGGCGGAGGCGACCAGCGTCGATCCGGACGGGCCGCAGGCTGCGTCGCACAAGGTCATTGCCGATCACCTGCGGGCATCCAGCTTCCTGATTGCCGACGGCGTCCTGCCGTCGAACGAGGGCCGCGGCTACGTGCTGCGCCGGATCATGCGCCGCGGCATGCGCCACGCCCATATCCTCGGCGCGCAGGACCCGTTGATGTGGCGCCTGGTCCCGGAGTTGGTGCGCCAGATGGGGGCGGCCTTCCCGGAACTCACCCGCGCCCAATCCCTGATTACCGAAACGCTGAAGCTGGAGGAAGAGCGGTTCAAGCAAACCCTCGGTCGTGGCTTGCGGCTGCTCGACCAGGAAACCGAGTCGCTCAGCGCCGGCGGCACATTGAATGGCGAGGTCGCGTTCCGCCTCTACGATACCTTCGGTTTTCCGCTGGACCTGACGCAGGATGTGCTGCGCGCCCGCGATATCGCCGTCGACACCGCCGGCTTCAACACGGCGATGGAGCGTCAGCGGGCGGAAGCCCGCGCCGCCTGGGCTGGCTCCGGCGAGGCCGCTGACGAGGCGATCTGGTTCGACCTGCGGGAGAAATTGGGCGCGACCGAGTTCCTCGGCTACAACGTCACCGCGGCGGAGGGCGTGATTACCGCGCTGGTCGTCGATGGCCAGCCAGTAAAGAGCGCCGCAGCCGGCCAGGACGTCGCGATCCTGGTGAACCAGACCCCGTTCTATGGCGAGAGCGGCGGCCAGGTCGGCGATGCTGGCGCTATCGACGGCGACAACGGCAAAGCGGCCATCCGCGATACCCAGAAAAAGCTGGGTGACCTGTTCATCCACATGGGCCGGGTCAAGGAAGGCAGCCTCAGCGTCGGCGACGCCATCGCGCTTTCCGTTGATGACGCCCGCCGCAACGCGATCCGGCGCAACCACTCGGCCACCCATTTGCTGCATGCCGCGCTGCGTCGTGCGCTCGGCGACCACGTGGCCCAGCGCGGCTCGCTGGTCAGCGCCGACCGCCTGCGGTTCGACATCTCGCACCCAAAGGCGATGGACCCGGCCGAATTGGCGCAGATCGAGGCCGAAGTGAATGAGCGCGTCCGTCTGAACGCCCCGGTCTCCACCCGCCTGATGCCGACCGATCAGGCGATCGAAGCCGGCGCCATGGCCCTGTTCGGCGAGAAATATGGCGACGAAGTCCGGGTCATCACCATGGGTGGAATGGATCCCGATACCCCGGAAAAGCCCTATTCGGTGGAGCTCTGCGGCGGCACCCACGTCCGCCAGACCGGCGATATCGGCGGCTTTATGGTGGTGGGCGAAAGCGCGGTCGCAGCCGGCGTTCGCCGTGTCGAGGCGCTGACCGGACGCGCCGCCCAGGCCTATACGGCAGAACGGCTGCGCACGCTGGAACAGATCGCCCAGCAACTGCGCACCACGCCGGACCAGGTTTCCGACCGGATCGCGGCGCTGCTGGATGAACGCCGCAAGCTGGAGCGGGACGTTACCGACCTGCGCCGGCAATTGGCAACCGGCGGCAGCGGCAATGCCGGCCAGTCCGAAGACGTCGCCGGGGTCAAGTACGCAGCGCGCCAGTTGGCCGATGTGCCCGCAAAAGACCTACGCGGCATGGCCGATGAAATCAAAGGCCAGATCGGCTCCGGCGTCGTCGCCATCGTGACCGTCGCCGATGGCAAGGGCTCGCTGGTGGTCGGCGTAACCGATGACCTGACGGACAAGATCAGCGC
>JAYPXD010000009.1:16842-25761 GCA_038135395.1 Alphaproteobacteria bacterium | reverse complement strand
GGCTCATCCAGCAGCAACAGCTTCGGATCGCTCATCAGCGCGCGCGCAATGGCCAGCATTTGCTGCTCGCCACCGGATAAGGTGCCGCCTCGTTGCGCGCGCCGCTCAGCAAGCCTTGGGAACAGAGCGAAGGCGGCATCCAGATTATCCTGGAACCGGGCCTCCGGTGCGGTGATCGCCCCAAGCTGCAGGTTTTCCAGCACCGTCATCTTGGGAAAAATGCGGCGTCCCTCCGGCGATTGGGCAATGCCGCGGCGGACAATGGTAAAGGTTTCGGCGTTGGTAATATCCTCGCCCTCAAAGCGGATTGTGCCGCTGCGCGCCCGCGGCGTGCCGCAAATGGTCATCAACAGCGTTGATTTTCCCGCGCCGTTCGCGCCGATCAGGGTGGCGATTTCGCCTTTGTTGATGGTCAGGTCGATGCCATGCAGCGCCTGGATATTGCCGTAGAAGGTCTCGACGCCCCGGACGTCCAACAAGGGCTCGCTCATAGCGCCACCTCCGCATCCTCGTCTTCGCCCAGATAGGCCCGGATGACAGCGGGATCATTGCGCACGGCGTCCGGCGTTCCATCGGAAATCTTCCGGCCATAGTCCAGGACGACGACATGGTTCGAGATTTCCATCACCACGCTCATATCATGCTCGATCAGCAATACGCCGATGCCATGCTCGTCGCGAATGCCGAGCAACAGCTTGTTCAACTCGGCGCTCTCCCGCGGGTTGAGGCCAGCTGCGGGCTCGTCGAGGCACAGCATGGCCGGCCGGGTGCACATCGCCCGGGCAATCTCCAGGCGGCGCTGTTCGCCATAGGGCAGGTCGCCCGCATCGTCGTCGGCCCGATGGACCAGCTTGACCCGCTCCAGCCAGTAGCGGGCCAGTTCCACCGCCTCCCGCTCTGCTGCCTTGAATGACGGTAGACCGAAAAGCCCGGCAAACGAGAATTTTGAGGCCCGCATCAGGGTGCGGTGCTGCGCCACCAGCAGGTTTTCCAGCACGCTCATCCGCTCGAACAGGCGGATGTTTTGAAAGGTGCGGGCAACGCCTGCGTGCCTGGCGATATCGAACCCCTCCATTCGCTCCAGCAGGTAGTCGTTGTCCTGCCGGTGCAAGGTCAACATGCCGACGGTTGGCTTGTAGAAGCCGGTGAGGCAGTTGAACACCGTGGTCTTGCCCGCGCCGTTAGGGCCGATGATCGCCGTGATCTGGCGGCTTTCGGCCTGAAACGACAGTTCGTCGATGGCGGTCAGGCCGCCGAACCGCATGGTCAGGTGCTCGACGTTCAGCAGGGGCTTTTGAGGCTGGCGCTGGGTCATCGCATGGCCCCCGCTTTTTTGGGGTGCAATCGGATGGTCGGGTTACGCTTGCTCAGCAGCCCGCGCGGTCGCAGCACCATGATGACGACCATGCCGGCGCCGAACAACAGCATGCGGTATTCCTGCAATTCGCGGAACCATTCCGGCAGACCGATCATGATGACGGCGGCGATGACGACGCCAACCTGGCTGCCCATGCCGCCCAGAACAACGATGGCCAGAATGATGGCGCTTTCGATGAACGTGAAGCTTTCGGGCGAAATAAAGCCCTGGCGCGTTGCGAAGAAGGCGCCGGCGAACCCGCCGAACATCGCCCCGATGGCAAAGGCCGAAAGTTTCACCGCCGTCGGGTTCAGCCCCAGCGCGCGGCTGGCGATCTCATCCTCGCGCAAGGCTTCCCAGGCGCGGCCAATCGGCAGGCGGCGCAGGCGCAACGTCACCCAGTTCGTAATCAGCGCCAGGATTAGGATCAGGTAATAGAGAAACATCAGCCGGTACATGGACGAGTATTCCAGGCCGAAGAACTCGTGAAAGGACGGATCGCCATTGCGGGTGAATTCCAGTCCGAACAGTCCCGGGCGGGGGATGCCGGAAATACCGTCCGGCCCGCCGGTGACGTGGTACCAGTTCAGCAGGATGATGCGGATCATCTCGCCAAAACCCAGGGTGACGATCGCCAGATAATCGCCGCGCAGCCGCAGGACAGGGAAACCCAGGATGACGCCGAAAGCGCAGGCAAACAGGCCGGCGAACGGCAAGGCCATCCAGAAGGTGAAGTCCGCGTGCATCGCCAGCATGGCAAAGGAATACGCGCCGATCGCATAGAATGCGACATACCCGAGGTCCAGCAAACCGGCCAGGCCGACGACGATGTTCAGGCCCCAGCCCAGCATCACGTAGATCAGCACCAGGGTGGCGAGATCGACGACCGTGCGGTTGGCAAAGGGCAGAAAGGGCATGATCACGGCAAACAGGATCGCGGCTCCGGCGATCCAGGGCATGATCCTGTGCATGGTTTCGCCCAGCGCCGATGCGCTCCTGGCAGCGGCGGTGCTCGTCCCTACAGTCTTGCGGCTGCGCCAGGCAATCAGGCCAAGCCGGCCGGTGAAGACCGCGGCGCCGATCACCAAAACCCATAACAGGCGCGTATCGAGCGTCAGCCCGCCCGGTTCCTCGACGGTTTCGAGGCCAATCAAGGGCAGCGCCAGCACCATGGAGAGGAGGGCGGTCAAGCCGGCCTCTTTCAAAGTCGCCTGTCCCGGCATCAGACCTTCTCCACTTCCGGGCGGCCGAGAAGGCCGGTGGGGCGGAAGATCAACACCAGCACGAGGATCGAGAAGGCGGCGACGTCTTTGTATTCGGTGGTAAAGTATCCCGCCCAGAACGCCTCGATCAGGCCAATCAGCAGGCCTCCTAACATGGCGCCGGGCAAGGAGCCTATCCCGCCCAGGACTGCGGCGGTAAAGGCCTTCAGGCCCGCTAGAAAGCCAATGAAAAAGTCGATGACCCCGTAATAAAGCAGGAACATCATGCCAGCGATGGCAGCTAATCCGGCGCCTGTAACAAAAGTCAGCGAGATGGTGCGGTCGACGTCAACGCCCAACAGTCCGGCCATTTTGCGGTCCTGTTCGCAGGCGCGTTGAGAGCGGCCAAAGCTGGACCGCTCGATCATGAACCAGAATGCCACCATCAGCGCCAACGTCAGGCCGACGATCAGCATTTGCATGTACGACAACACCACCGTGAAGCCGTCTTTCTCCATCAGCACGACGCCGCCGGAGATGAGGGGCTGCAAAGTCTTGACCCGCGCGCCCTGCAGCAGTTGCACATAGTTTTGCAGGAAGATCGACATGCCAATCGCACTGATCAGCGGCGCCAGGCGAAACGATCCGCGCAAGGGTCGATACGCCAGCCGCTCCACCGTCCAGCCATAGGCGGCGGTGAACAGCATCGAGGTGGCGAGCATGATCAGCAGCAGCAACGGCACAAATGCGATGCCGGTGGCGGTCACGGCCAGAAAAGCGATCAAGGCGACAAACGCACCGATCATGAACACTTCGCCATGGGCGAAATTGATCATGCCGATGATGCCATAGACCATCGTGTATCCGATGGCGATCAATCCATAGATCGAGCCGAGCGTCAGGCCATTGATCAGTTGCTGGGCGAAATACTCCATTGCGGGGCATGGTCCTGTTCGATTTCGATAGCGACGACAAACAAACCACGCCGGCAAGAGATCGTCAAAGTTCTTATTGCCTGGCTATAGATGCTGCGGAAATCAGAAACATGGCTAGTGAACCCTATCCGATTTCGCACGCTGTTCGTATCTTGTTAGTTCTCTATTTACGCCAATTTAGCGGTGCCTAGTCCAAGGTCTGATCCGGTCCCCAATAAATGGAGCGGAACCATAGGCATGCGGCTTTATCATCATCAAATCTCGGACGACATTATTGAACGCGTCGGGAACATGATGATTCGACGGCTGGTCAAACAATGGCAAGCGACCAAGCCGGTCGGAACCGCGATGCCGCAGGTTGCGACCTTCAGCGCCGAGGCGCTGGCGTGGTGTTGGGACAGCATCATGTTGTTGCAGCAATTGTCCGATGGCGACCTACGCTATCTTCACTTCGGCGACGCGATTGCGGAGGTTGCAGGGTTCAATCTTAAAGGTAAGCGCGCCAGTCACCTGCGCAACGAAATCGGCGAGTTTTTTCGTGCGAAGTACAACCACTGCCTGTATATCCGGCAGCCCCTTTATACCATCCATCGGGCGGACTTGGCGCCGAAAGCTCAAAGTTGGGAGCGGCTGTTGCTACCTTTGCAGGACGAAAGGCAAGGGCTCTACCTACTCGTTTTTAATCAGCCTTTGGAATTCAAGTACGACCTGCTCGACAGTATTCTGCGGGCGTCGGTTGACGGGATCGCTCATTTCCAGGCCATTCGCGGTGGCGGCGGCGACATCGTCGATTTTCTGATCACCGTCACCAACCCCGCCGCAGAACGGATTGTTGGCCTGCCCGAAGCGAAGTTGGTGAACTATCGTCTTAGCCAGTTGCCAAACAGCAATTTTATGCACGCAGTCGCGCCGGTGTGCTGTCAGGTATTGGATGTGGGGCGTTCGGTGACCGTCGAATTGGCGGACCCCCGGCCCGGGCGTTATGCGGTGTTTAAGGTGAATGCTGTCCGCACAGGCGACTGCGCTACCGTGACATTGACCAACATCAGCTCGCACAAGCGCCAGGAACAGGAGTTGCGCGACGCGTTGAAGGCGCTTGAGGTCGAAGTGGCGGAACGCAAGCAATTGCAGGAGGGATTGACCAGGTTGGCTTCGACAGACGCCCTTACCAACCTGCTGAATCGGCGGGAATTACTGGAACGGTCCAAACGAGAGATCGCGACTGCCCGGCGCTATGGACGTGCTTTATCGCTATTGATTGTCGACATCGATTTTTTCAAACGCGTGAACGATCAGTATGGGCATGCGGTGGGTGATGTCGCAATCCGGACCGTCGCCGACATCTGTCGGGAGGCCTTGCGCGAATCCGACCTGGTGGCCCGCATCGGCGGAGAGGAATATGTGATCGTGATGCCGGAAACGTCGGGCGAGCGGGCTTCGGTCACAGCGGAACGCTTGCGCAAGGCCGTTGCCGCGTCGGAAATAGCCTCCGACGATGGCAAGTTTTCGATTACGGCGAGTTTCGGCGTTACGGAATGGAGCCCCGCCGACCGTTCGATCGAAACCACGTTGGCCCGCGCGGACAGTGCGTTGTACGAGGCGAAACGGGATGGGCGAAACCGCGTGGTATTGCGGCATCGACAGGAATTGGGCGCTGAAGCCCAGGGTGAGAGCGACCGGGCGGCCCTCGCGGCACAGCAGGCCGTGGCCGTCAGCTCCATCCGCCACTAAAGCGCCGCCCAATCGGGCGTGGTCATTCCGTCGGGCTTGCTGGGCCGAACGGCAAGGGCCGGGGGCGGAGAAATGGTGGCGTCAAAACGTGGTTGGCCAATTGCTCAGCAGGTGTTCGCCAACCTGCTTGCCGTCATAGACCTCCAATAGGCGGGCCAGATGACTGCGGGTTTCGCGCGGATCGATGACGTATTGCGCTTCATAGAGCCCGGCCAGGTCCCAAGCTTCGGTGTCCCGATCCAACTCGGCCGCCAGCGCCGCAAACCGCTCCGGGTCGTCTTCGGCGCGGATGCCGTGCAGGACGTTGACGGCGAGGCGGGGTTCCATAAAGCCAAGGTCGGCGGAAGGCCAGGCGATGACTTCGTCGGCATTCCGACCGCCGCCCATATTCAAATACGCCTGGCCGAAACTTTTGCGTACGATGACGGAAAAGCGCGGCACGGTGATCAGCGCCAATGCGTTCATCCAGTTCATGATCTTGCCGGGCGCCCGTTTGCGCTCGCCCTCCAGGCCGATGAAAAAGCCCGGCTGGTCGACCATCGAGACAATGGGAATGTTGAAGCTGTCGCATAGGACCAGGAAATTGACGGCCTTGTCGCAAGCGTCCGGGTCGATGGCGCCGCCTTTGTGCAGAGGGTTGTTGGCCAGGAAGCCCACCACCCGACCTTCGATCCGGGCGAGTGCGGTGACGATGGCCCGCCCGAACCGCGACTTCAGTTCGAATACGCTGTTCTCGTCGGCAAGCGTGCGCAACACCCGGCGGGAATCATAGACGCGCTGCCGCGCCTCCGGCACGATCTCCAGCAGTTTTTCCTGGTCGCCGCCCGGTGGCCGCGCCGTGGCGCGCGGCGGCGCTTCGCCGTTATGGCTCGGCAGGTAGGACAGAAAGGTTTTGACGGCATCCAACACCTCTTCGTCGGTGTCGAAGGCCTGGTCGACCAGTCCGGTGACTTCGGTTTGCAGCTTCCAGCCGCCCAACTCTTCCGGCGTGATGTCCTGGCCGATGGCAATGGACGTCACCCGCGGGCTGGTCACCGCCATGACTGCGCCTTTTCGCGCGAACACCACGTCGGAAATGACGCTGTACCAGGTGCTGGAGCCGTAGCTTTGGCCCATCAGGGTCGATACCCAAGGCGTTTCGCGCGTGCGGCGGTATTCCTCCCGGTCCTGGCCGATGGTGGCACGGCCCGATGCTCCCATGCGGTCCGGCATGCGCCCGCCGCTGCTCTCGCCGAGCAAAACCAACGGTATGCGCCGCTCCCGCGCGGTGCGTTTCATATGGCCCATTTTCTTCATATTGACCTGGGCCGAGCTTGCGCCGAGCACAGTAAAGTCATTGGCGACCAGCGCCACCTGGCGGCCATCGACCTTGCCATAGCCGGCGATTTTGCCGTCCGCCGGGGATTTGTCGCGCGTTTCCGGGCGGATGGAGTATGCGTGCAGGCCGGCCTCCAGGAACGATCCGTCATCCAGCAGGTAGGCCAGCCGCTCGCGTGCATTCAGGACACCGGCATTGCGCCGTTCCTCCAGCTTCCGCGTGCCGCCCATGGCAAGGTCCTTGGCGCGGCGTCGCGCCAATTCGGAAAGCCGCTCTTCGTGTGCCATTGGGAACACCTGATGTTTCGGATTCGTATCAGGCGCACGATGCCCTGTGCCGTAGGCCGAGGGCAAGCCCCGATGGCCAGGCTGACCAAGCCAGGCCTTTAGCATTCTGTGCGTGAGCGTCCGCTGCCGTGGAAACCATTGCTCCGGGACGGCAACTGGAACTAGGCTGTCAATCCCCGCAACTGAGGAGACTTCATCCCAATGGAGCCAATTCGCTATGTGGATGCCCTGGCCGAGAAATACGGCGCCATGGGTTTTCCGCCTTACGATTGGAGCCGATACGACGACGCGCCTTTAACTCCGCTCACCAAGCCTCTGGCCGAATGTACGGTCAGCATGCTGACCAGCGGTGGCGTTTCGCAATGCTCCATGCCAGCCTGGGACCCGGACGCCCGCAACGATTTCCGTCTGGATGAGGTGCCGTCGGCGGCATCTTCCGATGGGTTCCAGATCCACGATAACTATTACGATCATACCGACGCCGATACCGACCTCAATTGCGTTTTCCCGCTCGACCGCTTGCGCGAAATGGCGGCAGCGGGAGAAATCGGCAGTGTTTCCCGCCGGCTGTGGAGCGGGTTTATGGGCCGGATCTACAAGCGCCGGGAGGTGTTAGAGCTACAGGCGCCGGCTTTCGCCCTACAGCTCAAGGCCGATGGCGTCGATGTCCTGGTCGCGGTACCTGCTTGACCGCTCGATCACCAAACCGTGGGTCTGGTTTGTCGAGTTGTTGAAGCCGCGGGAATCCCGACCGTGTGTGTGTCCACCGGCCGTGACCTGACGGCATTGGTTAAGCCGCCGCGTTCGCTGTTCATCAACCATCCGATGGGCAATTCCTTCGGGCGGCCGGACGACGGCGCAACGCAGGCTGCAATTCTGCGCGCCGCGCTGGACTTGGTCGCGACGTGTGAAGAGCCGGGCGCCTTGGTCGACTATCCGACCGACTGGGGCGAGCCATTCGCGTTCCGTGTGCGCGAAACGCCGAAGGACTACCAGTTAAAGACGTAACCGGCGGACAAAGCAGGGGGGCGCGCGCAGCGCCTCCCTAGAGCATCGTCCGATCAAAATGCCCCCATTTGATCGGACGATGCTTTAGCCTCGTTCGATATTGCCGGATCGCAGCGGTACGCCGAACTCGCGGTGGCAGACTTCCGCCAGCTTGGCGACGCCCGTTTTGATCTGCTCGAAACTGGGCTGGCCAAAGCACAGGCGGAACGAATGCTTGCCGGTTTCCGGGTCAGCAACCCACTCGCGGCCCGGATTGATCGCCACGCCGGCAGCGGCGGCGGCCTGCGCCAGCTTGGTGGTATCCACCTCTGCCGGCACCGTGACCCAAATGAAAATACCGCCTTCCGGCGGGCGGAATTCGGCGGCCGTGCCAAAGCTCTCGTGTAGCGCATCCTGGATCGCGTCGCATTTTTGCTTGAACAGCGCTGTCAGCTTGGCCACGTGCGCGTCGAAGTGTTGCTCACAGAACATCGCCAGCGTCGTCTGTTCCAAGGCGCCGCTGCCGGCATCGGTCTTGCAAGGCAACGCCTGCGCGATGAACTCCCACTTCGCCACCAGGTAGCCAACGCGCAGCGCCGGGGCGATGGACTTGGAGAAACTGCCGCAATAAACCACCCGGCCTTCGGTATCCAGCGAGTAGATCGACGGCGGGCGTTTGCCGGTCCAGATCAGGTCGGCATAGCAATCGTCCTCGAAAATCATTAGGTCATGCTTGCGGGTGATCTCCAGCAGCGCGTGCCGGCGCTCCAGGCTCATGATCGTGCCGGTCGGGTTTTGTACCGTCGGGATTGTGTAGACGTATTTGCAGCGCTTGCCCTGGGCTTTGATTTGCGCCAGCACTTTTTCCAATTCGGCGGGAATAATGCCGTCGTCATCCATGGCGACGCCGACATACTCGGCCTTGCTGTCCTTCAGGCGGCTCATAGTGCCGCCATACGTGCCGCCCTCGACGACGACGACATCGCCCGGGTCCAACAGGACCTGATGCACCAGGTCCAACGCTTGTAGCGAGCCGGAAGTCACCAAAATATTGTCGGCCGTGACGTCCATCTGGCACCAGCTTTTCAACCGCTTTACCAGC
>JAYPXD010000009.1:16521-16832 GCA_038135395.1 Alphaproteobacteria bacterium | reverse complement strand
TTTGCGGCATTCTTTCTCCCGGGCCCTGGTCGCCGCGTCGATCAACTCGGGGATCGGCAGGGCCTCGCCGGCATTATTGCCACCGATAAAATAGTAGGGCGCAAAGCCCTTGAACGGCGCCGGCGCCGGGTTCGGCAAGCCGGTGCGGACGTGAGCGGCAAGGTTGAAGCCCATGGGGAGATCCTCGGTTTTTGTCGTGTTCAGTCAGGACCAGAACAGCCGAAACCAGTCCCCAGGGTCAACCGTCATTTGCGTCAGGCGGCGGGTATTCCGCGATTAGAACGTAACTGGCAGGGCCTTGAGTGCCCGGA
>JAYPXD010000009.1:11460-16511 GCA_038135395.1 Alphaproteobacteria bacterium | reverse complement strand
AGGTTGGGTTTGCCTGGTATTCCAGCGCCGCGCCGTCCGCAAGCCGCAGGTCGGGAAAGCGCTCGGCGAATCGGCGAAAGGCAATTTCGCCCTCGATCCGTGCCAGATGCGCCCCAAGGCAAAGGTGCCGGTCGAAGCCGAAGCTCACATGATCGTCGGCGCCACGGCGGATATCGAACCGCTCCGGCTCAGGAAAATGTTCCGGATCGCGGTTCGCTGCGCCCAGCATGGTGACAATGCGACTGCCGGCGGGAATGGCGCCCCCGCCAATCTCCATGGGTTCGGTCGTGACCCGGGCGGTCAACTGCACGGGCGGGTCATAGCGCAGCACCTCGTCGACAGCGCCACGCGCCAGACTGGGGTCGGCGCACAGTGCCCGCCATTGCTCGGGATGCCGAAGGAACGCCAGCAGGCCGTTGGCGATCAGGTTGGTGGTGGTCTCGTGCCCCGCCGCCAGCAGCAGCACCGACTGTGAGATGACTTCATCCACGTTCATCCGCCCGTCTTCTGCTTGCTGTACCTGTACCAACTGGCTGATGAAATCGGGTTGTGGGTTGCCACGTTTCTTTTCGATCAGATCTGCGGCATAGGCGCGAAGCGCTTCGTTGCCTTCTGCACCCTTTCGCGCCACGGCGACAGGATCGGCCGATGTGCGCAGCGCGCCCAGAAAGGTGACAGCGTCGGCAGTCCATTGCTTGAGTCGGTCGCGGTCGGCGGCCGGCACGCCCAGCAGCTCCATAATAACGGCCGCAGGCAGGGGGAATGCGAAGTCACGCACCACGTCCATGCCGCCGGTTTCGGCCATCGCATCCAGCAATGCATCCGCGAGCGCCTCAATCCTGGGTCGCATCGCCTCCGCTGCGCGAGTGGTGAATGCCTTTGTCGCTTGGCTGCGTAGGCGGGTGTGCGTCGGCGGATCTGTCTGCAGCATGCTGAATTTGGCCCGTTCCAGTACCGGCTTGGCCAAGCGCTGGGCCTCTTCTGGCAGGCCCTCGATACGCGCCTGCTCCAGCAGAGCCTTGGACAGGTGAGGGCAGCGCGCCAGTCCGCGCACATCGGCATGTTGGAAAAGCATGTAGCCCAATTGCGGCTTTTGAAACACCGGCCCTTGAGCCCGCAGTGCCGCCAAAGTGGGATAGGGATTGGCGAAATATCCAGGCGAAAATAGCGGGTCTGGGGCAGCCATCGTCGTAGGCCTTTGTTCTTTAATGAGGCGTGCTATTGCTACAGCAGATAGTGATGGCTCGGACCGCCTGCAATTGGTGGCTCGGAGTGCCGCGTGCAGAGCCAGAACTGTTTGGGGCGAGGTAAGATGTTCCTGGCGGTACATAATTTGGATACACCCAATTGCCCACAGCGCCAGAGCCCAACAAGGGCTCTGGCGCTTTCGTGTTCTGATCCTCTAGGCGCCTACGCTTCTGCCGCAGCTTCCTGGCCGGCAGCTTTCGCTTGCGCGCGCTCAATGCGGCGTTTGACCTTGCGAGCTTCCAGCGGCAGCTTGCTGTTTGGCGTGCTCAGGAGAAATCCGTCCAGACCGCCGTTATGCTCAATCGTCCGGAGGCCATGGGTCGTAACGCACAGGCGCACCCATTCACCCAAAATATCGCTCATCACGCGGGTGTTTTGAACGTTCGGCAAAAAACGCCGGCGGGTTTTGTTCATGGCGTGACTGACTTTATTGCCCGTCATCATACCTTTACCGGTAATATCGCAGCGGCGTGCCATTGGTGGCCCGTTCCTTTACTTGGTGGACTCGTTGGAAGCGCGGTTCCTACACAAACTTGGTGGGGGATGTCAACCTTCAGTGCGATTTTCGCGGGTATATGATTTCGCAGCAACCAAAACCCGTGTGACATCCGTACCGTCGTCCGACAGCGGCAGCAACAGTCGCTTGTAGACCTGCTCGACACTATTCAGGCAAATCTGGTTTACCTGAAACATCGGTTCCGCCTGCTGCTCAACCGCCAGCATATCCTGCTGGAATGCGGCGCGCAGCAAAGAATGCGGCCGATGGTTCGATCCGTTAACGTTCCAAGACATGACGGGGTCCTGGTGCGGCTGAACGATGGCACCGCCAGCGGCCAGGTCAACGACGCTCAGCATAGTTTCCTGGGCAGATTTGCGCAGCAGACGGGCGCTTAACTCCGTAATCCGCGGAAGGCACTGCAGTTGATCACGCCTGCGGGTCCATTCTTTGAAAATTTCTGCGAGTGGACCATCTTCGCTGCGGTCCAACACTGCGGAGTGCAACACGACCTTGACCAAATAATCCTGCGCGCGTTCGAACCGTACCCGCAGGACCTCAGCCTTAGCGTAATGCTGCCCCATGTTTTGGAGGATCGAATCAATACCGTTTTCCGGGTTTCCGGGCCGCGGTTGAGTAGGCATCTGCTGCAAATAAGAAACGATATACGACCGTACCGCAGCGGTCATCGACATTTCGCCGCGAGAGCTGTCGATCTTGGAACACAGCTGATTGACGGTCATGCTGTTCGTTTCAGCGATCCGACGCAGCGCGTTCCACATACTCGGTTCCAGCCGCATTGTCGTACGACGACCGTTGATGGTAACGCTGCGCATTGTAAGCCGGCTGGCTAGGTCCATGCCGTCTTCAGCATCATACTTGCTTGCAGAAGTCATTGCAGCACGCATCAATTGTTCCTCTTCGCCTACCCATGCACCCGGTAAACCCGAATTTTCAAGGCCGTTTACACACAACGTTTCACCATAGCGCCAGCAATCACGTTGCATGCATGGACTGTAACGTCATCTATTTACTATCTCTAAAACCTTAGTATGCCATCGCCTAGCGGAAAAACTAAGGCACAAATCCAATGTGTATATAAGTGTATTAACTAATCTTAGTTGTAGTAAATACTTAATTGGACTCCTCCCGCGGAACAAACACGCGGCTGCTGCCACAGCAGACATAACAACAAAAAAGAATGCGTTTCCGAACTTAGAGAAGATTGATTGGCGTGAAAAATTTTGGGGAAGGGGCGTATCCAGTGTTCCTACAGTGTTGAGTTTAATTTTTGCGATAATACGTCCGTAAGGGTCTATTACCGCTGATATCCCTGTATTAGCTACGCGTATCATAGACATACGCCGTTCAATTGCTCTGAGACGAACGATAGACAGATGTTGTGACGGACCCGCGCTTGCGCCGAACCAAGCATCATTGGTTGCGTTCAAGAGCCAGCTTCCAGGAGAGTGGACGCTGGCTGCCAGACCTGGAAAAATCGCCTCATAACAAATCAATGGCCGGACATCGGGCGCACCAGGCACGGCAAGCATTCCGGCATCGTGGCCTGCGACAAAATCTCCGCGTCCTGGCGCCAATCGGTCTGCGGGTATCCAGGTCCGCAGGGGTACGTATTCTCCGAATGGCACAAGATGACGTTTGTCGTATAGGGCCGTTGCCGTTCCTTTGCCGTCGATAACGGCAATTGAATTGTAGGTTGCGCTGCTTCCGGAACTCTCCGACCGCCTTGGAGTGCCGGTAATCAGCGCGCCGTTTTTCGGCACGATGCTGGCGATGGCATCCAAGGCCGTTTGAGATTCTAACAGCAGGAATGGCGTTGCCGCCTCTGGCCAGATGATGTGCGTCACCCCTCTGGACCCGGCGTCAGCGCTGAGCGCGAACAATTGATTGAAGTGAGCGCTTCGGAGTTCCGGCAGCCACTTTTCGGTTTGCGGTACGTTTGGTTGCACCAGCCTGAGCTTGATCCCCGGGACAGTCGGCGAAACCGCCGGCGCTTCCGCTAGCACCCAACTGCCCAGGATCGCGGTCACGGCCAGGGGCAGGCTACACAGACCGATCGTGACGGATGCGGTCCGCCGATCGGTGAGAACAATCGCTGCCATTGAGCAGGCCGCCAGGACGGTCAGCAACGAGACGCCATAAGGTCCGATGTAGGAGACGGCTTGAAGGACGCCCAGATACCTGTCCCAGGCCTGGATGGGGAGATTCCATGGAAACCCCGTCAGGATGTTGCCTCGCAGCCACTCTGCGCCCATGAAGAGCGCAGCATAAAGCGCGATGCGCACTGGCGCCGGGCGCCGGGCAAAATAGATCCAGAGACCACATGCAAGCCCGGGGAATAGTGCGAGCAATGCGGGCAGGCCTGCCATTGCGAACGGACGCATCCAGCCGAATTGGGCGGCATCGACCAGAAAAGCCTCGCCCACCCAGGCGAGCCCAATAAAATGAAACCCAAACCCGCCGGCCCAGCCGAGGCCGAAGCCTGCGCGTTTGTGGCGGGCGGTTTCCAGCAATAAGAGGATGCCGGCATGGTAAAGCACCAATGCCGCGGGATTGGCATCGGGCGGCAACGCCCAGGCGCCGCCCGCCCCGACTTAGGCGGCGCAGACAAAACGGATAAAATACGGCAATTGAGAAATCCGGGCAAAGACCGCATGCCGCTGCATCATTGAGTGAAGCGCCTAAATCTCGCCGACGGCTTCGGCAACGCGGCGTGGCGGCAGATTGCGAATTCGCAGGCGTTTCAGGCGACGGGGGTCGCCATCCAAAATCTCGAACTCGACGCCTGATGGGTGAATGACGATTTCGCCCCGACCAGGAACCCGGCCCACAAGATTGAAAACCAGTCCGCCGAGCGTATCGATATTGTCCCGCTCTTCGTCTTCCAGAAGGTTGCCGACTTCTTCCTCAAAATCCTCCACCAGGACGCGGGCATCCGCGATGAGGGTGCCGTCCGGTCGCCACTCCAGTGTGGTGTCCGTCGCGATTTCGTGCTCGTCCTCAATGTCGCCGACGATCTGCTCGACCAGGTCTTCAATGGTGACCAGGCCATCGATGCCGCCGAATTCGTCGACGACCAGCGCCATGTGCGTTCGCTCCAGGCGCATTCGCAGCAGCAGGTCGAGCACTCGCATGGAAGGCGCAACGATCATCGCCGGACGCAGCAATGAGCGCAGAGACGGATTTTCCCCCGCCCTTGCCACCGCCGGCAGGATATCCTTCACGTGCACCAAGCCGATTGTGTGGTCGAGGTCGCCTTCATAGACCGGCATGCGCGAATGGTGGG
>JAYPXD010000009.1:8464-11450 GCA_038135395.1 Alphaproteobacteria bacterium | reverse complement strand
CTCATCATCTGGACAACGTCGGCCAGCGGCGTATTGACGTCCAGCGCCACGATATCGGCCCTTGGAGACATGACGTCTTCAACCGATTGCCCGCGCAGGCGCAACGTGTTTTCGAGGATCAGGTGTTCGGTCGGATTGATCGGTTCGTCGTCTTCTTCGTGCCGCTCAGCCAACTCTTCTAAAGCGTTGCGCAATGAGCCTTCGCCGCTGGTCCGCGGTCGCCGCAACAGGCGCCAGATGTCCCTCCAGACGGAACGCCGCGGTGGCGTGCGGGAAGTACCGTTTGCTGCAGATTGGTTGCCGTCCTGCGCGCCTGGATCAGTGCTAGCAGCGTCGGTGGTTGCGCTCGAGGTGTTGCGGAGTGCTGTTGTATTCTCCATCAGCTGCGGTGCGGCTGATGGAGTGGTGCTAGGCGAAGGGTCGTCGGTCATTGTCAGTGCTGCGTACAATTCGATCTTACCTTACTCGGTGTCCGTATCGTACGGATCGGGCACGCCAAGTTCGGTAAGGATTGTGCGTTCAAGAGCTTCCATTCTGCGTTGTTCGTCGGTCACTTGGTGATCATACCCCAAAAGATGCAAGATGCCGTGGACAATCATATGACAAAGGTGGTGCTCCAACGTCTTGTCTTGATCGATGGCCTCGCGTGCGACTGTTTCATAGGCGATTGCTATGTCACCGATATGACGCGGTTCGTCACTGGCGTCGGGAAAATCGCCTTCCGGCTCGAATGACAGAACGTTGGTCGGTTTGTCGATGCCGCGGAACCGCTTGTTGAGGTCGGCCAAAGTCGGATCATCCGCCAACAGAATGGAGACCAATGCATCCTCACCGATTTGGTCAGCGACGGAGCTCCAGGCGGCTTGTGCCGCCTGTTCCACCCGCGCCTCTACCCCTGGCAGGCGCTCAACCCAATCGGAACTGTCGATGGCGAGTTCGACCTCCAGCGACCTTTTGCCACCGATGCCGGCGTCGGCCGTGCGCGGGCCCTCAACGGTGTGGTGCGGCCAAGGCGGCAGCGTTGCAGGTTTCGCGTACGCCATGACAATCCGGGCGACCAATGGGTCGCGCACCACATCGGCGGCGGTGAAGCGCTGGACAGCAACTTCCGGCACATCCTCCAGCCGCCGGACGGCATCGATCAATCCGGATACCGACGTCGGCGGCAGATCAACCTGGTCCGGGTCGCCGCAAACCACCATCCGCGCGCCTTCGCCGAACCGGGTCAAAAACATCATCATTTGCTGTGGCGAGGTGTTCTGCGCTTCATCGAGGATGACAAAAGCATGCGCCAATGTGCGGCCACGCATAAAGGCGAGCGGCGCGATCTCAATCGAGCCGGCGTCGATCTGCCGTTGCACCAGGTCGCCGGGCAGCATGTCGCCGAGGGCGTCATAGAGCGGTCGCAAATAAGGATCGACCTTTTCCTTCATGTCCCCCGGCAAAAAGCCGATGCGTTCGCCGGCCTCTACAGCCGGGCGCGACAACACCAACCGCTCGACTTCTCCCGCCGCCATGGCGGCCACTGCGGCGGCAACCGCCAGATAGGTTTTGCCGGTGCCGGCGGGGCCGAGGGCGAAGGTCAGCTTGTGAGCGCGGACTTTACGGATATAGTCTGCCTGCGCCGGTGTCCTTGGCTGGATCTTGCGCTTACGGGTTGTGATCATCACGTCCGTTGCGGACAACTCAACCCGCGCATTGCCGGTCGTGGTGAAGCGCAACGCAGCCCTGACGGCGCCGGTATCCACCACTTCTCCCTGTTCGGACAGGCGATAGAGCGAGCGCAAGGCCTCAACCGCCTGTTCAACCGCTCCTTCGGGACCGATCACCTCAACGCGGTTGCCGCGAGAGCGCAGCTGCACGCGCAACGCCTCTTGCACCATCGCAAGATGCTGATCGAACTCGCCGTAGAGTTGTTGGGCCAGCCGATTGTCGGCAAACGTCAGGACCCTTTTGATTTCACCGATGCTCAAGCGGCTGCGCTTTCGTCGGCGGACAGCCCGCGAGGGCCTGCATTGGCAACAGCGATCTCAACGATCTTGCCCTGCCAGCCAGCAGGCGCTGTCGCGTGCACCGCCTGTTGCCAGGGCGAACGTCCCGCCAATTGTCCTGCCAGGCGGCCCGGCCGGTCAAAAAGCACGGGGATCCGTTGGCCGACAAACTTTTGGTTGAATTTGGTTTGTTGCTCCGCCAGCAGAGTCTGTAATTCGGACAAACGTTCGATTTTCACGTCCTCAGGCACCTGATCGTCGGATGTCGCGGCCGGAGTTCCGGGCCGGGCGGAATATTTGAAGGAATAGGCTTGAGCATAGTCGATGTCCCGGACCAGTCGCATGGTGTCCGTGAAATGGGCGTCGCTCTCGCCAGGGAAGCCGACGATGAAGTCGCTGGCCATGGCGATATCCGGTCGTGCAGTTCGTAATTTTTCGACAATGCGGCGATAGTCGTCGGCAGTATGTTTGCGGTTCATCGCACGCAATATCGGGTCGCTGCCCGATTGCACCGGCAGATGCAGGAACGGCATCAGCGCGGGGACCTCGCCATGCGCCTGGATCAGATCGTCATCCATATCCCGAGGATGGCTGGTCGTGTAGCGGATGCGATGCAGTCCATCGATCGCCGCCATCTCTCGGACCAGCCGGCCAAAACCCCACTCGCCATTGCCGGGAGCGTCACCGTGGTAAGCGTTAACGTTTTGGCCCAACAATGTGATCTCTTTGGCCCCGGCCGCAACCAGACGCCCGGCTTCGGCCAAAACTTCCGCAGCCGGGCGAGAGTATTCAGCGCCGCGCGTGTAGGGCACGACGCAGAACGTGCAGAATTTATCGCAACCTTCCTGCACGGTTAGGAACGCGCTTACGCCGGCGGGCGTAACCTCGTCGGGCAAATAATCAAACTTGCTCTCAGCCGGAAAATCCGTCGCGACGATACCGGCCCTGCCGCGGGGGGTGGCCCGTGCGGCTTCGGCTTGCGCCATCAGTTTCGG
>JAYPXD010000009.1:7482-8454 GCA_038135395.1 Alphaproteobacteria bacterium | reverse complement strand
ATGGTGGTAGGCTTGCGGGCCGATCACCAGATCCACAACCGGTGCGCGGCGCACCATTTCCTCGCCTTCCGCCTGGGCTACGCACCCGGCGACCGCAACCAGAATGTCTTTGCCTTCCTCCCGACGGGTGGCCTGCAATGCGCGGACCCTTCCCAGCTCTGAGTATACCTTTTCCGCGGCTTTTTCCCGGATATGGCAGGTGTTCAGGATAATACAGTCGGCCTCGGCGGCGTTGTCGGTTCCAACATACCCCACAGTCGCCAGTGCATCTGCCATTCTGCGCGAATCATAGACGTTCATTTGGCAACCATAGGTGCGAATAAACACCTTGCGCCCTGCAGAACTGGAAGGATGAGAAAGGTCAGGCGGGAATCCGGTCACAGCCGCATTTTTCCATTAGTGATGCAGAAATCGGCAGCTTAGGCCGCTTTCGGGGCGGACCCTAGCGCTACAGCGTCGGGTGTCAAGTCGGTGTCCCGTCCGCTGATCGAGGCTGCGACTGCGTTTTGTACCTGATCTTGCATGAACCGGGACAGTTCTCGGCGGTTGCGGAACGCATTGGCGGGAACGAGAGGCATCAGCCTGACTTCAATTCGCGTGCGGCCCAGTCCTGCAAAGGTCCAGAGATGCCCGCCCAACGCCATATCGCCATACCAGGCAAAATGTGGTCGCAGCGCGTGTCCGATCGGTATTCCGTTCAAATGGGTAAAGGCAATGGACATTGGTTGGAGCATCAGCGGCTCTTCCGCCTCTGCTCGTTCCGCAACGCTGAACAAGGCGCTCTTGAAGGGCAGCACGCGGTTGCCGTCGCTGCTGGTGCCTTCGGCGAACAGCACGAGACGGCTGCCTTCCGCCAATCGCTCACTGATGGCGTCGCGTTGCTTGGCAGTGCTTGCACGGCGCCGGTCGACAAAAACCGTACGTTGCAATTTGGCAAGCAAACCAAAAAATGGCCAGCCCGCAACCTCGCTC
>JAYPXD010000009.1:5641-7472 GCA_038135395.1 Alphaproteobacteria bacterium | reverse complement strand
TTGGCAACGAAGCTCAGCGCGCCAATCGTGGAAAGAACGGGAATATCCAGGTAGGATGTGTGGTTGGAGATTAGCAACAATGGTCGGTCTTGCGCCAGTTGCCCATTTACGACGACCGTCATGCCCCAAAGCCGGCAGCAAACGTTATGATAGAAAACCGGGAGTGACTCGCGCAGGCGCAACCGCATCGATACCGCAACGGCCTGTACCGGGATCAGGGCGAGCGTGAACAGCAGGTACAGGGTCATGCGGACCGCAGCGCGTATATTTCTGATCAGAGCGGGCCCTAACAGGTCATTCATCCGTCGCACTCCCGCCAGCGATCAAGATTTGACCGGGCCGTCTTTGCCCAGGACAGAAAATTGACGTGCCACCGGCCCGGCCAACCGATCCGGACGGACAACGACACAGACATCAATCGTATTGAATTGCTCGTCAATCACAGCGCCGTCGCCGATCATACCGCCCATGCGAAGGTAACCTTTAATTAATGGCGGCAAGGCCGCCCGGGCCGCTTTGGGATCGTATGAGCCCGGCTCATGCCAGTTCATATTGACATAACGTTTGCGGCGCGCTTTTGGTCTGAGGCGCAGGGGAGCCAGATGGTAATGGCGCAGATAGCTGAGTTCAACGCCGATTGCCTGCGGGTCGATGCCGTGAAAACTTGCGCAACCGAACATCAGCTTAATGTCATGCACATGAGCATAGAGGCCAAGGCCGCGCCACAACAGGTTCATTGTCAATGCGCGACGGTATTCCATCGCGACGCATGATCGGCCGAGTTCCAAGACCTGCTGCTTGCCACGCAGCAACCGACGAATGCTGAACTCGTCCTGGGTATAGAACTTGCCGATCTTAGCCGCCATGTCTCGCCGCAGCAGCCGGTACGTTCCGACAATGGGCGGGTTTTCGGGGTCGGCCTCGGTATCGAGCACGATCAGATGGTCGCAGCTTTCATCGAACGCGTCGAAGTCCCGCTTGGCCGCGTGCATTTCTGGCGTCGGCACGGCACCACGCTCGGTATAGAATACCTCATAGCGCAGCCGTTGGGCCGTAGCCAATTCTTCGGGACCTTCGGCCAGCCGCAATTCCAAGGGGCCAGCGGTCAAGCGAACCTGACGATCCTTGCCCGCTTCGACACGGATCGTCGCCGGCCGGCGGCCGATAAACGGCAAGGCCGCGAATCTGACTGTCGCCGCTTTTGGCGGCCGCAACCGTCGCAGCGCCCGGCCGCGCCGGATTGCGCGTCGCAGTGCTAGCGGCATCGCCTCGGCTTTCTACACGTCAACCCATTCTCCCTTTTATATCTGCCGGCATTTTTGGCAGTTCACGCCTACGATATCATCATGCGTTTCTTTTCGGGTACTCGAAAAAATAAGCGGCTGCAACCGACTGGCTGCAACCGCTGTCACAAAACCGTTGCCAGATGGCTGGCTTTACTCAGATGCGCCCCGGCGAGCGCGCGTTCCCAGGCCGATCTTTTTGGCTAGGTCAGAGCGCTGTGTCGCATAGCTGGGAGCAACCATCGGGTAGTCCGGCGGCAAGCCCCAACGCTCCCGATAGTCCTCGGGCGTCATATTATACGCAGTTTTCAGGTGCCGCTTCAGCATTTTTAGCTTTTTGCCGTCTTCCAGACACACAATGTAGTCTTGGGTAACAGACTTTTTGACTGGCACTGCAGGGTCAGGTCGCTCTTGGGTCGGGGCAACGCCAGTGTCAACAGACGACAAGGTGCGATAAACTTGTAGAATCAAATCAGAGAGGTCGGCAACAGGAACGGTGTTGTTCGAAACATGTGCGGCAACGATCTCTGTGGTATATTCGAGGAAGT